>JBJDXD010000125.1:0-4354 GCA_051866495.1 Phascolarctobacterium sp. | reverse complement strand
AGCTGGATAACCTGGGCGTTCGCGTAGCTAACCTGGAAAAGAAAGCTGACAATGTAAAGATTTCTGGTGAGGTTCGTGCTCGTTATGCATCTAAGGATGGCAACGATAATGGTTCCAATCATGATGGTAGCCTGCGTACTCGTCTGTGGATGAAGGGCCAAGTAAACGAAGACTGGTCCTACACAGCTATGCTGCAAAACACCCAAACCTTCACCAATGGTGACAAAAATACTGGTGAAGAAGATGTTGACTTCCAACGTGCTTATCTGACTGGTAAAGTTGGAGGCTTGGATGTAACTGCTGGCCGTTACAATGCATTCTTTGGCAATGGCTATGTATATGATACTCGTGCTGATGCTGTAGAAGTTTCTTATGGCAAAGACATTAAGGTTACTGGCTTTGCTGGCCGTGGTACTGATAATGGTGTTGCTACTTTTGGCAATTATGCAGGCGCAGAAGCAACCGCTAAATTGGGTGTAGTTGGACTGACTGCTGGTTATGCTAACTTCAAAGATATTGGCTCTGTAGGTGATATAAAGACTGGTATTGACAATGCTATTTGGTATGTAGGTGCCGATTATGCAATTGGCGATATTTCTCTGAATGCATACTATCTGAAAGGCGATGCTAGTCATGATAATGCAGGTGTTCAGGCACTGCTGGATAAGGTTGATGATGATGGCTTTGCTGTTGGCATCAACTACAAAGGTGCTGATGCTGCAACTCCTGGCTCTTGGGGCTTGTTCGCTAACTACTACAACCAAGGTGGTCAAACTTATGTAGCTCATACTACTGATGCAGATACTTTTAATAATTTTGGTATCGGCCTTGGCTTCAAAGGTTGGGGCGTAGGTGCTAACTATGCTGTAGCAAAGAACATCGTAGCAGAAGTTTCCTACTATGATACCGAATCTAAAGTTAGCGATTTCGACAACAAGATTCTCTACGCTGACCTGTACTTCACTTTCTAATTCAACTCCAACAAAAATTCCATATCGGAAAAAAATCAACAGGGTCGCTCCGCGACCCTGTTTTTGTGTGCATTACAGGCCAACATTATTTAATTTTTTGTTGTACCCTTCATCTTTGCAAGTCTTTTGGAATAGGTATGCGAGTGGCTACTATTGCAGCTACAATGGGCAGCCATACTAACAGCTGCATCACAAAGGGTAAGCCGTAATTATCGGCTAAATAGCCTAAAATAGTAACACCAAAGCCACCCAAGCCCACGCTAAAGCCAATGGTTAAGCCTGAAGCCATGCCCACATTATTGGGCATCATGCATTGGGCCAGAATAATAGTAGTTGCAAAGGAGCCAATGATGCAGAAACCAGCCGTAACCACCGCGACCATGGCTAGCCATGGCGTGGTAGCTATAGTGATGGCATAGATAGCAGGGATGCTGCAGGCAATGGAGCCCAGCAAAATCTTGCGCGCGCCCAGTTTATCGCTAAGTACGGAGCCCACATAGGTGCCAGCCACACCGCCTAGCAAAAAGCCAGACACAAGACTACTGGCAAAAATGGGCTCAAAACCACGAAACTTCATAT
Organism: Phascolarctobacterium sp.; assembly: GCA_051866495.1. Classification (GTDB taxonomy): domain Bacteria; phylum Bacillota; class Negativicutes; order Acidaminococcales; family Acidaminococcaceae; genus Phascolarctobacterium_A. The sequence continues at coordinate 2,804 of JBJDXD010000125.1, read as the reverse complement.
AAAAAATAGGCATATAAGTGGAAATTCCTACATGAATGGATGAGCGCATAAAGATATAGAAAAGAATGAGGAAAAGGCCAAAATATGATAGCTTTTCAGCCGTACCCTTGGCTTCTTTCTTCGCTTGCTGCGCTGCATGCTCCAAGTTCGCCTGCTCATAAGCATCCATGCACTTGGTCATGAGACCAAAAACTAAAAGTCCCGGCAATACAAAATAGACTGTATTATGAATGCCACCTGTAAGGCTCATAAGAAAAGTCATCAAAATAGAACCTACAGCCATGCCAGCGTTACCACCTAAGGAAAAGATACCCATGTTCTGGGTGCGGTTTGTATCATCGCTCAAAAAGTTTACTGTTTTTGAAGCTTGAGGATGATATGTTGCACTAGCTAAGCTAATCACGATAACTGTACACAAAAGCAGGGTGTAGGTGGATACCCAACCTACAAAAGCAAAGCCAGCTCCTGCCATAGCAGCACATACTGGGAGCAGCTTTGGCATGGAGCGCTTATCCGTAAGATAGCCAAAGGCTGGCTGAATAACAGAGGACATGATATTTTGTGTTAATACGATGGCTGCTAGCTGAGAATAACTCAAACTGAACATTTCTTTAAGCTGGGGCAGGACTATGGGCAGGGCACCTGCCTGCATATCTGTAACTAAATGGCCCGCTGCTAAGGCCAAAATCGGCAAAAAATCTGTTTTGTGCATAAAATCTCCTTCAATTAAGACTACATTCGCTAAATATTTCTTCTTTATTATAGCGCGCATGGCGCTTTAAAGCAATGTAGTGAATACAAGGATTAATAAGCAATATGAATAAAACTCAAAAGCACTACTCTAGGCCCAAAGACCTAAAGTAGTGCTTCTTTTATGCCTGCACTTAGTGGAAGCTAGGAGCGCAGGCCATAAAAAATTGTCTAGGTAATAGTTTGAGATTTTACTCGTTAACCTTGTACCAGAAGGGACGGAGGAAGTGCAGATAGCAGGTCTCGTCAGCCTCAGGACCGGGGTCACGACGACCAATTTGCACGCGCACCTCTTGGTCGCCAATCTTTACCAAATAGTCCACAATCTCGCCCAAGAAGGCCTTGCGGATAACGTGGCCACGCACGCCGTTGGGGTCGCCAGCAGTGGTAAAGCGGATTTCGGTAGGACGGCTAGCCAGATTGAACATTTCCTCAGCCTTCATGCGGTCAGGCACGATGAGGCCGCTGGGCAGCTTGTGCTCGGAGCCCTTGATATAGGCATCATGGCCCTTCCAAACTACGTCAGTGAAGCTAGAAACGCCGATGAAGCTAAATACGAACTTGTTCTTGGGATTGTTATAAACATCCAAGGGGGAGTCGATTTGCTGCATAACGCCCAGCTTCATAACCAGAATGCGGTCGGACAGTGCCATAGCCTCGGATTGGTCATGGGTTACATAAATAATGGAGAAGCCATATTTACGCTGCAAATCCTTAATCTCAAAGCGCATTTCCTCACGCAGATGGGGGTCCAAGCTGGAGAGGGGCTCGTCCAGAAGCATTACGTCGGGGTTAATAGCCAGAGCGCGAGCCAAGGCCACACGCTGCTTGCCGCCGCCGGAAAGGTCGGCAGGGCTGTCATTGGCAGCTTTGAGCAGGTTGGTGGCAGTCAAAGCGTCCTTGGTACGCTGCTCGATTTCTGCATTGGGCAGCTTGCGCAGACGCAGGGGGAAGGCCACGTTTTCATAAACGCTCATATGGGGCCATACGGCGAAGGCTTGGAAAACCATGCCGAAGTTGCGGTTTTCGGGGGGAGTGTAGTGATGCTTTTTAGGAGAAGAAAGCAGGCGGTCGCCTACCCACACCTCACCATCGGATAAATCCTCAAAGCCGGCAACCATACGCAAGGTAGTGGTTTTGCCGCAGCCGGAGGGACCCAGCATGGAGAAGCATTCGCCCTTGCCGATTTCGATATTCAGGTTATCGACGGCAGTAACATCACCAAATCTTTTTGTAACATTAACTAAGCGGATGTATGACATGACGATTACTCACTCGCTTTCTTGGTAAGATGGTTGATGAACATTTGACCTAAAACGATAATGATCAATGCGATACCTGCCAAAGCAGTGGACATAACGGTTTCGCCATCCTCGTTCAGAGTGTAGATGGCAACGCCGATGGTTCTAGTAGTAGGAGCATACAGCATGATGGATACGGTCAATTCGCGCAGGGCCGGCAGGAAGATCAAGAAGAAGGCGCTGACCATACCGGGGCGAACCAGCGGAATAACGATATCCTTCAGGGATTGCCACATGCTAGCGCCGCAGGAACGGGATGCTTCCATCAGGGAGTCGTGCACCTGCTCCAGCGCTGCAGAGTTAGCCTTTAAGGAGAAGGCCATGTAGCGGGCGATGTAGGATACCAGAATAATCCATACAGTATTGTAGATGTTGATGCCAAACTGGCCGGACCAAGCAAGGATTACGCCCAGGGCGATAACGGAGCCGGGAACGGAGAAGGGCAGCATGCCCAAGAATTCCAGAATGCCCTTGCCACGAACCTTCATCTTTACGATAACATAGGAAATCATAACGCCGGCAAACATGGTGATGAATGCAGCAGCCAGACCCAAGGTTACGGAGTTGAAGATAGCGTCGCGGGTTACATCATATTCAAAGAGGATGTACTTGTAGTTGTCGAGAGAGAGGTTTTCCCAGGTCAAAGGCAGACCATAGGTCTCGACACCGCCAACCATGAAGATAACTACGGTAGGCAGCAAGATGGTGAAGCCAATGTAGGCCAGGCAGAAGAACAGCAAAGGATAACGCAAG
>JBJDXD010000124.1:0-4359 GCA_051866495.1 Phascolarctobacterium sp. | reverse complement strand
TTCTAACCCCTTTTACTTGCTCAAAAATTGACAATTTACCTTTGCTTTTAAAAGAAAAATTGCTGGTACCAAGCTAGTAAATCCCTGCCATAGCAGTAACTAATAAGGGCACTAAGAGCTAAATATGGTCCAAAGGGAATTTGCTGCTTGTGCTTGCCATGAAATAAAAGCCAAAAAGCGCCGCACAGGGCACCGCTCATAAATGCCAGTAAAAGACATGCTAACCCCTGCCGCACGCCCAGCCAAAGCCCTAGCACTACGGCAAGCTTCACATCCCCTTCCCCCATGCCGCCCCTGCTGGCAAAATAAATGACCAGCATCACCAATCCCAGCGCTAAAGCTCCCTGAAAAGCCTCCTCAAGCACACCTAAATACAACGCTCTTCCTAGGCCAACAGCTACTAAAAATGCGTTGGTGCTGTCATAAAGCAGGTAATAACGAAAATCAGTGTAGCAGTGCCTCGCTAAGCCTAAAATAAATGCTAGTAAATAATAATCCATAGCCTCAACTCCTTGTGCTCGTAGCTGTAAACAAAAAGGCTCCTGTACTACATATGCAATACAGGAGCCTTTAGCTCGAAGCTATTTAATTGTTAAGGCTATTATAAACCATGACAGGCAAGCTGTCAATAGTTTTTAGAAAATTCTAATTTAATTACCAGTTCAGATCTTCAACATCCTGACGACCACGGCCGGTGAGAGCATCCAGCATGATGCGTTGCTCGATTTGCGCAGCCAGCTTCTTGGTGAACTTCACGGTGTCGGGGTTTACGGACATGCTGTCGATACCGCTCTTAATCAAGAATTCGCAGAATTCAGGATATACGCTGGGAGCTTGGCCGCAGATGGATACGGTCTTGCCACCCTTGTGAGCAACATCGATGAGGTGACGGATGGCACGGCGAACTGCCAAGTTGCGCTCGTCATAGATATGGGATACGGTGTCGTTATCACGGTCGCAGCCCAATACCAGCATGGTCAAGTCGTTGGAGCCAATGGAATAGCCATCAACATAGTTGTTGAATTGGTCGGCCAAAATAATGTTGGAGGGGATTTCAGCCATCAGCCAAACTTTGAAGTCCTTGCCACGGCGCAGACCGCAGTCAGCCATGATAGCTACAACCTTTTCGCACTCTTCCACGTTGCGGCAGAAGGGAATCATAACGTTCAGGTTCTTCAGGCCGAACTCTTCGCGTACCTTGCGAACAGCCAAGCATTCCAGCTTGAAGGCTTCGATATATTTGGGGTCATAGTAACGGGAAGCACCGCGCCAGCCCAAGAGAGCAGAGGGTTCATAGGGCTCGAACTCGTCGCCGCCCTTCAAATCGCGATATTCGCTGGATTTGAAATCGGAGAAGCGCAGGGTAACCGGTCTGGGAGCCATAGCTTGGCAAACTTGGCGAATGCCCTCAGCCAGTTGGTCCACAACCTTTTCCGGTTGACCAATCTTAATCAAGTACAGGGGATGCTCATGGATATAGGTAGTCCAGATGAACTCTTCGCGCATCAAACCGATACCATCGCAGGGCAGAGTGCTGTATTTTTCTGCCAGCTCAGGGTCGCCCAAGTTCATGTAAATCTTGGTGCCGGTGGGCGGGAAATATTCAGCAGCGGCAACAACTTGTTGAGCAGGTTGTTCAGCCTTGGGTTCTTCGATGATGCCTTCATAAACAACGCCATGAGTTGCATCGATGGTTACGTCAATGCCATCAGGAATGGTGGTGGTAGCAGCTTCGCCACGGCTCTTGGTGCCAACGATGCAGGGAATGCCCAGCTCGCGGGATACGATGGAAGCATGGCAGGTCATACCGCCGCTATCGGTTACGATTGCTTTCGCCTTCTTCATAGCCGGAACCCAGTCAGGAGCGGTCATTTCGGTTACGAGAATTTCGCCTTCCTTGAACTCGTCAATGCGGGAAGGATCCAAAATTACATGTACGCGGCCAGCCACGTTACCAGGGCTAGCAGGCAAGCCTTTAACAATTACTTTGCGGTCAGTAGTCACTTTTTTCTCCTCTTTCGGTGCGCCACCATTTTCTTTATTACGACGGCTCCATACAGTTTCCGGACGGGCTTGCAGAATGTAAACCTTGTTGTCACGTTCGTCAACGCCCCATTCCATATCCATGTAGCAGCCATAGTGCGCTTCAATTTTCTTAGCGCATGCAGCCAATTCTTTGATTTGCGCATCGGTTAACTTTTGCTCATTTTGTTCATCCAGAGGAACCATAACCTCTTCGCAGTCGCCTGTAGCTTTGCGAACCAGTTTAATGTCTTGTGCATTAACATTCTTCTCGATGATTTCGCCGGAAGCCTTGTTAATGGTGTAGTTATCAGGGGTTACAGTGCCTTGAACAACGTATTCGCCCAAGCCCCAAGCGCCTTCGATGAGGATGTTCTTGTCATCGCCGGTAGCAACGTTAACGGTGAACATAACGCCAGCCGCCTTGGAGAATACCATCATTTGTACTGCTGCAGAAAGAGCAACATCCAAATGGTCAAAGCCTTGTTTTTCGCGATAGTATACGGCACGGTCGGTGAAGCAGGAAGCATAGCATTCCTTAACCTTAGCAACGATGGTTGCAGCGCCTTTAACATTCAAATATGTATCTTGTTGACCTGCAAAGGAAGCATCGGGCAGGTCTTCAGCAGTAGCACTGGAGCGAACTGCTACGAAGGGATCAGCTTGGCCAACCTTTTTGCCCAGCTCTTCGTAAGCTTCAGCAATCAATTGTTGCAAATCCTGAGGCATTTCTTTGTCCATGATGGCTTGGCGAATTTTTGCGCAAACCTCACGCAATTGAGCGCTGTTATCAACGTCCAGCCCAGCGATGAGGTTTTTGATTTCATCATACAGGCCGGTTTTTTCGAAGAAGTATCTGTAAGCGCAGGCAGTGGTTGCAAAGCCATAGGGCACGGGAACGTCCACATGGGAGGTTAATTCGCCCAAAGAGGAGGATTTACCACCGGCAATAGCCACGTCTTTTCTTTCCAGTTGGTCAAACCACAGCAAAAATGCTTTGTCTTTTTCCATTTTTCTTAGCTCCTTTGAAAATTTACTTTGAAAAATACTATACTTGATTTAGAGGTCATTCCTTAATATAGTGTATACTATATCACATTTGCGGAGCATATTCAAGCCCATTAACACAAATTTTACAATTTTTTTCGTAGTTTTTTGGATTTGACAAACAGCACTCCTGCGTTTATAATAATAGCAAGAGATAGCTGGTTGTGGTAGGCCGGCTCTCCTCGTTAGTTTTTGTTTTTTGAAGGAAGCCGCCTAACCGCTAGGCGGTTTTTCTCATTTTACTATTTTTTAATGTAAGTGAGCAGGAGAATAATAAGCGTCGCAAAAGCAATCATTAAAGATATGGCTTCGTAAACAGTCATGTCTTCACCTCCTACCGAAGTAGGAAAACCAACCACCAGCTATCTACAAACATTTTATCACTTTTATTATTAATGTGCAACATATTTTCTTTTATTTGAGGTAATTATGCAAACTTTATTCTACAATAGTAATTATAATTTTGTTTTACCGCTTATGTTCGACGATGGACATGGTGATTACAATCGTAGCTATGACAGGGGCTACGACGATTTTGACTATGCGGATTATTCTACGGACCACCGGGACAACAACTTCCGCAACTACGAGAAGAAGCGTCGCAAGACCAATAAAGAAATCATTGAGGACATGCTCAAGCGCTGGGATTGAGCTATTTTTGTGCAAAAATAAGAGGACAGCCGTAAAGCTGTCCATTTTTATTATGTTTCGAAATTCGTAATTAGCTTGCACTTCTACCGTTCTATTAATTCTTCTTTTAACTTTTGTATACTTTTTCCTATAGTTGGATGTTTGAGTTCTGGAGCTATCTCAGCCAAAGGAAGTAATACGAAATCTCTGTTTTGCATATCGGGATGAGGAAGCTTTAGCTCTGGTGTGTCCATGACAACATCCTCGTACAAAAGCAAGTCCAGGTCAATATTGCGCTCGCCCCAATGGCGCAAACGCACACGCCCCATTTCCTGCTCTATCCCAAGCAAAGTATGCAGCAAGGCCAACGGCTCTAAGCTCGTGCGCACCTGGCACACAGCATTCAAGAACTGCGGCTGGTCAGTGACGCCATAGGGTTCAGTACAAATGAAAGTCGAAACCTTCACTACCTCCACCCCATGCTCCTCTAAAAGCTCCAACGCGCGCCGCAAATTTTCTTCCTTATCCCCCAAATTACTGCCCAAGGCAATGTAGGCAGTGTGTAAATTCTCTTTTAGTATCATTCTATTTTGTCCTTGTATATAAATTGTAGTTTAGCGAGCTGTTTACAATAGTGAAATTCGTAATAAGTAATCATCA
>JBJDXD010000123.1:0-24849 GCA_051866495.1 Phascolarctobacterium sp. | reverse complement strand
GGGTATACGCTCAAGGTCATTTACAAAAACCTGCAACTGATTATGGGTGCGCACTAAAGCCTTTAGTAAAACATATTTATTGGCTAAATGGCTACGAAAATCGCCCAAACTCATTTCCTGACGCACGCTCACTGTATGCAACTGCACACTCGTTTCTTCGTGCCAAACATTTATTTTTGGCTGAAAGGCCACATCAGCAATCATGTTATCGTACATAAAATGCACAAGCTGAGCATTATTCCACATGATACAGCGATAAGAAAAATCGCCCTTATCTAACAAAAATTGTAGATGGTTCTGCTCCCTGCCCATGGCCTTAGCATTATGCAAAAGGGCATGACGAAAAGCGAATACCGGTGGCAGATTGGCGCAGCCACAAGGCTCTAAAAGCTGCAGCTCCTGTAAATCCTGCAGTGTAATTTCTCCCTTATCACTGATTACACAGTCCACAATTTGCTGGGGCTGATAATCCTCCGGCTTGAGTGCTTGACGCACATATTCCTTAAAGCGACGTCTAAACTCCTCAACCTTATCTGCTGGCAAAGTTAAGCCCGCAGCCTGATGGTGACCGCCGAATTGACTCAAGATATCGGACTCCGCCGCAATTGCTTCGTATAAATTCAAAGCGGGAATACTGCGACAGCTTCCCTTAGCCATATCACCGGAAATGCTCAATAAAATGGTAGGTAAATGATATTTATCCACTAAGCGCGAAGCCACGATACCAATAACACCTTGATGCCAACCCTCACTGGCAAGCACAATGGCCGTATCAATATGCTCCTCCTGAGCTAAAAGAGCCTCCGCTTGCTCTTGAATCTGTCGGCTAATATCCTGACGCAAGCTATTTTCACGATTCAATTCTGCAGCTATTTCACTAGCCTTGTATTTATCATCAGTCACCAAAAGCTCTACAGCTCTCTGGGCGTGCTCCAGTCGCCCCACAGCATTTAAGCGTGGCGCTAAACCAAAGCCAATATTATCCGAAGCAATACGCTGCCCAGCAAGCCCGCTGGCATCGATTAAAGCCTTCAGTCCCACCAACTTCGTGTTTTCCATAGCAGCAAGGCCACGTCGCACAAGCTCACGATTTTCGCCCACCAATGGTACTATATCCGCCACCGTCCCCAGCGCTGCCAGCTCCGTTAAGCCATCCCATTCAGGTAAGCGTCCCGGCTGCTTTTGCTCCAGCGCTTGGCATAGCTTAAAGGCTATTCCAACACCGCTCAGCTCCTTAAAGGGATAGCCATCATCCGCTTGCTTAGCGTTCACAATGGCATAGGCAGGTGGCAACAGCTCCGGTACTGTGTGGTGATCTGTAATGATTATATCTAAACATTGAGGTGCATTTTCCACCTCATGAAGGCCACTAATGCCACAATCCACAGTGATTACCAAAGTAGTACCACCGGCAGCAATGGTCTGTAGGGCATCGTCGTTAAGGCCATAGCCCTCGTTTTTACGCTGGGGAATATAGGTTTCAACCCTAGCTCCTCGTCCCTGCAAATAAATATAGAGCAAGGAGGACGCACTAATGCCGTCCACATCATAGTCACCATATACAGTAATCTTCTCACCCTCCTCCAGCGCCTTTTCAATGCGCCTTACGGATTTCTCCATGTCCTTCAAAAGAAATGGGTCATGGAAGGGAGTTAAGCTACCATATAAAAATTCTCGCATAGACTCGGTGTCGTTCAAGCCCCGTTCCAGTAATATTCCTGTCACCAAAGGTGAAATTCCCAGCTCTGCAGCGAGGCACCCTGCCTTATGCTTATCATATTCGCGTATTTCCCAAATACGCTCCTTAGCTAGCATTATTTCTTTTCCATTCCTGCTGTAGCTTTTGTTTTATCGTTACCAGAGGTCTGGTCATGCAGCTGCTGGGTGTGCTGCAAAATTGCAATGCGTTCCTCAAGGCGTTTATTTTCCGCTTGTAGCTTGGTCATCTCTTCCTGCATCTTTTTATCCTGCAAATAATGCTTTGCCTTCATGGCCAGCAAAAAGCAGGTAGCAACTAAGACGCCCATTAAAAACGAGCCCAAAATCACAAGCACCAAGGAAGTAGTAAAGCTCCAGAAAATAAAGTTTAAGGATACAGCCACAGCATTTTGTACAGCGAATAAAGCAACTAAAATACTTAGTACAATAACTAAAATCAATAATGGCATGTCCATCAACTCCTTTACAAAGAAATTTATTTTTTATAACTTGTTATATTCTCTTACAAGGAGTTTTTTTCCTGCTAATATTATAGAAAAATCACTGTATACATAAAAAAGCAGTACCAGTTTTCACCTTGTAGGTCAAGCTAGTACTGCTCTATTTGCTTAAAACTCCTTATAAATGCCAGCCTCACGCTTTTTGGTTGCGGTTTTCGAAATATATGTTCCCTTCACCACATTAAATCCCTTTTTGGCTAACAAATTCAGGATATAATCCAGATGAGGACAAGGAGCCTTGTGAAAATTATCGCTTACCATGCAGCTAGACAGATGTACTATTACATCAAAGCCATCCTCTTGGAAACGGCGTAAACGCTTGCGTAAATTTTCTAGCTTCACACTAAGTCCAGCGCCACAGCATCCACCACAGGTAAAGGACATATAACGAGTATCCTCTGGATAGCCTGTAAATTTCCCTTCCCTATGATAAAATGCGTGGGTACAATTATAGCCACAGCAGCGTTTTTGCACCTGCTCACATTGGATAATGACCACTAACTTGCTCATTTTACCATGCCATAATCCTTAAGGATAACGTCCATCATGGCTACACAATCAGCGCAGAGCGGGGTCAAGGGTAGGCGCGGATTGCCCACATCAATGCCGGTAACCTTGGTCACAGCATATTTGATAGGAATGGGATTGCTTTCCATAAACATAGCCTTAGCCAGGGGCACCATACGCTTATTCAGCACAGCCGCCTCTTGTACGCGACCATCCTCATAGGCTTGCATAACATCCTGCAAAATCTTGCCATTACAGTTAGCCAATACGGAAATCAGACCAACAGCGCCCACTGCCATAAAGGGCAGAATCAAGCCATCATCGCCACTATAAATAGAAATGCGTTCGGGCAAAACACGATAGAGCTCGGCGCATTGAGCAACGTTGCCAGCAGCCTCTTTAATAGCTACGATATTGTCAAAATCCTTGGCCAAACGTGCTACAGTTGCAGGAGCAATGTTGGAGCCAGTGCGACCAGGAACATTGTATACGATGATGGGCAGCTTAGTGGATTTGGCCACAGCTGCAAAATGCTGGTAGTAACCTTCTTGGGTAGGTTTATTATAGAAGGGACCTACAACCAAAAGACCATCCACGCCGCAGGCCTCCATCTTCTTTACCAAATCAATGGTAGAAGCGGTGCAATTGGTGCCTGCACCTGCCACGATAGGAGCACGACCATTGACATGCTTGACAATGGTCTCCATGAACTTAATTTTTTCATCCATGTCCATGGTGGCAGCTTCACCAGTTGAACCTTCAATTACCAAGCCATCGGAGCCGTTGGCCAAAAGCCAATCGGCCAGCTGACAGCCAGCTTCATAATTAACACTGCCATCCTCCTTGAAGGGAGTAACCATTGCAGTTAATAATCTACCAAAATAGGGTCTTGTCATAAAATAATTACACCTCTTTTATAATTTGAAGGCATGATGCAGCGCTGTAACAGCGTCAACCAAATGCTCTTCCTTAATGATTGCAGAAATTGTAGTATCGGAGTCCACGGTTTGCAAAATGGCGATATTCTTAGCTGCCAAAGCGGCCACGAAGGTAGCCATAATGCCGGGCACGCCACGCATAGCACTGCCAACTACAGAAACCTTAGCACAGCCGGTATTGCATAAATATTTAAAGCCCGTTTCATCAAGCACTTTAATGGTGCGCTCCATATCGGGAGTGAAAACTGCAAACATTGCTTCCTTTTCGGACAGGTTCAAGCAGCCTACGCTGATGCCGGCAGCCGCCAAATCCTCGAACAGATTGCGACCTGCAGCAAAATCAGTGGGATTGAGCTCGATACGGAATTGTACCAAATCGCTGAGGTTAGCAACGCCACTAGCGCAGCTTTCGTTGATAGCAACCTCGCTGCCTGCACTTCGACCATTGCTTTCGCTAGTAATCAAGGTACCAGGAGCATCGCTAAAGGTGGATTTTACATACATGGGGATATTGCTGCCCATGGCAATTTCCACAGCGCGAGGATGAATAACCTTAGCGCCGTTGTAAGCCATCTGGCAAACCTCGGCATAGGAGATTTGCTCTAGGATATTAGCCTCTTTCACCAGACGCGGGTCAGCAGTCATGATGCCCTCTACGTCGGTATAAATCTCTACGCAATCAGCCTTCAAAGCTGCACCTAAAGCTGCTGCGGAGGTATCGCTGCCGCCACGACCCAAAGTGGTGAATTTGAAATTATTCTCGGTCATGCCTTGGAAACCACAGACAACGGGAATAATACCGGATTCCAAAAGACGCATCAGATAGGAAACCTTAATATTTTTGATACGTGCTGCACCAAATTGAGAATCAGTAATAATGCCTGCTTGACCGCCAGTCAAAGCCATAGCGTTAATACCAAATTTTTGCAGGGTTGCAGCCATAACGCAGGAGGAAATAATTTCGCCGCAGCACATGAGCATGTCCATCTCACGTACATTTACAGAAAGATTTGTTTCCTTCAGCATATCGATTAAAGTATCGGTTGCATAGGGAGCGCCCTTGCGACCCATAGCAGAAACTACGACTACAGGAGCAAAGCCATTATGAATGGCTTGCAATACTTTATCCTTCACGGCAATGCGGGCTTCCTCGCTAGCTACGGAGGTACCGCCAAATTTTTGTACAATAATTTTCATAGTAATACTCTCCCCTTGTTAAATCCAGCCGTTTTCGATCATCTTCTCAGCAATTTGCAAAGTGTTTAATGCTGCGCCCTTGCGGATTTGGTCGCCTACAACCCACAAATTAAAGGTATTGGGGTTGGACTCATCGCGGCGGAGACGGCCTACGAAGCAATCATATTTTTCAGAGGTATAGAGCGGCATGGGGTAAACTTGGTTTTGGGGATCATCCATCATTTGCACGCCGGGGAAAGCATCAATAGCCTTAGCCATCTCTGCCAGATCCAGGTCATGCTCAAACTCGATGTTTACGGACTCACTGTGGCTGCGATATACAGGCACGCGCACGGTAGTTGCAGTGATGCGCATTTCGTCATCATGCATAATCTTTTTGGTTTCGTTCACCATCTTCATCTCTTCTTTGGTATAGAGATTATCCAGGAAAACGTCAATTTGCGGAATCAGGTTGAAGGCAATGGGATAATGCTTAGCCAAGGAAGCGGAGGGCAAAATATGTGCTTCCATTTCGCGACCTTCAGCATAAGCCTTAGTTTGGTCGGTGAGCTCGTCGATGCCCTCTTTACCAGCGCCGGAAACAGCTTGATAGGTGGAAACAACAATACGTTTAATGCGAGCCAAATCATAGAGGGGCTTTAAGGCCATAACCATGATAATGGTGGAGCAGTTGGGGTTGGCGATAATGCCTTTATGCTTTAAAATATCCTCAGGGTTAACCTCGGGCACAACCAGCGGTACTTCAGGGTCCATACGGAAGGTGCTGGAGTTATCGATAACAACAGCGCCAGCCTTCACAGCGTAAGGAGCAAATTCTTTAGAAATACTGCCACCGGCAAAGAGAGCAATGTCAATGCCCTCGAAGGAATCCTTGGTAGCCTCTTGCACGGTATAGGTTTTGCCAATGAACTCAATTTGCTTGCCTGCGCTGCGGGCAGAGGCCAAAAGACGCAGCTCTGCAAACGGGAAGTTACGCTCTTCGATGAGCTTTAAAAACTCGCCACCTACAGCACCGGTAGCACCTAAAATTGCAACATTATACTTTTTCATAAACCTTTCCCCCTCTTAATTCTTACAGTAATTTATCCAGACCATAAACCAGGCCTACCTGGTCAATAATCCTGCGGCAGCCCAGTGCCACACCGGGCATATAGCACTCACGGCTTACAGGGTCAGTGCTGATGTGCAGGGTTTCGCCCTGTCCACCAAAGATGACCTCTTGTGAAGCAACATAACCAGGAAGGCGCACGCTGTGAATTTTCATGCCTTCAAAATCAGCACCGCGAGCACCGGCCATGGTTTCACGTTCTTCCGGATGACCTTGGTGCATAGCCTTGCGCACCTCGGCAATCTTTTGCGCAGTGATGATTGCAGTGCCGCTGGGAGCGTCCAGCTTGTTGTCATGATGCTTTTCAATAATTTCCACATGGGGGAAATATTTAGCAGCCTCACAAGCCAGCTTCATCATTACTACTGCGCCAAGAGCAAAGTTCGGAGCAATGAGTAAGGATGTGTTGTTTGCACGTGCAAGTGCATCAACCTCTTCCAAATCAGCATCCTTAAAGCCGGTAGTGCCAACCACCGCATGCACGCCCAGAGGCAGCATCTTGCGCAGGTTACCCATAACCACATCAGGACGGGTAAAGTCCACTACTACTTGAGGCTTAGTTGCTTCGATAGCAGCTACCAAGTCGGTGCTAACCTTTACGCCTTCGCCTAAAGCAATAGTACCCTCTTTTATATCAACAGCACCCACCAATTCTAAATCAGGCTCTGCAAAAACCTTTTTGCAAACCTCGCCGCCCATACGGCCCAGCGCGCCATTAACTAATACACGAATCATGTAATTCACTCCTTCTCGCCTATAAAAAAACCGTTGAGATTTTAGTCTATCTCAACGGTTATATGCTGCATCGCAATCATATACATACCTGAGATAGCGCTCCGCTAGATTTCTAGCGACAGTCCGGCAGCTTTCGCTGACGGCCCAGCACAAGGACACGGCTGCTCTTGCACTTCGGCGTTGGCCCTTTCACCTGCTTCTTTACTCCCGCTCCACAGGCTACTGATGCTTTCCGCTCCTCTATCTTAATGGTTGTTCATTAGAGAAATTATAGTACGCTGGACAATCTTTGTCAAACAAAAAAATGAAGAAAAAGATAAAATTTTATTTAATGTAAAGATTGAACAAAAATCATTTGCTTGTACTGCCGAAGCCGCCGCCGCGCACCGCCTTGGCCACCTTATCGTCGCCGTCCGCAGTCAGGTAGTTATAGAAAATACCCTGCGCAACGCGCTCTCCCTTAGGCAATACAACAGCCTCGCCGCCCATGTTCAGCAGCGCCAGCATAATATGACCCTCGTTGTCCGCATTATTATAATAATCCGCATCAATAATGCCCACATTATTCACCAGCATCAGGCGCTTCTTCACCGCCATAGAGCTGCGGATATGCATCCCCAGCCATTCCCCCGGCTGCATATAAGCCTTCACACCGGTGGGCACCAGCTGCAGCTTACCCGGCTCCAGAGTTACCTCTTCGGGCAAGCAAAAATCATAGCCTGCGCTAAGCTCCGTCTTGCGCTCCGGCATAGGAAAATCTACCTCGGCATATTTAGTTATTTTTTCAAAGCCACGGATTTTCATTCAAGCTTCCTCCCTACTTAATTAGAAAAAAGGCTCCCCTTAAAAGGGGAGCTGGCGCCGCAGGCGTCTGAGGGGTTACATATTGCGCTCAAACCCCTCCGCCTCGCAAGCTCGGCACCTCCCCTTTAAAGGGGAGGCTCTTTTCATTTATTATTTTTGCATGCCTTTCATCAAGACTGCTTTACGGGACAGATTAATGCGACCCTTGTTGTCGATTTCAGTAACCTTAACAACGATTTCGTCGCCAACGGAAACAACATCCTCAACCTTTTCCACATGCTCAGTAGACAGCTGAGAAATATGTACTAAACCTTCCTTGCCCGGCAGAATTTCTACGAAAGCACCAAAGTTCATCAGACGGGTAACCTTACCGGTATAAATCTTGCCAGGTTCAGCTTCAGCGGTAATGCCTTCGATCATCTCGATTGCCTTGTAAGCGGACTCGCTATTTACAGCAGCGATAAAGATACGACCAGTATCATCAATGTCAATCTTAGCGCCGGTTTCATCCACAATCTTCTTAATGGTCTTGCCGCTAGGGCCAATAACCTTGGCAATCTTATCAGGATCAACATGGATGGTGGTAATCTTGGGAGCGTATTTAGAAAGCTCCTTGCGAGGCTCGCTGATGCATTCCATCATCTTGCCCATGATGAACTCACGGCCACGTTTTGCTTGAGCCAGAGCTTGGGTGAAGATATCCTTATTGATACCATCAATCTTAATATCCATTTGGATAGCAGTGATACCCTTCTCAGTACCTGCTACCTTGAAGTCCATATCGCCCAGAGCATCCTCCAAGCCTTGGATATCGGTCAGAATGGTGAAGTAATCACCATCCTTAACAAGACCCATTGCAACGCCTGCTACAGGAGCTTTAATGGGAACACCAGCATCCATTAAAGACAGGGTGCTTGCACAAACAGAGCCCATGGAGGAGGAACCGTTGGATTCCAAAACCTCGGATACCAAGCGAATTGCGTACGGGAACTCTTCTTCAGAAGGAATAACGGGCTTCAGAGCACGTTCAGCCAAAGCGCCGTGACCGATTTCGCGACGACCGGGGCTACGCAAAGGTTTGGTTTCGCCTACGGAATACGGCGGGAAATTATAGTGATGGATGTAGCGTTTGGTTTCTTCTGCACCAAGGCCATCTAAGATTTGTGCTTCACGCAGGGGAGCCAAAGCCAAAACGTTCAGGATTTGGGTTTGACCACGGGTGAACAGAGAACTGCCATGAGGACGAGCCAAGAGACCTACCTCACAGGATACAGGACGAACCTCGTCCAATTGACGACCATCCGGACGAATCTTGTCCACGGAAATGGTGCGACGAACAATCTTCTTTACCAGCTTTTGGGTAATATAAGCAACATCCTTAGCATTGTCAGGATATTTCTCCAGGAATACTTCGGCGATTTCTGCCTTGACTTTAGCAACGTTTTCCTCGCGCTCCAGCTTGTTAGCGTCCATCAGGGCATCCTTCAGCTTTTGAGCACCATATTCTTCAATTTCAGCTACCAATTCAGCAGGAGGAATGTAAACAGGTACTTCCATCTTGGTCTTGCCGATTTCAGCAACAATCTTTTCTTGGAACTCTACCAATTGCTTGATTACGCCATGACCAAACCAAATAGCGTCCAGCATGGTTTCTTCGGATACTTCCTTAGCACCTGCTTCTACCATCAAGATAGCGTCCTTAGTGCCGGCAACAGCCAAATTCAGCTCAGAAATAGCTGCTTGCTCCACGGTGGGGTTGATGATGAATTGACCATCAATCAAGCCTACACGCACACCGGCGATGGGGCCTTCGAAGGGAATATCAGAAATGGACAGTGCGCAGGAAGCGCCTACCATAGCAGGCATATCCGGTGCATTGTCAGGATCAACGGAAACCGCGGTAGCAACGATTTGTACATCGTTGTGGTAGCCCTCAGGGAACATGGGACGAATAGGACGGTCAATCAGACGGCTGGTCAAAATAGCCTGCTCGCTGGGACGGCCTTCGCGTTTAATAAAGCCGCCGGGGATTTTACCCACAGCGTACATCTTTTCTTCAAAATCAACAGTCAAAGGGAAAAAGTCAACGCCCTCACGGGGAGTTTTGGTGCCGGTAACGGCAACTACTACGGCGGTGTCGCCATAACGTACTAATACAGCGCCATTTGCTTGTTTTGCAATCTTGCCGGCTTCAATGGTTAAGGTTCTGCCGCCAAGATCCATGCTGTAACTATGCATATTCATATGCCTCCTCTTTTATTTTCACACATCGTGCATCGACTATATATTTTACACGATTTTCCACAAATCTGCTAGTGTTTTTTCTATTTTTTACATAAACAATCTCAAAATAAACACAACCACAGCGCCGATGGCTGCAAAAACAATAAAGGTAGGCAGTAAAAAGAAGAATAAAGCCAAAATACCACCTAAAATAAGCAGCGTCATCAAAAGGCCACTGCCACAGCCAAAGCTGTGCACCTTAATCTGCGGTCCCTGCTGCCCACTTTTACCATAACCATTACCTTGACTATAGCTACCTTGGCTATAGCCACTATCTGCACCTTGGGCCACATTCTTATTATCTACGGTGCTGCCATCCTCTTCGATGGTCACCCCATCAAAGGTATCACGTTCATTGGGAGTAAGCACCTGCGCATCCACCTCAAAGCGATAATGGCAATAGGGACATTCCAAAACACCCTTATCCACTTCGCGGCCACAAAATCCACATTTCATAAGTAATCTCCTTCTGCTACATGAGCAGCATCAACAATAAGCCCTCCTCGTTAATATAACGGGGATCGTGGGGCTCCAGCATGTTTTTTTCTTGAATCTCTTGAGTAGTTTTGTTAATCGTGCTTATGGGCACTCCGTTACACATGGTAGAAATGTGCTCGGACTTGTAATTATATACGCCATTGGTAAGTACAAAACAATTGATCACGCCAGCAGCCCAGATTTCCGGCTTACGGATGGCATCCACATTCTTACCAGTGCAAGCCACATAATCATACCAAAGCTGCTGAGCCAGCATAATATCATAAGCGCTAAAGGCATAGGGCCGCATAGCATACCAAATCTCCTCGCTCACCGCATCATCAAGCTCCACTGCGGGGCGATAATTAGTATGGGTCGTCACCTCGTTAAAGCCATCCAGCTTCACATAGGCAGAATAAATAAGGGACATATGCCGCACGAACATGGGAAAACGACTTAAAAAATCATCCCAAGACAGCTTGCCGCCCTGGCGCACAGCAACCCAATCCTTAGCCTGCTTCATCACCTTCATAAAACGCTTGAAAGAGCTTTTGGGGATTTGCATACCTCGCAGGCAGTTCATAACCATCGTGTTATTATAGAAAACATGCCCCATAAAGACCATATTCTCCGTATTCACATCCTCATCAAAGGGAAGCATCAGCATATAATCCTCCCCCGTGAATACATTCACGCAGCTATAAAGACCATCCTCGGTGCGCCCCTGAACACTGAAAAAGGCTAGCTTTGCCTTAAGCAGCTCCAAGAGTACATCCCTACTCACCTTACCATTGCCACTAAAGCCAATCTCGACTACACTGTCATAAAAGTGCTGCAGCGGCACCTTATCATTGGCAATCATACGGTAATCAAAGAGAAAATAATCCCAAAAGCACTGGGTATATTCTGCAGAGCCCGGCTTTTCCTGCACCACGCCCGTCATTAAAATACCGGCATATAAAAACGTAGCACGCTCTATATCCTTTTTATACCTTCTATCCTCAAAAAATTTGCGCAGAGCCTCTAACAAATTATCTAAGCGCTCACCAATATTTAAGAATACCTTGGCCGGCAAATCAGGCGTAGAATACACATTATAACGCTCAAAGCGGGGCAAAAAGTGCCCATCACTGTCCAGCATTTGCACCTCCCCATTGGCTAAAAGCTTAGCCCTTGCCTCTTGAGGTGCGTTAGCATTGGTAATGATACGTTTCTTTTTTAAATGGGCATAAAGTTCCGTCATTGTAGCAAAAAATGAATCGATTTGCTCATAGGTCACAAAAAAGTCGGAAACATTGCGAGCACACCAGCCCACACAGTCAATAAAATCCTCCTTAGACATATCACCCAAATAATTATCTGAGTTGCCTAAAAAGATACACAAAACAGTGATATGATCCCAGGCTTGATAAAGCTCTTCCTCACTAGCCCCCTGCCAGAGCTTAGTCCGCAAAAAGTTTTCCACATAGCTTTGCTGTAGCACTGTATTCCATTCTTCATCCTGAGCATAAAAATCTGCTACTAAGTCAAAAATATTATCCATTTTTTCTCCATCAATTAACTGGTCTATAAATCAGATATCCTTCCACCGGAATGAGAATATTATACCACAATATCTTGTCGAAATTATGACTTTTCTTGCCCACACGCACAGCTCTAAGAATAATTTCCTCTCCCATCAGGTAAAATTAGCGTCAACCTCGCGATAAACCTCGGTCAAGGGCACGTTATTTTCTCTCGCGGCAGCGGCAGCGCTTTCGTACTCCACAGCATAACGCTGACCGGCCGGGGTTTCACAAACCTTCACCTTAATGGGGCCGAAGGTGGTGTTAACCTCTTCCTCGTGGCGTTCTAGATAGCTACGCTCCAAGATTTGGCGACGAATGCCAAGGGTGGTGGTTTCGGCATAAATGATAGTCTCCATATTGGCAACATATTCAGGCTTACACAGCACCTGTAGCTGGTATGCGGGACGATTTTTCTTCATGTAAATAGGCAAATAGCAAACGTCAAGCGCACCGTATTTCAGCAGCTCTTCCATCACAAAGCCCAGAGTTTCCCCAGTAATATCGTCAAGATTGGTCTCCAGCTTGGCAATCATTTCTGTTTTCGGTGCATTCTCTTCATAGCCAAATTTTGCTTCTACCATCTTGCTCAAGCAACCCATAAAATTCATTCCACTTAAAGCGTCTGTTGCTTCTGAGATTGCTTCAGAATTACCTTCAGGGATAAATTCATCCTCGCCCTCACCATACATAGCCGCTAAATCAGGCAGCTCATCAATATCCTCATCAGAAACAAGTATCGAAGCACGCAAAATACTGGGTAAAGCATAATTACGTTTGCCAGCACCCATGCCCAAGGCTACAATATGAAAATCCTCCGGCACATCGTCCACGCGCAGCGCTGCCACAGCTGCTGCGCCTGTGGGAGTTACAAATTCACCCTCAACGGGCAATAATTTCATGGGAATGCTATACTTTTGCACAATATTTGCTGTAGCAGGTACCGGAACAGGCAGAATACCGTGTTGACAGCGAACAGTACCCCTGCCCTCGCACAGCTCTAAAGTCATCAAATTATCAACATTTAGGCTATCATAGCAAACTGCAATTGCAATAATATCTACAATGGAGTCCAGGGCTCCTACCTCATGGAAATGTACCTCATCCTTGGCAACCCCATGTGCTTTAGCCTCGGCCTCAGCGAGAATATCGAAAATCTTCAGCGCAATGGCCCTAGCATTTTCACTCATCTCAGTATGGTTAATAATCTCAACAATTTCCTTCAAGCCGCGATGCTCGTGATGGTGATGCTCGTGACCAGCATTTTCTGCATGCTCATGAACGTGGGAACATACGCTAGCAGTTGGCTGATGCACCTGCAAAAATTCATGACCCAATTGGATTTCATGCTCATGCATATAATCATGCTCATTATAAAAGCCATCATGATAAGCGCGCTCGTTACCATGATCTAACATATGCTCATTTTCCGGCATATGGCTGGGCAGCACATGCTCACGAATATGCCCATGCTTTTCCTCGTGATGATGATGCTCGTCGTGTTCATGCTCCTCCGCAGAAGCACCATGTAAATATTCCATATCGTGGTCGTGATTTTCGTGCTCGCCATCTAAAATTACATCAAAATCGCAGCAATCAAGCCCTGCCTTCTTCACGCGACTAATTTTATAAGTAAAGCCCTGTGCAGGGATACTCTTTAAAGCCTTATCCAAAGTCTCTCTATCAGCACCCATATCCAGCATAGCAGCAACCAGCATATCACCGCTAATACCTGCATTACATTCTAAAAATAAAGATCTCATGTACTTCGCTCCCTTCATAGTTCTTTCTAATTATTCATTTATATGTTAATAGAAATTTACTTGCGAACTAACTATTACTATATTACTAATATTGTTTATTCCCTCTAACAGCCAATCGATTTATCTGTGTAGCAATGTACCCTGCGCCATAGCCATTATCAATATTAACCACCGAAATACAGTTCGCACAGGAATTAATCATCGTCAATAGCGCTGCCACCCCATGAAAGCTTGCCCCGTAGCCCACGCTTGTGGGCACCGCAATTACAGGATTGCGCACCAGCCCACCAATCACACTGGCCAAAGCGCCCTCCATGCCAGCAACCGCCACAATACAATTAGCCTGCTGCAAAGCTTCCAACTTGGACACCAGGCGATGCAAACCACTCACACCCACATCATAATGGCGCTCCACCTTCGCTCCAAAAAACTCCGCCGTCTGTGCCGCCTCTTCGGCCACAGGCACATCTGCTGTGCCCGCCGTGCACACTGCTATAAGGCCCTCGTGTTTTTTGTCAAGCTTTTCCAGCTTCAGCGTCTTCGCCACCGGCGAATATAAAATCTCCGGCACTACCTGACGCACCAGCTCCGCCTGCTCCGGCGTCGCACGAGTACCAAAAACTTCACCCTGCTCCCCCAAAAGTCGCAAATAAATCGCCTGTAAATAAGCGTCCGGCTTATTAGGACAATACACAACCTCAGGAAAGCCGGAACGAATCTCCCTATAGGTATCCAGCTTAGCATAGCCCATATCTTCATAGGCCTTGCGATTGAAATAGCTCTCCGCCTCGCCGATGGACATACTGCCATTTTGCACAGCCTCAAGTACAGTCTTAGAGTCCACTATGCTTCCTCCCTTTATAGCAAGGACTTAGTCCACCCATGCGAACTAAGTCCTCAATATATTCTATTTAGTTATTACAATAAATTCTTAACCACAGCCAATTCCATTTTGTCGGCAGGGATTACTTCACTATGCATCACGGGCAAATCCTTTAAAGCCAGCATGCGTGGCGGGATTTCCACACCTGTCTTAGAATTAAGCTCAGCCAGATTTGCGAACGGGTCCGCACCGGCAGGCTGGGCATCAGCCAAGGCATCCAGCACACTATCCGCAAATTTATAAGGACTTGCAGTGGAAAGCACTATGGTATAGGTTTCATCGCTAGTCAAGAAACGATATTTTTCCAAAGCACGCCAAGCCACAGCAGTATGAGTATCCATCAAATACTTGTAGTCACCATAAATGCGACCAATAGCCTCCTTGGTTTCCAGCTCGTCAACCCATGCACCAAAGAACTCGCTCTGTACGCGCTTTAGTACATCGTTATCAATTTGGTATACGCCCTCAGTGTTCAAGCGTTTCATATAGCTAGCCACCAAGCTAGCATCCTCATCCGTCACATTATACAGCAAGCGCTCCAAATTGCTGGACACAAGGATGTCCATGGAAGGAGAAATAGTTTTATAGAACTCGCGACGCTTATCATAGGTGCCAGAGTTAATAAAATCGGTCAAAACCTTATTACTATTAGATGCACACAGCAAACGCTCCACGGGCAGGCCCATGAGCTTAGCATAGTAGCCCGCCAAGATATCACCAAAATTGCCGGTGGGCACAACAAAGTTCACGCCATCGCCAAAGTTAATTTTGCCGGCGCTCACTGCGTCCACATAGGCACTAAAATAATAAACGATTTGCGGCACAAGGCGACCCCAGTTAATGGAGTTGGCAGAAGAAAAGCTATAGCCATTTTTTGCTAGCTCATCGCTAAGCACCTTATTGCCAAAAATTTCCTTCACGCCACGCTGAGCATCGTCAAAGTTGCCCTCGATACCAAAAACCTTTACATTGTTGCCCATTTGGGTAATCATTTGACGCTTTTGGATATCGCTTACGCCCTCGCTAGGATAGAAAACAATAATTTGCGTACCTTCCACATCGGCAAAGCCCTCTAAAGCTGCCTTGCCAGTATCACCAGAGGTGGCAACCAAAATTACAACCTTATTGGTCTCGCCAGTTTTCTTCATGGAGCGAGTCAAAAGATGGGGCAATAGCTGCAAAGCCATATCCTTAAAAGCAGAGGTAGGACCATGCCACAGCTCCAGCACAGCAGTATTATCATTCACCTGCACCAAGGGCACAGGATTATCGCCAAATTTTTCTTTAGCATAGGCTGCATTCACGCACTCCCGCAGCTCGTCCTCAGTAAAATCAGTAAGATATTGCAAAAGCACATCCACAGCCCTTTCGGTATAGGGCTTTTTAGCCATAGCCTTAATATCGCCCATACGCAAAGCGGGAATACGTTGGGGAACAAACAAGCCACCATCCCCAGCTAAGCCCCTTGTGATGGCATGAGCAGAGCTCATCAAATCTGATTTCCCTCGTGTACTAACATATAGCATAACAAAACCTACTTTCCTCTAGCATTAGTAATAATCTATTTCTCTAAAAACTAGCCAATAAGCCATTTTACATGCTAATTTTATCACATCTTGCCCTCTACTACAATACTTTAAGCAAAAATCAATGGTACAACTGTTGCATTGGTGGCTCTTTGCAAATCTGCCGGCGCTGCCACAATTTGCATGCCACGCTGACCGGCGCTAATGGCGATCTCGGGCCAATTGTTGCTGGAAGCGTCCATGTACACAGGATAATTCTTTTTGGCGCCCAAGGGAGAACAACCACCGCGAATATAACCAGTTAGCGGTAGCACCTCCTTGAGATGCACAAGCTCAGCCCGTTTATTGCCACTGGCCTTGGCCAAAGCCTTTAAGTCCAGCTCCCCGTCTCCGGGAATTACGGCAAACATAACGCCATTTTTGTCACCACGCACGCAGAGTGTCTTGAAAACCTGAGAAGCAGGCATACCCACCTCCTGGGCTACATGAATAGCGTCCAAATGCTCCTCATCCACAGGATATTCTACCAATTTATAATCAATTTTTAGCTCGTCCAGCTTGCGAGCAGCATTAGTTTTTTTATTATGTTTCACATCGAAAGCCTCCTTAAGACTAGAGAAATTACTACATCTCTGCTATAATAGCACTAGATATACTCTGAATGCAAGTTTTTCAGAATAAAGCGGAAGGTAAACAAAGTGGAAATTAAAATTATTTGTGGTCAGCTGGAAATTATCCCCGGCCGCCCGGACCAAAATTATCAAAAAATTATCACTGCTATAAATAAAGCCCGCTACCTGCAGGCTGATATTTTGCTTTTGCCGGAAATGGCACTACCAGGCTATCTTATTGGCGATTTATGGGAACAGCAAACCTTTTTGGATGATTGCTACTACTATTGCCAGGAGATTGTCAAGGCAAGCCAAGATATCTGCGTTGCCTTTGGCAGCGTGGCCATGGAAAAGGATAAGCTTAACGAGGATGGTCGCTTGCGCAAATATAACGCTGCCTTTGTGTGTCAAAATGGTCAGCTCATCGGAGGCTATCAGGGCCGCAGCTTCATCATCAAAAACTCCCTGCCCAATTATCGTGAATTTGACGACTATCGTTATTTTTATAGCTTGCAAAAGCTTTGTGCTGAAGAAGGTACTAGCGTTGAAAAGGCTTTGCAGCCTGTTGAAGTTACCGTTCGCGGCACTAAGGTCAAAATCGGCGTCATGCTGTGTGAGGATGGTTGGACCGAAAATTACCATCTCAACGTACCCCAAACCTTAGCTAAAAATGGAGCACAGCTTTTATGCAACCTTTCCTGCTCCCCCTACACTCTGGGCAAAAATCGCAAGCGTAATCGCCTTTTTAGTGCTCAGGCCAAGGAAGCAGGCATACCCTTAATCTATTGCAATAATGTGGGCATCCAAAATAATGGCAAAAATGTTTTTACCTATGATGGTTGTACCTCTGCCTATAATGGTGACGGCACACTAATTACCTCTGCCGAAATGTATGCTGATACTATGCTGGAGATGAGTTGGGATACAGAAACTAACTGTATTATCCCTAGCTGTCCTCCTGCGACCTTGCCGGAAGAACCCAAAAGTGTGTACCAAGCACTTAAGTACGGAACGACAAAGTTCTTACAGCAGTGCGGTATTAAAAAGATGACCATCGGCCTGTCTGGCGGCATTGACAGTGCTGTCACAACCGCCATGTACGCAGACATTTTAGGACCGGAAAATTTGCTTTTACTGAATCTTCCCTCTCGCTATAATTCAACTACTACCCAAGATTTGGCCCACCAATTGGCCAAATCCTTGGGTGCCAACTACGCCGTGCTTCCCATCCAAGAGAGCTATGAGCACACTGTGAGCCAGCTAACCACTACGCCCATGACTAATTTAGCCACGGGCGCACATTTCAATCTCACTCTGAGCGGCCTAGTGAAGGAGAACATCCAAGCGCGCGACCGTGGCGCTCGCCTCATTGCAGCTGCCAGCGCCGCCTTTGGCGGCGCCTTCAGCTGCAATTCCAATAAGGCAGAGCTAGCAGTGGGCTACGCCACCTTCTACGGCGATATAGCGGGCGCTCTCGCCATGCTAGGCGACCTTTGGAAGCATCAGGTGTACGCTTTAGGCCGTTACCTTAATGAAGAAGTTTTCCAACGGGAGGTTATTCCTGAAGCCATCTTCACTATTCGCCCCAGCGCCGAGCTTTCCGATGCGCAAACAGTGGGTAAAGGCGGTGACCCGCTTGTGTATACCTACCATGATTATATACTCCGCGCCTTCATCGAAAACTGGCACAAGACTACCCCTGCCGACATTCTGCGCTGGTATAAGCAAGGCGTGCTGGCCCAGGAACTGGGCTGCAGCGAAGCTGCGCTTGCCGAAGCGTGTCCTAACGCGGAGGCTTTAATTGTGGACCTGGAACGTTGGTGGAAGCTGTTCGCCGGCTTCGCCGTGGCGAAACGCATCCAAGCACCGCCAGTTTTGTCCCTCACCAAGCGCGCCTTCGGCTACGACCATCGTGAGGCCCAGTTAACTCCTTATTTTTCACGTGAATATTATCAGCTAAAGGAGGAGCTTTTACAGCATGGATAAAGCCATTTTTACCGAAAAAGCCAAGGCCATTTGTCTCAGCTCCTTTATGGCCTATTTTATTGAAAACGATATGGCCAAAAGCTGTGCTCATATGCCCGCAGACCGCTTTAAGTCCTTTTGCATTAACACACTTCACAATCAGGTGGATTATAAGGATTTTCTCGATTACATTATGCCCACAGAAAACTTTGAGGACAGTGCTATTGTGGAGGATTTACACCTACAAGTGCCATTTGCAACGGATGAGCTGTGTGTTGTTATGCTTACAGCCAAGGTTTATTTTCTTATTGACAATGGCTATAAGCTTAGTGTGGACTGCTGTGTTACCTATGTTGTGGTACAAAAACAGCAGAAGCTGGAAATTTTGCATTTGCACTATTCCATGCCCCAAAACACGATTCGCAATATTAAGCTACGTCAGATGAACCAAAACCTACCCAATTATACTCCCCCTGCCAATACTTACGTTACCAAGGGAGCAGCTACTGCTGCAGGCCTTTATTCACCTAACGGGCTCATGTTCTACCAAATTTTCGGCAAAAAGCAAATTAGCTTTGTTAACAATTCACTGCTGCAGCTTTTAGGCTATGCAAGCAATGAAGAATTTTTTACTGTAACCCAAGGTCAGCTACAAAATATTGTTGCTCCCGCAGACTGGCCTCATGTTCAGACACAGCTGGCTAATGAAGAGCATGGACATATCTTCAATATGAATATATCCTTCCTGTGCAAGGATGGTCATCCCATTAATGTGCTTTTCCGTGGTAATTTTGTTGATAACCACAATCGTTATTATGTGCTCAGCCTCACACCTCTTTTAGTGCCTGAGGAGCAGCTTTATTATGGTGATTTTTCTATAGAGAAAAAATTTACTGAAGATTACAGCATATCCTATGAGCTTTTTCTAAAGATTGCCTTGGATATCTTCTTACAGTATGGTCGTGAAAAGGGTATTCCCTACTTGCTGGAGCTTTGCTGTACTGTGCTCAATGCCCATAATGCATCCATTACAGATATACGTGACTTATATAAGCCTCTTAAACTCATCTACAACCACACGGCTCCCGGCTATAAAAAAATAATACCCTTTAGTTTACCAGCTCAGTGTGCACTGTATTATATTCATAAGTTTAACACCAATAGCTTTGATAATTTAGAAAGTATGCCCGAACCAATGCGCAGCATCTGTAAATTCTTGGGTATTAACTCTTGGATGCTGCAAGTCATTTCAATTGATAATAAAGAGAGCTTCATTTTGCATTTCCTTCGTCAGGAAAAGGACAAGCCCTGGACGGAAAACGAGAAAAAGATTATGCATTATGCATGTAAAATTTTCCAAATGGTGCTGGATAGCTATGCTAAAAACCATCATGAAAAAAGCGCATGCCAAGGAGGTGCCCAATGACGAGAATCCTTGTTTACACCCCTAAGCAAAAGGATTTAGAGCAAATCCTGGCCTATAGCAGTCTTTTTGATTTGGAGCTTCAGTATTGCCAATCCCCTGCCCAAGCCTTAGCTACTTATACGCGCTTTAAGCCTCATTGCTTTATTGTTCAATGCGAGGATAAAGCAGTGAACGAGCTCAAGCTTGTGAAAAGCCTTTCTTCCGTGTTGCCAATTTTCGCTTTAACAGGTAGCACCGATGAACGTGTTGCCCTGCGTCTTATAGATGGCGGTGCTGATTATTTAGTACATCTCCCCTGTGGCAGCATCGAGCTGTATTATCAATTGAAGAATTTTTTGCGCTTGACCAACCAGGCCAAGCAAAGCAATAATAAGATTATGCATTTAGGCGATATCCAAATCTTCCTACATAATAACCAAGTTTTGCACAACGGTCAGCTAGTTCCCTTAACTGCCACGGAATTTAAGCTGCTCTTGGTATTCGCCAACAATCTTAACACGATTATTTCCATTGAAAAAATTTATCGTGAGGTATATCCTCAAAGTGAGATTAAATACACAAGTCGTTCCCTAAATATGCATATCTCCAATTTGCGACACAAGCTTAAGCTAGAGGAATTTGCCCCCTTGCGTTTAGAGACGCGCCGTGGCATTGGCTTTGGCATGTTCTATAATCCCGATAATTCCGTAGAGGTAGACGGAGGTGAACAGCATGCATAAGGCAGATTTTTTAAAGCAAGCTACACAAAATACCATAGACCTATTTTATGCTTACTGTCATGATAATGATATGGAAAAAGTGCTTTCCTTTTTCTCTAAGGAAAGCTGCTTTATAAGCTGGGGCAAGGATGAGATTTATCTTGACCTTGCCGCAGTAGCTGCTACCTTGCACAGGCGCATGACCCTACCCTACTATATCGAGCTCAGCAATGTCCATACGGAAATCATTGATGCTAATGCAAGCTTTTGTGTAGTTTTGTATTCGGCTAATGCTTTATATCACATAGATGAGGATACTGCTGCTAACGAGTTCTTGCGCGCCAGCGCAGTTTTTAGATTGGAAGATAACGAACCCAAGATTTCCTTCCTGCACTGCTCTGCTGCCAAGGGCATCCACGATTTAGGCAAAATCTTACCTCTAGAGCATGGTGTAGAGGCAACCAAGTTTTTAACGAAGCTGGAATGCGACCGCTCCATGGCCATTGATATCTGTGAGCATACTCCTAATGGTCTCATCTATTGCCAAATCGGTGAGCATTATCCACTTATCTATGCTAACCAATCCTTCTGTGAGATTATGGGCTGCGATGATTTTACTGATTTAATGCAATATACTGAAGGACGTATTGAACGGGCCGTATATCGCGAAAGTTTGCCAAGAGTACAACAGGCTCGTTTAAGTCATATTTCTACCACTCCCTACACCATCACTTATCGGTTAGTTACTAAACAGGGCACTCTTAAGTGGGTGATGGAGCGGGGTCGGTACATATCTGACCAGGAAACAGGTGAAGAATATTTTATCTGTACCATTATCCCCTTGGAGCTGAACAATCCAGAGCTTAGCTATGGTAATTTAGTTGACTTTAATTATATTAATAATGCTAAAATTTCTGTAGAGCTTTTTTTGCAGCAAACCTTGGATTTTATGGATTTTAATAATCGTGCCCTTAGCTGTCAAAAGCTTTTGCAGCAATGCTGTGAAACCTTGCAGGCTTCCGGTGGCATTGTGTGCTCTATTAAAGATAAAGCCATGAAAATGGAGTCCTTGTATTATTATGATGCCAATAACCATCCCATGGGTAAAATTTTATGTAATTATACTTGGGAAGAAATGGAAGGTGTTTTTAGTGAAGACGGCTTTAGTATTTGCTCAGATTTAAATGCCATTCCCGATGATGTTTTTCAAGAACAAAACACCGGCTATATTAAGTCAGCCATTAGTAAGGTTATTACCATCGATGGTCATGCTGCGTATCTATTGACCTTCTTCCATCGTCACAAGCTGCACTCATGGACGGAGTCCGAGCAGGATATTATTCTGCAGACCAGCAAACTGTACAGTATCCTTCTCGACGAAAGCTTTTAAAACAAATTGTATTCACTTGAGAAGAAAAAAAGCCATGCACTGCTAGAGTGTGTGGCTTTTTTATTAGTTTGTACTCATTAAGTATAAACTAATGATAAAATAGTTTTTCAAAGTAGGCCTATATTTCACAAGTATTTCTAATCAAATATTGACGAACATGATGACTGAGGAGTATAATAATATTAACAATAAATTTTGATTTTTTACATAGAGGTGACGAGTATGTTTTTGCGTAAGCTTGGTAAGCGCGGTGTAGCCATGACGGAATATGCTGTTTTGTTGGCTTTTGTGGCTGCTATCGGTGGTTCTTTTGCTAGCGATAATGGGCTGAGTAGGTCTATTAACGCTGCAATTGGTAAAGCTAAGGATGCTATCAATTTGGTTATTGGCGGCGAAAGTAACAGCGTAAACTCTAAGTATACTTTTCTTGAAGGTACTGAGCCTTACAAATCGTCTGTTTCTTCTGTAGTTGACAAGCTTTATGATAAATTTAACAAAGAAGGCAAACTCCTTGCAAGTATTAGCTGGGATGATAATGGTAACATAAATCGTGTGTCTTATTACAATGATTCTGACCCGAATAATAAACAATACAGTAATCTTCAAGGAACAAGCAATGTAAGTTCAGAATATGGAGCATCTAAACTCAGTGACGTTCTTGGCTCTTCTTCAATGACCCCTGTCAATAATGGTCACATTGCATTTGATAAAGAGGGCAATGTTATTAAATGGCTAGACAATCAACATGATAGGTTAGATTATACTCATATGGACTTTGTAAGTGTTAATGATGGCTCAAAGTATTATCAAATAGAAGCAGGTAAATCTGTTGCTCAAAATACCTTCTCTCATGTTACTGTAGGTGACTTGAATAAAAATGCTAAGTATCAAAGTAAAACTTCCAATTATGAGTAAGCTTAGCATGACGATTGCATAGCTTTTCCCTTTTACAATATTATCTAATATATTCTGAAATATGCTTTCAACTCCATCCCCTATCACTTGATAGTGAGATGGAGTTGTTTTTTTGCTTGATTATCGCAAAAAAGTGCCTCATTATGATGTTATGATAACAAGTGACACTTTTTTATCACTTTTTGTTTTAGATTATTCATGAAAAGCATATAAAAAGAAATAATTCTCCAAAAATATTGACAGTATGCTCTTACTAGCAGTATAATACAATTGTGAATATTATTCGAATATTTTGAAGAGGTGAAGAAAATGTTGCTGAATAAGTTAGGTAAACGTGGCGTAGCTATGACTGAGTATGCTATTTTATTGGCATTTGTAGCTGCTGTAGCTGGTTCCTTCACCTCAGATAACGGCCTCGCCTCCTCTATTAAAGACGCTGTGGGCAAGGCTGAGAGTGCGATTAACCTCGCGATGGGTAAGCCAGCTTATCGATATAATACTCCACTTGTTGAATCAGACAAGCAGTATCAAGCTCTCATGGACTCGGTAATTAATGGTATTTATGATTCTTTTAGCACCTCTGAGAGACCATTATGCGGATTGTGGATTAAGAGTGATGGTACTATAACCGGCTATTCTCTTTATGCTAATTCTGAAGGCGGAAGAGTAGCTTCTTATAGAACATCGGGTAATCAAGCTGAAGTTGGGTTTGCAAATCAGTTTTGTACAGATGGATTTAGTTTCGGTGGAGGAGATACTCATTTGATGTTTTCTCCAGATGGTAAGATTGTTAGTAGTAATATTGGTTCTGGTCAGAACGGAGGCTGTAATGATATAAACTCAGTTAGTAGAGTTTATGTTAAAGATAGCGACGGCAATAAGATAAAGCTCTATTACAACAGAGTAGAGCAAAACTTTAGCAGTGAGTCTGGTTATTGGAATAAAGGTATTACTGAAGATACTCCTTAAAATTTTCAATTGAGATCTTATTTGAGTAATAAACTACCATATGTACAACAAAAAACTCCATCCCCTATCGTTCAGATAGCGAGATGGAGTTTTTCTTTTACTCCTCTACCTCATCGTAGAGCATCTTCACGGTAGCGTCCACAAGGGCGCCGATGCTGGATACACTGCGCTCTTGCGGCAGACCGCTAGCGTCGTAGCCAAGTGGCAGCTCCGTGCAGGCCGTCATCACGGGCACGTCATGCTCACGCCACAGCTCCTCTACCAGCTGGCGCATCAATGCACCAGCTTCCGTAAGCTTATTGGCCTTCACAAAATTAATCACCTGCTGAGACTTGTCGCTTTGCTCCTCATTCGGGATGAACAGCCTTAGTCCATGCTTATCAGCGCAGGCTTGGTAAAGTCCACAGGCTCTTGTACCCTTGGTTGAAAGCATCCACGCGCCGTTTGGAGCAATTGACTTTGTAGCAAGCACAGTCGACTCTATAATATGTACCAAAGGAATCGGCAATTCCTCAATAAATTGGTCGATAAAATAATGTGCAGTATTGCAGGGAACCGCAAGCACATCTGCGCCCATGTCGCAAAGCTTGAATAAATCTTCCTTCAGCTTGGGCAAAGGACTTGGTCCTTGCCCACAAATGGCAGTACCACGATCGGGGATTTCGCAATCACCAATCATATAAACTACAGGATGTTCTTGATCAATAGTAGCCGGACACTTCGCTGCCAGCTGACGCAAAAATTCTGCAGCAGCAGCGGGGCCGAGGCCACCCAAAACGCCTAATTTTTTACCGTTTTTAATATATTTAGTCATGTTATATTCCCCTTAAAATATTTCTTTTTTTCTGTTCCAGCAGATAAATATCTGCG
>JBJDXD010000122.1:0-4409 GCA_051866495.1 Phascolarctobacterium sp. | reverse complement strand
TTGTAGGGAAACGATCGAATGCCAAAATGCGGCAGCCAAAGCCACTCAAATATTTAATGAGAATTTGACCGATGTGGCCCGTGCCAACCACGCCCACAGTACAATTACACAAATCCTTGCCCATCTTACCCTTTAAGGTATAATCCTGAGCGGCCGCCCGCAGCATGGACTGCTGGAATTTGCGAATGCTGCACAAAATCAGCATCAGGGCGTATTCAGCCACGCATTCCGTGGGATAAGGAGTGGTGGAAATATGCATATCCAGCTCCTTGATTAGCTTGCAGGGCAAATGGTCGTAGCCAATGGCGCGAGTCAGCATATACTTAACGCCGTAGCTGTGATAGGTACGCACCCACTCCTCCCGCATTTCGCAGGGAGTACAGCTTACGCCGTCGCACCCCTTGGCTAGCTCCAAATTGTGCTCGTTGGGATACTCCGCCGTCCACACAAAGTCTATACCATATTGCTTGCTGAACTTTTCAGCAAAGGCTAATTCGTCAAAATCACGCAAAGCATAAAAAGCGATTTTCATTATTCTTACTCCCTCATTTGCAAAAAAACTCCCTAAAATTGTCGGCAAAATCCTTTAGACTAGGCCAGCTTTTTACATACAAAATATGCTAAAGCAGCAATCAAAGCACCGTAGGCACGCATCTTTAGCTTGGCCACGTCCACCAGCTGTGGATTAGCCGCATGCAGCTTTTTGATGCCAAAGATTATGAGCCACAGGCTAATAATCACAATAATGCCTGCCAAATAGTCCCAGCTTTCCAGCTTGGCAAAAAATTCCATCCACTAATCCCCCTCATTTATGGTTACATACATAATTATAGGGGCAATAGTCGCAGGCTGCAACCCCTTTGGCAATATTTTTTGCATTATTTTCTTCTTCTGCTTTGCAGTATGATGCTAAATTTATTTTTTGCTCTTTTGAAATACACTTTTGTTCCAGACACGAAAACTCTTCTTCTGTGCGTTTTTTGCTTATTGCTTCGCACAAAGCTAAAGCTTCGGCATAATAATCCCTACCGGAAGCCTGCTCTGCCTCTAAATTCCACAGGGTATTATTTTGTAAAAAGTGTAGCTCGCTAGTGAGCTGAAGCGGCTGTTTAACGGCTTTAGAATTGGCCCAGCGCTGGCGCACCACCCTTTCGTATATAGCCAGCTGGTAGGCATAACCCTCTTTAACCTCACCCTTTATTGGTGGCTTACCCGTTTTATAATCCACCAAAACCATGGAGCCATCAGAATTGATACCTAAACAGTCGATAATGCCGCTGATAACAATATCGTTAGGGGCATATAATGTGAAGGCTTGCTCTCGCAGTCCATCCTTAGGAATACGTTGATATAAATCGCTAGCCAGATATTTCTCCAGCATGCGCCGAGCCTTTGTTCCTTGATAGAAGGGCACAATTTCCTGCGTAGCCTTGGTCAAAGCAGCATCCACATCACCCTTGTATAGCTCCAGCGCTCTGTGAATAAGCGAGCCTAAATCCTTGGCGGAAATGGTGCTATCATAAGCCTGTTTTTTACTCTCGAAAGCTTCGCCTTGACCCTGGGCTTGTGCAGTGAGCACCGCATCTTCGCTAGCTTCAGACTGCTCATCATCTTCCTGTTCTAAAGGTGGTAAGCCCATCACATATTGATAAAAATACTGGCGCTGGCAGTACAGGTAGGTTTGCAGGGATGAGGGGGTGAACTCTCTTTTTCCATTGGGTAGATAAGAAGGCAACGGAGTAATAGCCTTTAGCTGCTCCTGAGTAACCTCTTTTCTTTCAGCAACACCCAACTCAATAGCATCATGTTTTTCAACATCAAATGCATTTATCTCTACAACGCTATCATTTTCATAAATCTGCAGTAATTGCTTTAGCCAACTTAATTCATCTAAAGTTTTATCTTTCTTGCCTATTGCTATACCTGTCATAATTAAACGTTCTTCAGCTCTAGTCATAGCTACATACAGTTGACGCTTGCGCTCCTCAAGCTCCAGCCTTTTATCTTCATCCTTCACATTGCGCAAAACATTGGTATTTTGCAAAACGCCATTGGCATCAGGCGCCTTTATTCCAAGCCCAATACCCCGCAAATACTTAATCTCCGAGGTATCTGCTTGATTATTACTATTTAAATAAGGCAGAAAAACCGTTCCAAATTCTAATCCCTTGGACTTATGAATCGTCATAATTTTCACGGCATCGGAGGTTTCCAAATTAGCAGTAGTTTCCCGCGCCTCCGCTGCACGCAAGCGCTGTACATAATCAAGCCAGTCTGCTAGCGTACCATTGTGCTGCTGGCTATATTCTAAAGCTAGTTGACGCAATTTTTGCACATTGGCAAGCTTATTCGCACCATGCTCCTGTGCGGGCAACACTGCATCCACTGCCAGTTCTCGCCATACCCATTGCCACAGCTCTGGTAAAGCTAGCACTGACGCCTGCTGGCGCAAGCGTCGTAAAATCACTGCTGCTCTACTTAAAAATTCACCCTGCTGTCCAAAATCCTCAGGTACTGCTGCTTGTAAAGCATCCCACAAGCAGTCCTCTCTTTGTAAAAACAGCTTGGTCAAGCTCTCATCATTTAAACCAAAATAAGGCGAACGCAAGACACCTGCTAAAGCTAGGCTATTATAACGATTATGCAAAGAAGCCAATAGATTTAGTATATCCAAAACCTCTTGACACTCATAGAATCCTTTGCCATCAATTATTTCATAAGGTATACCGCGCGCTTGCATAGCTGAAGCCAAATCATCACAATGTGTCATTGCACGCAGTAAAATAGCCATCTTGCCATAGGGCACCTTGGGTGCTAGAAGCTGCTTACCCTCATAATCCTTTCCTTCATGATAAGCTTCAATTGCCAAAGCCACCGCTTCAGCCTCCACCTGAAATTTATTTTTGCCACAATCCTTATCAAATTCAACTACAAGTAACTGGGGCAGCTCTGTGCCATCCTTATGATATGCCAATTCTTCAAAAAAAACATCTTTACTGCTATCCGTACCCATCAGAATACGAAAAACGCTATTCACAGCCAACAATATTTTATCTACAGTACGATAATTTTTAGTTAGCAGCAAATTCTTGCCACCACTTGCAGCTATTTCACGTCGTACTCTAGCAAAAACACTAACATCAGCACCACGGAAACGATAAATTGACTGCTTAGGATCGCCAACTATAAAAAGCTTTTTTCCTTCCAGCTTTTCGTCATCATCTCCGCACAGTAAATAAATCAGCTGCCTTTGCCTATCATTTGTATCCTGGAACTCATCGACCATAATGTATCGATAACGTTCCTGATACTTGCGGCGCACATCTTCATTATTTCGCAAAAACTCCACAGTGTAATTTTCCAAATCATCATAATCTAGCAAATCTAGAGCTAGCTTTTGCTCTTTTACATAGTTCCCTAAGCCCCTTAAAAGCTCCTGCCAACAGGGCAATAGCTCTAAAGCAGCCTTATCCACAGCCGCATTTTCAATAATTTCCTCTAGCTCTCTAATAGCCTGCAAATAATCCTTGATGCCGCCCCTTGCCTGCATTCCCTCTGTAGCCTTATCCAAGGCAGTAAAATCTGCAGGCTCCTGCTTGATTCCGGCACATATGTCTTCAATCATCTCTGCCATGAATTCTAAGGTCTTGCCAGCCTTACTTGTTTTACCAACTAAATCCTTACGCTTCAATACCATATCACGAGCTAAAATACAGAGCTGTTCCTTGAGCTTTGGTAACGAGTTAATACTCTCTAGATAAGGCTTGCACAAATTATCTTCCGCAGCTATATCACCCAAAAATGGCAAAATACTGATTACTAAACGCTGCAGGCCGTTAACGCCATAAACAGCAATCAATCGTTCTATCGAAGCGTTTTGTTCCCTCAGCTCCCTGCGCAGAAATTTATCAAGACAATCCTCTAAAAACTCTGCACTTGCAAATTCCTCTGCCACTTGAAAAGCAGGGTCGAGCTGTGCTTCCACAGGGTTTTCGCGCAGTATTCGGCTGCACAAGCCATGAATAGTACTAATCTGAGCTTTGTTCAAGGCCTCAAGCTGCTTACGCCAAAAGCCCCTATCGTCATCATCTAACCGAGCCTCTATACCCTTGCGCACTCTTTCCTTCATTTCACCGGCAGCCTTGCGAGTGAAGGTAATAGCCAATATATTACCGGCATCCAGCTCCTGCTGGTTATTATTTTTCACTTGCGCTCGCTCAAGAATGTACAGGAAGCGCTCAACTAATACTCTAGTTTTACCACTTCCAGCGCCAGCAGAGACGGATACATTACAGGCAATGGCCTCTTTAGCGGCTTGTTGCTCTGGATTTAACGGAAATTCACTCATTTTCATTGCCTCCCTCTGCTTGACTTATTTGTGACAAACGACATATATCCTTAAATTGGCA
>JBJDXD010000121.1:0-25484 GCA_051866495.1 Phascolarctobacterium sp. | reverse complement strand
ATGTTAACTAGAGAAGAAGCTTGGAATTTACTAAGAGAATATAATAAGGAGCCCTTTCACCTGCGCCATGCGCTGACCGTTGAGGGTATTATGCGCTATTTTGCCAAGGAATTGGGCTATGGTGACGAGGTTGAATATTGGGGCTTGGTGGGCCTTTTGCACGATTTGGACTTTGAGCTTTATCCTGAGGAGCATTGCGTAAAGAGTCAGGAGCTTATGCGTCAGCATGGCGTGGACGAAAGCATTATTCGCTCCACTGCCAGTCACGGCTGGGGACTTTCCGGAGCTAATATTAAGCCGGAGCACCAAATGGAAA
Source organism: Phascolarctobacterium sp. (assembly GCA_051866495.1). Classification (GTDB taxonomy): domain Bacteria; phylum Bacillota; class Negativicutes; order Acidaminococcales; family Acidaminococcaceae; genus Phascolarctobacterium_A. The sequence goes on along the minus strand of JBJDXD010000121.1, from coordinate 25,168 downwards.
AGGTGCTCTTTGCCATCGACGAGCTTTCCGGCCTTATTGGTGCTGCTGCTTTGATGCGCCCCAGTAAGAGTGTGCAGGATATGGAGCTCAAATCCTTGAAGAAGAAATTTAAGGATAAAAAATTTGCTGCCGGCTGCAGCCGTGATGTGATTAAAACCGGCGCCGAGGAGCTGGGCTGGGAGCTGGATGAGCTCTTAGAAAAAACCATGGTGGCTATGCGTGTGGACGAAGCAGCTATCAATGCAGTCTGCGAAAGCTTATGAAGCGCTGTGTAAAATATTTATGCGTCTTAGCAGTATTAGGCTGTAATGTGGTCTGGGGAGCAACGCCCGAACTTAATCCAGTAGTGCCCAAGGCATCCTTGGCGAATCAGAAGCCAGTAGTGCCCAAGGCATCCTTGGCGAACCAGCAGCCAGTAGTGCCTAAGGCGACTTTGGTGCACCCGCAGCCTGCATCAAAGGACTATATGCGCATGCCCCAGGCTTGGGAGCTAGTGATGACCAGCTCCCAAAAGGGTGGCTATGCTGTGCTGCTGCCCAAGGCATTTGGCGAGGATGTTTTGGCCGGTCTGCCGGTGCAGGGTGATGCCATGCTGGCCCGCACAGCTGCCGAGAATATGCTTTGCGCAGCCACGGTTTTGGATGCAGCGGATGTAGCGAGCTATCAAGCCCGGCAGCCACTGCCCAGCTATGAGGGCAAGCGAGTGCTGTGCACATGGCAGCATGGGCCGAATCTGGTGTGGAATTGCGTTTTAAGCAGGCATCAGGATTTTTATGGCGATAAGCAGGTGCTGGAGGCTCAAGCTCAGCAAAATGGCAAGACCTATCAGCTTTTATATGTTTGGCCTGCGGATAAGCTCAATACTTATTTGCCCCAAGCACTGCAATCCATGAATAGCTTTCAGCTGAAATAAAGCTTGCATTAAGACACATGTGTCCTCTTTTTTAGACTAAGCTTTTTTATCATGTAACCTTTATTTCAAAGGGGGTTGGATGATGAAAATTGAAAATAATAAGATGAAGATATTTGCAGCTTTGGGAGTTTCCTTTTTGGAGGCCACCCAAAGCATTCATGAACGGATAGCCAAAAAAATTAAATTACATAATAGCAGAAGTTAGACAAGCTAGTGGCGGTATCAATTATTGTGATGCTGCCACATTTTTCTTGCCAAAATCATGAGAACATATTATAATATAAACAAACAAAAATTCTATAGAAAGGCGTGGTGTTTGTGTCAAAGATTAATTTAGACATTTTAGTTGAACATAGAGCTGATGGAAAAGTTCTGCCCAAGATGATTTTGTGGCCTGACGGACGTAAATTTGAAATCGATAAGGTGTTGGATATTCGGCAAGCTCCTGCTTTGAAGGCAGGTGGGATCGGCACGCGTTATTTGTGCAGGATTTGTGGACGGGAGCGGGCCATATTTGAAGTGAGGGGGCTGTGGTTTGTGGAGGGATAAAGCCGGACAAAGAATATCCTTTCCGGTATAATTGTTCTAATGAGATAAAATTAGGGGGGATAAGATAGTGCCTAATTGGACAAGAACAAGCTATGTGTTTTATGCGCAAGAGCAGGACGCTGTGAAAGATTTTCATGATAAGCTTTTGCAATGGAAACAAGCACCTACTCTGTGCCCTGAAGCATGGGATGGCAGCCCATCATGGCTGGGGAACATACTTACTCATGCAGGCTTTGTTTTGGAGCAAGTGGATGAAGAGCTGCGGTATCGTGGTAGCTTGGAAGAGGTTACAGAGCTAGAAAAAGGCAAGCTGAAAGCTGTAGATGCAGTTGAATATTATTATTTTACTGCAGTGACACTAACGGCTTGGGTTGAAATGCCCAAAATGTGGCAGTATATTTTGGATAAGCTCTATAAGAATTTGCCAAAAAATGAGCGTATTGGCTTTGCTTTTTTATCTGAGGAAGAAACCTATGAGTATGTTCATGCTTATAATCCTGATTTTCTGCCACTATTGGGAATAGCAGCGGATGAACGATATTCCTGTTTAAATTATATTGGTGAAGATTTTTCTTGTGAGTTGGATTTTGCAGCTAACCAGTATGAGCTTAGCACTGCTGCAGTTGCAGAGCTTTTGACGACTATACTTGGTAGAGATGTTAACATGAGGGAAGTTGAGAATGAGGAGCTATTGGAACAGCTGGTGGAAGAAGGTAATCGCAAACTAAAGGCAGTGAATAGACATTATTATGTTGTTATTGTACCTATAACTTATGTTAGCGAGGATGAGTTTGATTAAGAGTAGTTGCTTTATGGCAGAAAAAGTATTATAAATTATTAAAGCTGCGCCCAAATGTGGACGCAGCTTTTTAAATAGGCTCTAAAGAATTGCTATAAGAAATTTATTGATTGATGTAAATTACCTTAATTCGGTGTATAATATACTTATCACGAAGGGAGCGAGAAAAGTGAAGCATTATGAAGTTGTAGCTGCTATTATCGAGCATGAAGGAAAAATCCTCTGCATGCAACGCAATAAAGGTAAATTTGACTATGTAAGCTATAAATATGAATTTCCTGGTGGCAAAATAGAAGCTGGAGAGGATAATCATACTGCACTTGAGCGAGAGCTGCGGGAAGAAATGGATATGGATATTAGTATTTCCGAAAATGATTACTTTATGACCATTAACCATACCTATCCTGATTTTTCTATCACCATGCATTGTTACTTGTGCAGACTTGCTTGTCCTAAATTTGTTATGAAAGAGCATGTGGATGCTAAATGGATGCTGCCACAAGAAATGTATACTTTGGATTGGGCGCCAGCAGATTGGCCTATTGTAAAAAGATTAGAAGAACACTTTAGCAAGTAGGAGCGTTGAACCGTGAACAGTAGCGAATTAGCCTTATACTTAGAGGCTGGCTTTATTGATTTAAATATAGAAACGGATGAACGATTCCTGCCTAAGATTTTGACCAATAATCAACAAAAGCAGGTAAAGGTTTTAGAAAATCTTACGCTAGAGTTAGAGGCCTGTGATGACTTTTTCTTTTCCGTTGCTTTTGTTACCAACAGTGGTATTGCTTGCCTGATTGATACTTTAAAAGAACTGCAGGATAAGAATATCAAGGGTAGAATTCTTGCGTCGCAGTATCAAAATTTTACTGAGCCTAGGGCTTTGCGTCGTCTTTTGGCATTTCCTAATCTTGAGCTGAAGATAATTACCTCTGATTACAATTTTCATGCCAAGGGCTATCTGTTTCATAAAAATGCTACTGAAAAAAATGACGATAACTATACTATGATTATTGGCAGCAGTAATCTTACACAAAGTGCATTAACCGTTAATAGAGAATGGAATGTTCGGTTATCCTCCATGAAAAATGGTGCGCTTATAAAGCAAATGCAGGCTGAACTAGATAAGGCTTGGGAGGATGCCACTCCTGTAACTGAGGAATGGATACAGGCCTACGAAAAAATCTATAAGGAAGCTCGCAGCCAGCGCAGCATTGCTGCTAATAAAGTATTTAATTTATACAAAATTAACCCTAATAAAATGCAGGTGGCAGCTCTAAATAATATTGCCCGTTTGCGTAAGGAGGGCAAGGATAGAGCGCTGTTAATTTCTGCAACTGGTACTGGTAAAACTTTTTTATCAGCCTTTGATGTGCGAGCTTTTAATGCCAAAAGGTGTTTATTTATTGTGCATCGCGGTTTGATTGCTCGCAATTCTTTGCGAAGCTTCCGCCAAATAATCGATTCCCATGTTACCATGGGTTTATATACAAGCAATGCTAAAAATACAGATGCAGATTATCTTTTTGCCACTGTGCAAACCCTCAATCAAGAGGAAAATCTGCATACCTTTGCGCCAGATGCATTTGATTATATAATTGTTGATGAAGCGCACCACGCAGGTGCTAATACATATCAAAAGATTCTTAAATACTTCCGGCCTAAATTTCTCCTCGGTATGACGGCAACACCTGAGCGTACTGATGGCTATGATATTTTTAAGGATTTCAACTATAATATTGCTTACGAGATTAGGCTGAATCAGGCTCTGTCAGAAAATATGCTTGTACCCTTCCATTATCATGGTGTGAGCGAAATCACTGTTGATGGTGAACTGCTTGATGATTATGCTGATTTTAATCGTCTTGTTTCTGAGGAAAGAGTAAAGCATATCTTGCATTATGCTGATTTTTATGGTTGTGACCAAGGGCGTATAAAAGGACTTGTGTTCTGCAGCAAATTAGAAGAAGCTGATGCTCTTTGCCAAGCCTTTAATAAGCATGGGAAGCGTTCTGCTTGTATGTCTGGAGCGACTAATGAGGGGGAACGAAAAAAACTAATAGATCGTTTGGAGCTGGAGGATAAAGACAATCCTATCGCTTTGGATTATTTGTTTTCTGTGGATGTTTTAAATGAGGGCGTGGATATACCTTCTGTAAACCAAATAATTATGCTACGTCCCACCGCTTCGGCTATTATTTTTGTACAGCAGTTAGGACGTGGTTTGCGTAAAAGCAAGGACAAGCGCTATCTGGAAGTAATTGATTTTATTGGTAATTATGAGAATAATTATTTGCTTCCCATTGCTCTTTATGGTGACCGTACCTATAAAAAGGAGCATGTGCGTCGCACTATGCAAAACAATTTCCTGCCAGGTGCGTCCACGGTTTATTTTGAGGATGTAATCAAGGAACGCATTTTTAAAAAGCTTAATACAACCAATTTAAAGACCTTGAAAAGTTTGCGTGAGTCTTATACTTTGGTTAAGTTTAAACTTGGGCATGCCCCTATGATGATGGATTTTATCACTCATGGTGACAAAGATCCCTATCTGTTTGTGGAGTATAAAAAATCCTATTACAATTTCAAACAGCATGTGGACCATACGGATACTACTTTGTCTGCTGTGCACATGAAGCTTTTGGAGTTTATTAGCTTAGAAATTGCCAATGGCAAACGCCTTGAGGAAATTATATTACTTAAGTATTTATTGTCTCTGAAGGAAGTATCGCTGCGCCATTTTCAGGATTATCTTTTGGAAAATTATGGAGTGCCAACAACTACCGCTTCCATAGAGGGGGCTGTTAACGTGCTTTCTATGAATTTTCTCAAAGAAGCGGATGCTAAAAAGTTTGGTGCAATGGCTTTGGTTAAGCTTGTACAAGGTAATATTGTTCTTAATGAAGACTTTGCAGCTTTATATGCAAATCAAGAATTTAAGGACTATGTGGATGATGCCTTGGATTATGGTGAGCAACGCTTCTTAGCAGATTATGATCCGAAAAAATACTATCATGGCTTTAAGCTATATGGTTCATATACTCGTAAGGATGCTTGTCGCATATTGAATTGGGAGAAGGACGAGAGCTCCGTGGTATATGGTTATAAAATTAAATATGATACATGTCCCATATTTGTTACATATGAAAAGAGTAATGATATTAGCGATAGCACAAAATATGAGGATCGTTTTATTGATAGTAATAATTTTCACTGGCTAACCAGAAGCAGGGTCAATCTCTTTTCTAAAGAAGTTACAGCTATTGAAAAACCTCAAACTATAAAACTATTATTCATCAAGAAAAGTGATGATGAAGGCGCGGAATTCTATTTTATGGGCGAAGTTACTCACAAAAGAAGTATTGGCAGCAGCATTAAGAACAATGACCAGGAATTACCCATAGTCGAGATTCTTTATGCTATGAATGTTCCTGTGGAGCCCAAACTGTATAAGTATTTTGAAGGATAACTAATGTATAAAACCCTCTCTAGCCTAGAGAGGGTAAATTTTTGCACAAATAGTCAAGCTGTGTTATGATAAACATCAAGGGGTGCAAGTAATAGCAAGGAGGGCACTGTGTTATGAAAGCAGATTGCAGAAAAATTATTTGTGGTTTAATGATGGTAGCATGTCTTTTTATGCTAATGTGGGGTACCGCTTTTGCTAGCGAGCCAACAGCGGCTACTACTACGATTATTTTGGCTCGGCATGGAGAAACGGATTATAACCTAGAGGGAAGGTGCCAAGGGGCAGTGGATATCCCTCTCAATGCAACGGGCATCAAGCAGGCAGAGGCTTTGGCTGCCAGTTTGCAAAATATCAAGATTGATGTGTTTATATCCAGTCCCCTGCAGCGTGCCTATGTCACTACTCAAAAGGTGGCTGCTTGGCATGGAGCTCCCACTATTATTGTGGAGCCACGCCTAAGAGAGATTAATCTGGGAGAATGGGCCAGCCAAAAGAGCGCTGATTTAAAGCTTGCTGAGCCTAAAAAATTCCCTCGCTGGCAAGCCCAGCCCTGGAAGGTGCGTCCGCCTAAGGGAGAGAGTATGAAGGAAGAGCAGGCACGCTGCCATGCTGCATTACAAGATATTTTGGCTAAGCACGCAGGCAAGACCATTTTTATTGGTGCTCATTCCATGGTGAATGGCGTTATTTTGTGTGACGTGATGGGCATCGATATTAAGCACTTTGCCCAAATCAGTCAAGATAATACCTGCGTTAACGTCTTGCAGTACAAAAATGGTCAGTGGAAGGTGCTTTTGATGAATAGCATTCAACACACGGGCAAGCTTTATAAATACGCGTTAGACAGGGTCGCTTAAGCTAAGAGAGCAAATTTATCTAAGAATACCCTTTTAATACTGAGGAAATTATAGGTAATAAATATGGCACAGCCAGCCCCATTCCCTTCCGCGTTCTCGTCCAAAGAATTGGGTTGGATATGGATGCCATTCGCTGCTTTGGCGAGTACAGCTATAAGATTACTAACCCGATTTTGTTTTATACCAATGTGTGCGGCAATGTGGAAAATGAATATCTGCGCAGCGAAATCGACAGCCAGCCCAAGCCCGAACCCAAGGTTGATGCTGGCTGGACCTGCAGCTGTGGCACTGTGAACACGGGCAAGTTCTGCTCCGAATGTGGCCAACCCAAGCCTGCAGCAGAGTGGGTTTGCAGCTGTGGCACTGTCAACAAGGGCAAATTCTGCTCCGGCTGCGGCGCTAAAAGACCTTGATAGGTACTTAAGTAACCATAATTAAACAACAAACATAAGCTTCGAGTAACGTTTCGTTACCCATAAACACCAAAAGCTTCGGTAGAGCGCTAGCACCAGCACTTTGCCGAAGCTTTTTTAGTTAACTCGTAAGTAACTCATGAGTTCGTTACTTACGAGTTAGTTCCTTATGAGTTAGCTATAGAAAAAAAGCTGTGCTTGTCAAGGTATTGGTGGCAGGTAGGGAAGGAGACATTTTTATTGTAAAAATCTTACCCGCGCGGGCGCAAAATATGATACAATATACTAGACTAATTATGACTAGAGGTGAAGCGAAGTGGTAAAGGTAATTGCTATGGCCAACCAAAAGGGTGGCGTAGGCAAAACAACTACAGCGGTAAACCTAGCCGCCTGCCTGGCTTCCTTGGGCCGCAAGGTGCTTTTGATTGATAGCGACCCCCAGGGCAATGCTACCAGCGGCTTTGGCTTTGATAAACGTGATATAAAGCAATGCATTTATGATGCGATTATTAACGATGTGCCCATGCAGGATGTTATTAAGCACACTGCCTATGATAGGCTGGATATCGTGCCCGCCACCATTCAGCTGGCAGGAGCGGAAATCGAGCTGGTGTCCTTGATGAACCGCGAGGGACGTTTAAAGAACTCTCTAGAGAGGGTTAAGCATAATTACGATTATGTTTTGATTGACTGCCCCCCGTCCTTGGGGCTTTTGACCATCAATGGCTTAACTGCCGCTAGCAGCGTGCTGATTCCCATCCAATGCGAGTTTTATGCGCTGGAGGGCGTTACCATGCTGATGAACACTATCCAATTGGTGCAGCGCAATTTGAATCCGGCTCTGAAGCTGGAGGGTGTGCTGATGACCATGTATGATAGCCGTACCAACCTTTCCCAAGAGGTTGTGGAAGAGGTGGAGAAGTATTTTAAAGCGAAGATGTATAACACCATCATCCCTCGCAATGTGCGCCTGAGCGAGGCTCCTAGCCATGGTCAACCGGTTATTGATTATGATGCTAAGTCCAAGGGTGCGCAGGTGTATATGGAATTGGCTAACGAGGTAATGGAAGATGAGTAAAAGGGGTGGCCTGGGCAAGGGCTTGGGAGCGATTTTTGGCGAAAACCCAAATCCCGTGCCGGAGCCTGTGCAAGAGGAAAAAGAAAATAATAAGCCCATGGAGCTAGAGGTGGGGAGCATTAAGGCTAATCCCTACCAGCCCCGCCGTGTTTTTGACGAGGAAAAGCTTCAGGAGCTGGCTGCTTCCATTAAAGAGTTTGGCGTGGTGCAGCCCTTGGTGGTGCGCAAAAAGGGGAAGGGCTACGAGCTAGTGGCCGGCGAGCGACGCTTGCGGGCTGCTATCAAGGCGGGCTTAACTCTTGTACCTGCCATCATCAAGGAATATGATGATATTAAGATGATGGAAATTGCGCTGGTAGAAAATATCCAGCGTCATGACCTGAATCCCATTGAAGAGGCGCAGGGACTGCGCCGTTTGATGGCAGAATGCAAGCTGACCCAGGAGCAGGCAGCAGCCAAGGTGGGGCGCAGCCGTGTGGCGGTGACCAATATTTTGCGCATGCTCAATCTGCCCGAGGAAATTCAAGGCTATATTGTGGCGGGTAAGCTGAATATGGGCCAGGCTAAGCAGCTGCTGGGCTTGAATAAGCAGGAGCAGCAGCTGGAGATTGCCAAGGCCATTATGGAAAATGGCTGGAGCTCCCGCTTTATCGAGCAGGTGGTGCGCCTTTTAAAGGAAGGCAAGGAGCTGAAGATAGTGCGGGAAATTGTGGAAGCCAAGGCGCCCAAGGCCAAGGAAAAGCCTGCCAAGCCCAAGCGTGTACCCAGTGCCAACGATGTTTTTTGCCGTGATTTTGAAGAGCGCTTAGTGGAGCTTTTGGGCACCAAGGTCAAGGTGCTGCCCAAGCCTGAGGAGGATGGGCGCCAGGGCGGTACCATCCAGATTGAGTATTATTCCGCAGAGGATTTGGAGCGTATTTATGAGGTGCTGCAGCAGGGTCATGAGGACGAGCTGCCTACGCCCCAGCCTGTGCGCCGCTTGCATGTGTAAAACACTAGCGCGTTGATTTGTTGTTTTTGTAAGAGAATGGAGACGATATAGTGGAAGGAGCAAATCTGGCTCTGAGCAATAATCTAGCAGTGGTTATTGCAGTTTTAGGTTTAATAATTGTAGTGCTGGCGGGCAAGCTATTTAGTGTGCAAAGCAAGCTGAATAGCTTGCAGAAAAAATACGACTTTTTTACTCAGGGTAAGGAGGTTAATATCGATACGGTGTTAACCGACACTCTTAGTGAGCTGGGCAAGACTAAAGCAGAGCTGGCTGCACTGGAGGAGCAGCATGCGAAGCTTCATGAGCAGGTGCAGGGCTGTTTGCAAACTGTGAAGCTTATTCGTTACGATGCCTTCGACGCCATGGGCGGCGAAATGAGCTATTCTCTTTTGTTGACGGATGCTAAAAAGGATGGCCTTTTGCTGACCAGTATTTACGGTCGGGATGAGAGCCGCTGCTATGCCAAGGATATTAAGAATGGCAAATCCACCTATCCCTTGGCTGAGGAAGAAAAGAAGCTGCTGTAATGTGTTATGTATACATGGGCAAAGGCTATTGTAGTTAAAGGAAAAAAGTAATATAATGTGCACATGGAAAAAGCTATGCAATGGTGCGTGACCAGAGCATAGCTTTTTTGCTTTATAATTTCTTTTTTTGAACTTGTAAATACTTAGTGACCTTCGAAAAGCTTTAATAGGATGAACATGGTCTCGGCAAAGGTTAGATAGCGAAACCAAACGCTGGGATAAACATAGCCCTTTTCGTCCACCACATAGGTGCCGCTGATGCGGGCGTGGATGGCAAGGCTTTCCATGGCAGCGATGATGAGCAGCAAAAAGCCCGGTGTCCAGGTGTCGGCGTGGAGCATGAGCCAAATGCAGTACAAAAGGTAGAGCACATCGCTGATAAAATACATTATAAAGATGGAAGCGGTGCCGTCAACTAAAATAACCTGCTTGCGCTCCGGATGCTTGCGCTTTTCCTCCAGCAGCTTGGCAAAGCCCTGCAGGAAAAAGTAAATACGCTGGGTATGGATAAAATGGAACATGCGCATACAGATAAAGAATAAGGGTAAAAAGTTCATGTGAATACCTCGCTATAGAATACACTTTATTATACACCATTTGCTCAAAATCTGCCAATAATAAACAAATGCGAGAAAGTGCGCACACAAGAAACAAAAATCCACAAAACATGCACATAAAGTTGAAAATCATAAAAAATGTATCAATTTTTCGGCATTGACACCAAGTATACAGAAAACATGAAAAATATCGTTGACAAAAGTGTAGTGTTATGGCTATAATGAGTACCATAAGTTATTAGGATATGCGATAGACCGTAAGCCTGCTCCTAATGACGCTGTATTTACAAGGGAAAAGGAGAAATCAAAATGAAAAAATGGAAAAAAATCGCCACTGCGGCATTGGCTGCTATGGTGTTCGCATCCGTACTGAGCGGTTGCGGCGGAGAAAAAAAGAAAGCTGCTGACACAGGTAACACCATTAAGGTTGGTGCTTCCTTCGAATTGACCGGTAACGTTGCTAACTATGGTAAATCCATTCTGAGCGGCTTCAAAATGGCTGCTGACGAAGTTAACAAGACCGGCATCAACGGTAAGAAGATTGAGGTTATCGAAAGCGATAACAAATCCGAGCCTTCCGAATCCGGTAACTCTATTACCAAGCTGGTAACTCAGAACAAGGTTGTTGCTGTTGTTGGTCCTGCAACCAGCGGCTGCGTAGCAGCAGGTGCTCCGATTACCACTGCTAACAAAATTCCTCACATTGCGCCTTCTGCAACTGCACCTGGCATCACCGTTGACAATGGCAAGGTAAGAGAATTTATGTTCCGCGCTTGCTTCATTGACCCGTTCCAAGGCCAAGTAATGGCAACCTTTGCAAGCAATACCCTGAAGGTTAAGAACGTAGCTATTCTGTTCGACTCCTCCAGTGACTATTCTAAAGGCTTGGCTAGCGTATTCCAAAAGACTTTGGAAGGCAAGGGCGGCAAGATTGTTGCTAAGGAAGCATTCCTGTCCAAGGATGTTGACTTCAAGGCTTCCTTGACTAAGATTAAAGCTACCAATCCGGAAGCAATTTATGTTCCCGGCTACTATGAAGAAGTTTCCAAGATTATTAAGCAAGCTCGCGAAATCGGCATCACCGTTCCCATGATGGGCTCCGATGGTTGGGAAAGCCCCAAACTGGCTGAAATCGCTGGTAAAGATGCTCTGAAGGGCTGCTACTATGTATCTGCCTTCTCCGCACAGGATAAGGATCCTTCCGTACAAAAATTCATCGCCGATTACAAAGCTAAATATCAAAAAGATCCTGATATTTTCGCAATGCAAGGCTACAACGCTGGCTTAGTTCTGTTTGATGCAATCAAACGCGCTGGCACCACCGATGGCACTAAATTGGCTAAGGCTATTGCTGAAACCAAGGACCTGCCGGTAGCAAGCGGCAAGATGACCTTCGATGCTAACCATAACCCGATTATGCCGGCATTGATCATCAGCTTAGAGGGCGGCGTTCCGACTCTGAAAGAGAAGATCGCTCTGTAATTTTAAGCAAAGCTTTGACAATTTCATATGTAATTAGTTAGTGTTCCTGATCCACGGTTTATTTAGTAAGTTCAAAAGGGGCTTGGCTAAAACTACAAGCCCCATAATATATTTTATATTTTTTGAGGGGGAATAAACCATGAAAAGATTAACTAAATTAATGTCAGTATTGGCAGCAGGCGCATTGTTTATGGGCGCTTTGACCGGCTGCGGCGGCTCTAAGGACGCTGGTAAAGCTGGTGACACCATTAAAATTGGTGGCCTTTTGGAAATGACCGGCGGCAGTGCTTCCTTCGGTATTTCTTCTAAGAACGGTATTGACCTGGCTTTGAAGAAAATCAACGAAAAAGGTGTTTTGGGCGGCAAAAAGCTCTCCTTTGTTGTAGCTGATACCAAATCCGAAGCATCCGAAGCAACCAATGGTATGCAAAAGCTGGTTTCTCAAGATAAGGTTGTTGCAGTTATTGGTCCTAACCAATCCTCTGCTGTAATCGCAGCAGGCGCAATCAATAATGGCGCTAAGGTTTTGGGTATCACTCCCATGGGTACCAACCCGGATGTAACTGTTGACCCGAAAACCAAAAAGACCAAAGAATACAACTTCCGCGCATGCTTTATCGACCCGTTCCAAGGCACTGTAATGGCAAACTATGCTATTAAAGACCTGAAGGTTAAAAAAGCAGCTATTTTGGTAGATAATACCTCCGACTATGCTAAAGGCTTGACCCAATTCTTCAAAGAAAACTTTGTAAAACTGGGTGGCCAGGTTGTAGCTGAAGAAGCTTATCTGCAAAAGGATACCGACTTCAAAGCAACCCTGACCAAGATTAAAGCAGCTGCTCCTGACTTCATCTATATTCCTGGCTACTATCAAGAGGTTGGCCTGATTGTTAAACAAGCTCGTGAAATGGGCATCACCGTTACCATGGCCGGTGGCGATGGTTGGGACTCCGCAAAACTGCCGGAAATCGCTGGCAAGGCTGCTCTGAACAACACCATTTTCTCCAGCCTGTATTCTCCTGATGATGCATCCGATCTGAACAAATCCTTCGTTGCTGAGTACAAAAAAGCTTACAACGCTAACCCGGACGTATTCGCAGCTTTGGCTTATGACTCCACTTTGTTGGTTGCAAAGGCTATCGAAGATGCAAAATCCGCTGAACCTGCAAAGATCGCTGCTGCAATGGCTAAAATTGCTGGCTTCAAGGGTGTATCCGGCGAAGTAACCTTCAACGAACAACACAACCCCATTAAGAGCGCAGTTATCATCGAGCACAAAGATGGCGTTCAAACCTTCAAAGCTAAAGTTAATCCCTGATAGGTAACACAAGTAGTCTTAACTAGTTCAATTCAACGAGGCTGTTGTTTTGCAACAGCCTCTTTTTATCAAGAAGCGTGTCCCGCTTAGGCAAATTTAAATCTCTAGGGAGGAAAAATTATGGAGACCTTTATGCATCAGTTCTTTCAGCAGCTGATCAATGGTGTATCTCTTGGTAGTATCTACGCACTGATCGCCTTAGGTTATACCATGATATACGGTATCATCAAGCTCATCAACTTCGCTCACGGCGATATTTATATGTTGGGCGCTTATTTTGGCTTTTTTGCCACAACCACTTTGGGATTGCCCTTTATCCCGGCAATCATCTTTTCCATGGCCTGCGCTGCAATCGCTGGCATTATCATCGAACGTATTGCATATCGCCCCATGCGTAATGCACCGCGTATCGCCATCTTAATCACTGCAATCGGCGTATCCTTCTTTTTGGAATACGGCATGATTCTTTTAGTTTCTCCGCAACCGCGTACCTTCCCGGCAGTATTCAATGCTACTGTTTATAACATGGGCCCCTTGGTTGCTAATAGCCAACAATTGGTAATTCTTTTGAGCTCCATTATTTTGATGGCAGTGCTCACCTACATTGTTAACAAAACCAAAGCCGGCAAGGCCATGCGTGCTGTGTCCTTTGATGCTGATGCTGCAAGACTGATGGGCATCAACATTGACCGCGTTATTTCCACCACCTTTGCACTGGGCAGTGCACTGGCAGCAGCAGGCGGCGTGCTGGTAGGCGTTTACTATAACTCCATCGACCCGCTGATGGGTATGATGCCCGGCCTGAAGGCCTTCGTTGCCGCTGTACTTGGCGGTATCGGCATTATCCCCGGCGCTATGATTGGCGGCATCATTTTGGGTGTTGTAGAAGCTATGGTAAGTGGCTTTTTGTCCTCCACCTTCCGTGATGCAGCGGCCTTTGGTATTTTGATTCTTATTCTTCTCTATAAGCCCTCCGGCTTGTTAGGTAAGAATGTTCGTGAGAAAGTGTGAGGTGCTTAGTATGAATCCGATTAGAAAATTTGATTTAAAAGCCCTTATCGCTTCTGTAATTATCTTTGCAGTTGTTCAAGGCCTGATTTTGGCCGAAGTAATCGGCCCCTTCTGGGAATTGAACATCATCCTGATTTGTATCAACATCATTTTAGCAGTCAGCCTGAACCTGATTAACGGCTATACCGGCCAGTTCTCCATTGGTCATGCAGGCTTTATGGCTGTTGGTGCTTATACCGGTGCTATCATCACCGTTAAGCTGGGCCTGCCCTTTGAGCTGGGCCTGGTTGTAGCAACTATTTGTGCAGGCTTCTTAGGCTTCCTCATTGGTTTGCCCACCCTGCGCCTTGATGGTGACTATCTTGCTATCGCTACCTTAGGTCTTGGCGAAATTATCCGTATCTGCATTCTTAATATCGACTATGTAGGCGGTGCCTCCGGCCTTATGGGTATCCCCCGTATGACTACCTTCGCTTATACCTTCTGGATTATGATGGCCATCATTTTCTTCATTAAGAACTTTAAAAACTCCGCTCTGGGTCGCTGCTGCCTGGCAATTCGTGAAAACGAAATCGCAGCCGATACCATGGGTATTAATACTACTAAATACAAGGTAATGGCCTTCACCCTGGGCGCTTCCTTTGCTGGCACTGCAGGCTGCCTCTTTAGCCATTACTTCTTCCTGGCGCATCCCGCATCCTTCACCTTCATGCGTTCCTTTGATATTCTGACCATGGTAGTTTTGGGTGGCTTGGGCTCCATGACTGGTGCTATCACCGGCGCAACGCTCCTGACCTTCATTTCTGCTTATCTGTCCGACTATCCGGAATGGCGTATGGTTATCTATTCCATCACCATGATTGTTTTGATGCTGCGTCGTCCGCAAGGCTTGTTCGGTAGCGAAGAGCTGAGCCGCAAGATGTTTAAGTTTGGAGGTAAGAGCAATGGCAGAGCTGCTGAAGGTAGATAATGTATCCATGATTTTCGGTGGTCTGCGCGCCGTATCCAACCTTTCCATGTACATTAATAAGGGAGAGCTGATTGGTCTTATCGGTCCGAACGGTGCAGGCAAAACTACCGCCTTTAATATGATTACCGGCGTATATACTCCCAGTGAGGGCGATGTATATTTTAATGGTGTAAAGAGCAGTGGTAAGAAATCCTACCAGGTTACCCAATTGGGCATGGCTCGTACCTTCCAAAATATCCGCCTTTTCTCCGAGCTGAGCGTAATCGATAACGTAAAAATTGCTTATAATATGCACGTTACCTATAATCTGGTCGATGCCATTATTCGCGATAAAAAATATCTAAACGAAGAAGATTTCATCACCCAAAAGGCGATGGATTTGCTGAAAATTTTCCATCTGGAGGGCGAAGCCAACGAGGTTGCAAAGAATCTGCCCTATGGCAAACAGCGTCGTCTGGAAATTGCCCGTGCATTGGCTACCGAGCCAAAGCTGCTTTTGTTGGACGAGCCTGCTGCTGGCATGAACCCGCAGGAAACTCACGAGCTGATGGAAATGATTCGTTGGATTCGTGATAAATTTGACCTCTCCATCCTGCTCATCGAGCATGATATGGGCTTGGTTATGGGCGTGTGCGAGCGCATTTATGTACTGGAATATGGTATGAAAATTGCTGAAGGCACTCCGGAAGAGATTAAACACAACAGTCGTGTAATTGAAGCATATCTGGGCGAGGAGGTTATCAACTAATGTTAAGAGTTGAAGATATTAATGTCTATTACGGCGCTATCCACGCCATTAAAGGCATCAGCCTCGATGTTCCCGATGGTGAAATTGTAGCGCTGATTGGTTCTAACGGCGCAGGTAAGTCCACAACCCTGCGCACTATTTCCGGTCTGATGAAACCCAAAACCGGTAAAATCCTGTATGAAGGTAATGATATTGCCGGTGTGCCTGCTCATAAAATCGTTGGCATGGGCCTGTGTCAGGTGCCCGAAGGTCGTCACGTTTTCGCAAACATGACTGTTTTGGAAAACCTGGAGCTGGGTGCTTATCTGCGCAAGGATAAGGACGGCATTGCCAAGGACATGCAGGATGTATTTGAAAAATTCCCGCGTTTGTTAGAGCGTAAGTATCAAATCGCCGGTACTCTTTCCGGTGGTGAGCAGCAAATGCTGGCTATGGGCCGTGCTCTGATGAGCCGTCCAAAATTATTACTCTTGGATGAGCCCTCTATGGGTCTTGCCCCCTTGCTGGTTAAGGAAATTTTTAATATAATAAAAGAAATCAATGCTGGCGGCACTACTATTCTTTTGGTAGAGCAAAACGCTAATATGGCATTGTCCATTGCTGATAAAGCATACGTTCTGGAAACCGGCCGTATTACCCTGAGCGGTACTGCCCAAGAGCTGGCAAGCAGTGAGGAAGTACGCAAGGCATATTTGGGCGGCTAACAAGAGGAGGTCATTTCATGTTAGTTAAGGATTTTATGACTAAAGACGTCATTACTGTGCGCGAGGATCAATCCATGCTGGAAGCTCGCGAGGTTATGCGCAGCAAAAAACTGTACAGCCTGCCGGTAGTGGACGATATTTCCCGCGTTCGTGGTATCATCACTGTGGATGATATCGGTAAGGCATCTCCTAGCGACAGCTCCACTCTGTCGCGCTATGAGGCTAACTATCTTTTAGGTCGTCTCAAGGTTAAGGACGTTATGAGCCGTACTGTGGTTACCGTGGACAGCGAGGATACCATTGAGTATGTTGCTTATAATCTGTACAAGCATAAAATAAATGCTCTGCCTGTACTGGGGCGTGATGGCAAGCTTTGCGGCATCATTTCCCGTAGCGACATGTTCCGCTCCTTTGTAGAAATGATGGGCGTAAACCAAAGCTGCACCCGCTTTACCGTTA
This sequence comes from Phascolarctobacterium sp., assembly GCA_051866495.1. Taxonomy (GTDB): domain Bacteria; phylum Bacillota; class Negativicutes; order Acidaminococcales; family Acidaminococcaceae; genus Phascolarctobacterium_A. The sequence continues at coordinate 8,323 of JBJDXD010000121.1, read as the reverse complement.
TCGCTCCTGATAAGGTAGGCGTTGTTGCTGAAATTACCAGCATCATGAAGGAGGATGGCATCAATATCATTTCTTTGGCAACCTTGCAAAATGGCAATGGTACCGCAGAAATTACTATCCGTTGCCGTCTGAACAATAATGGCTTGGATATTGTCGAGCAAATTCGTGAGGCTGGCTACGAAGTAACCGACATTATGTCCTTGGATGGTTTGGAATAATGCTTTCCGGTTCTGCCGTACATGTTGGTGATGTGGTGAAGATGAAAAAAGCTCATCCCTGTGGCAGTGATGAGTGGGAAATCACCCGCACCGGTATGGATTTTGGTATGAAATGCTGTGGCTGTGGTCACTTTGTAATGCTGGCCCGCCCCAAATTTGAGAAGGCTGCCAAGGCTATTGTGCGAAGCTCGGTGCAGCCCAAGTAAAAATTGTTATCCCTTATCTCCCTTCCCTAGAGATAAAGAAAACCGCTACGGTGTTTGCAGGCGTCGTGGCGGTTTTTCGTTTATGAGCAGGGAGATTATTTTGTGAAAAAAAGTCGGTTTTAGGCTGCTATTGGCTGCAATAGGTGCCAATCTGCGATTTAGGTGAAAAAATTGCAAACTCCTCAAAAAATGACGATTTTCTTTCGATTTCCTATTGTACTTTCTGGTGATTGTGGTACAATCTAAGCAAGAAATAAATGCTATGGCAAGGGGAGAGTGGGCATGAAGAAAGAGAAATATTTTCAGCTCAGCCGCACTGCGGTAGAAAAACTGGCGGAGGAATTTGGTACGCCGCTATTGGTCCTTTCTTTGAAGGAAGTAAAAAAAAGCTATAATGTTTTAAGAAAATATTTGCCGCGGGTCAAGGTACATTATGCTATTAAGGCTAATCCCCATCCGGAGATTTTGCGAGTGATGGCAGAATTAGGCTCCTGCTTCGACGTTGCCTCCGATGGCGAAATCCATACCCTGCACGATATGGGTGTGGCAGGCTCTCGCATGATTTATGCTAATCCTGTGAAGCTGGGTGTGGGCCTTGAGGCTTGTCGCCAATGTGGCGTGAGCAAAATGACCTTTGACAGCGCCAGTGAAATAGAAAAGATTAAGAATAAATTACCCCATGCCACGGTGCTTTTGCGTTTGCGCATTGATAATTCCTCTGCGCATGTGGATTTGAATAAAAAGTTTGGTGCTTCCAGAGAAAATGCCTTGGAGTTGATGCTGAAGGCTAAGGAGGCAGGCCTGGACATGGCAGGCATCGCCTTCCATGTGGGCAGCCAAACCGTAAGCTCCGACCCCTATTTATATGCTATGGATATCGCCCGTGAGCTGTTTGAAGAAGCTGAGGCAGCGGGACTAAATTTGCGCATCTTGGATATTGGTGGCGGGTTCCCCATTCCTGAGCCCAAGGTGAAGTTTAATCTGCCGGAGATGCTGAAGCAAATAGCAGCGCGTTTAGATGAGGATTTTCCTGAAACGGAAATTTGGGCGGAACCGGGACGCTATATTTGCGGTACGGCAGTGAATTTGATTACCAGCGTGGTGGGGGTAACCGAGCGCGGTGGGCAGCCTTGGTACTTTTTGGACGAGGGCCTTTATGGTACTTTCTCAGGTGTGCTTTTTGACCAATGGGATTTTAAGCTGATTAGCTTCCGGGAGAGCGAGGAAAAGGTGGCTGCAACCTTTGCGGGCCCCAGCTGCGATAGCCTAGACATTATGTTCCGTGGCCGCATGACCGCTCCTCTCGAAGTAGGGGATTTGCTGCTCGTTCCCTCCTGTGGCGCTTATACCTCTGCGTCCGCTACCACCTTCAACGGCTTTAGCAAGGCACGCTTTGTAGTGTGGGAAAAGCTGCAGGATATTGTTGGGGCAGAATAGGTGAGCGCGAGCAAGGCTTGCTCTAGGAAGACTATAGTAAAATTTAATGAAAATGCTACGATGACGGCACAGGCTTGTGCCGTCATTTTTATACTCGTTAGTATATAGCAACCTGTAAAAAGTTGAAGATAAGCCATGGGTTTAGTGTTCAACTATGATGGCGCAGCCTAAGTGTTGACGAGAACCATACTTATATATTATAATGTAAATATAGTATACATAATATTGAGGAAAAATATAATGTTTCGTATATTTTTTAACAAGCGTGGCGCTGCTTTAACTGAATATGCTGTATTGTTGGCCTTTGTAGCTGCTATCGGTGTTAGCTTTGCTAGCGACAATGGCTTGGCTGCTAGTATCAAGGATACCATTAGCAAGGTGGAAAAGGTGCTGGGTGCAGAGGTTGGCGATTTGCCCGGCGGCGGTAATGGCGGTAGCTCTGAAGAGGGCAATGGTGGCGGCGAGACTCCTGGCGATGGCGGCGGCTCTAACGAAGATAATAAGACTGATGATAATGAGAATGAGAATAACAATAATAATAACGGATCGGGAGATAAGACTGAGGACAACACGGATAATGGCTCTACCGGAGGGGGCGGCAGTGGCGACGTGGGCTTTGCAATAGAAGATGAAGAAGAAAAGTATGGGCAATTAGTCAATGATTTAATTGATTATTTGTTTGACTCTTATGACAAAGAGGGCTATGAACTGACAGGAGCTCAGATTACTGGCAATGCTAATGGCCTGACCTTAACCTATAAAGATGCTCAAGGAAACACTCATACGGATACTATCAGTAGTATCGATATAATGGATGCGTTATCTAAAAAGTATAATTGTGCCTACGATTATAATGTTAAAACTGCAACGCTTAACTTTGAGAACAAAAAGCTCGTTGCTGGTGCTGAAAATACTACTGTTATCAAGGCATGGCCTTCTGGTAAAGGTGGAGGACAGGGCAGTAAAAAAGAGACACTAACATTTAATGAAGAGGGTAAACTGCAAGTTCAAAAATAGAAGGTGTCTTATTAGTAAATAATAGCTTCAATAAAAAAGCACTACTAAGGGTTTGAGGTCCTTTAGTAGTGCTTTTGCGTTTTCCGGAGCATTATTATCGATATTTTCTTGCTTTTCGTTGCGTAAAGGCTATTTGCTTGGTATAATAGCAGTGGCCAAATTTTAGCTGTGAGGCTAAATTTGCGGGGATTTGATAGCTTTAACACAAATAATGTCTTTTTATAGAAGGCAAAAGGGGATGTACATTTTATGACTAAAGCAAACAAAAAGGGTAGCGCCATTGCGCTTTTGCCAATCCTAGTATTTCTTTTGATTTTTATCGGTTCGGGCATTTTGACCGGAGATTTTTATAGCATGCCTGCCATTGTGGGCTTTTTAATTGCCTTGATTGTGGCCTTTGCTCAAAATAAAAAGCTGAGCTTTATCCAAAAGCTGCGCTTGTGCTCCACCGGCGTAGGTGACGAAAATATCTTGACCATGTGCCTTATCTTTTTAGCAGCTGGTGCTTTTTCCGGCGCAGTACGCGCTGCCGGCGGTGTAGAAAGCACGGTAAATTTGGGCCTTTCCATCTTACCTGGCGGCATGGCTGTAGCGGGCCTTTTTGTTATTGGCTGCTTTATTTCCATCTCCATGGGCACCTCAGTGGGCACTATTACCGCCTTGGCTCCTATTGCAGCGGGCATTAGCGAAAAAACAGGCTTTTCCATGGCTATTTGCGCCGGTGCAGTAGTTTGTGGCGCTATGTTCGGCGACAATCTTTCCATTATTTCGGATACCACTATCGCTGCTGTGAAAACCCAGGGCTGCGATATGCGTGATAAATTCCGCGAGAATTTTAAGATTATCCTGCCTGCTGCCGTTATTACGCTGGGCCTGTTCTTTTTCTTGGGCCAAACAGGGGAATTTCATGTGGATGGCAATTTAGATTACAGCTTGATGAAGGTTGTGCCCTATTTGGTTGTTTTAGTGGGCGCCATTATTGGTGTCAATGTTTTTGTTATTTTGATTACCGGCACCGTGCTCAGCATGGTTGTGGGCCTAGCCACCGGTACCTTCACTGCTGCTAAAATGTTTGCTCATGTGGGAGCGGGCATTTATTCCATGTACGATATCACTGTTATTTCCATCATTGTGGCTTGCATTATTACCTTGGTCAAGGAGCACGGCGGTATTGATTTTGTACTTAACTTTATCAAAAGCCGCATTAGCGATGAAAAGGGTGGCGAGCTTGGCATTGCAGCCCTAGCCCTTTTGGTGGATGTATGTACTGCCAATAATACTGTGGCCATCGTCATGGCGGGTCCCATTGCTAAGGATATCAGCACTGATTTTGGGGTAACGCCCCGTCGCAGTGCCTCCCTTTTGGATATGTTTAGCTCCATGGGTCAGGGCTTGATTCCCTATGGTGCCCAGCTTTTGGCAGCGGCGAGCTTAACCAAGCTAACTCCCTTTGACATTATACCTTATTGCTTCTATCCGCTGCTCATGGGCCTGAGCGGCTTGGTATTTATCTTTATCAAGAAAAGAAGCGCCTAATACCCTTGCGCATCAAAGCACTACCTAGAGGTCTTGCATAGCCTCGCGGTAGTGCTTATTGATTTAGAGATTTATAAACTTAGTAAATTTATAAGGCTATTATCTATAATTAGCCATTTTTTTCACTCAATCCTGGACAATTTACAAGACAAATTCGTCATTTTATAATATAATTAAAAATTAGAATGGCGCACTGTAAAATTAAGCAGGAGTCTTGCTTTGTAAGGCAGGGCACAAGGCTTGGACAGCATAGCTGCCATACTCATAAGTAAAATTGAAGGTGACAATGATGTCCGTAATTTTTTATTTTAGCGGCACCGGTAACTCCTTGGATGTGGCAAAGCAAGTAGCTGCAGTGCTCAAGGATTGCCGCTTAGAGCCCATCCAGGCTTATCTTGCCAAGCCCTACCAGGTGCAGGACGAGATCATGGGTATCGTGAGCCCCGTGTTTAGTGCCAGCTTGCCTCCTTATGTGCAGGATTTTTTAGCAAAGCTAGAAGCGAGCCCTAAATACGCCTTTGGCCTTGTAACCATGGGGGGTATGCAGGGGCGTGCTTTGAAATGCTTACAGGAGCTTTTGGCTCAGCGCAATATTACCCTAAATTATGCTCAAACGGTGCTGATGCCCGACAATATTTTTAATACACCGGAGCTGAAGGCCAGCCAAATGCTTACCGCAGCGGATCAAGCCATGGCGACTATTTTAAGTGAAATCCATGAGCAAAAGCAGGATTTGCACCAGTGCCAAGAAAGCTATCTGTGGAAATACGGTGGAACAAGCCTGTGCTGGTGGTATTTGCATACCTTCCTCAAGATTGGTCAATTCACTGTGGATTGTGATGCCTGCATTGGCTGTGGTCAGTGCAGCAAAATTTGTCCTACAGGGAATATCAAAATGATCAATGGTAGACCTGCCTTTGGGGATAGCTGCACCACCTGTTTAGGCTGCGTGCATTGGTGTCCCAAGCATGCCATCCAAATGGGTAGCGTGAACAAAATGGGTAGCAAGCGTTATGTAAATCCTAATATTAAAATACAAGAAATGTTTAAGCAGGAGGGGAAATAATGACTACTTATAATCCTGTGAGCCCAGAATTTTTGGCTGAGGTAGAGGCCGTTATTGGCAAAGAAAATGTCTTCACCGACCCGGAGAAGCTTGATATGTACAAAACTGACGAGGAATACGATCCTCGTCGCTTCCGCGTGCCTGAGGCCGTGGTGCGCCCCGGCACTCCCGAGGAAATTGCTGCCATTGTGAAGCTGTGCAATAAATACATGGTGCCCATCACTGTGCGCAGCGGTGGTACTAGCCTTGCGGATGGCGCTATCGCCGTATGCGGTGGCATCATCCTTTTGATGGAGCGTTTGAACAAGGTTATCGAGATGAATACCGAGGGTATGTATGTGATTGCCGAGGCAGGCGTGCGCACCATTGATATTCAAAAAATGGCCAACGATGCAGGCTTCCTCTACGCAGGTGACCCCTGTAGTGCCGAGAGCTGCATGATTGGTGCCAACCTTGCTACTAATGCTGGTGGCAACAAGGCAGTGCGCTATGGTGTAACCCGTAACCAGGTGTATGGCTTGGAAATGGTTACTCCTGAGGGTGAAATCGTGGAAGTGGGCGCTCGCCTTAAAAAGTGCTCTACAGGCTACTGCATGGAGCAGCTGGTAATGGGCAGCGAGGGTACCTTGGGTATTATTACTAAGGTTACACTGAAGCTGCAGCCCATGCCTCCCTATCGCTTTGACGTGCTGGCAGTTTTCGAAGATCCCCATATGGCCTTGAGCTTGGTTGCTAAAATCAACAAGGCTGGCATCAACCCCACCAGCATTGAGTATATGGATAATTCCTATGTGCGCGCTACTGCGGACTATATCGAGTTCAAGGGTGCGCCCCATTATGAAACCGGTATTTACGTTATCATCACTGTAGAAACCTTTACCGAGGAAGAGCTGGATACCAAGATGGAGCAGCTTAGCGATTTGTGCGAGGAAGCAGGTGCTGTGGACGTGCTGGAGGCCGACGATCGTATTTGGTCCATGCGTCGCAACTGCCAGGAGTCCATTAGCCTTGTGAGCAAGGTTTCCTTAACTGATGACGTGGTTGTTCCTGTTGATAAAATCGCCAGCACCATTAAGGAAATTATGGAAATCGGCGAAAAATATCCCTTCCCCATTCCGGTTAAGATTAATGCCCATATTGGCGACGGCAATCTGCACATCGTGCTGTGCAAATGTGATATGACCGACGAGGATTGGGAAAAATATGTGCATGAGTTCCACGAAGAGGTTTACGCCTATGCCTATGCTCAGGGCGGTCGCTTAGCCGGCGAGCACGGCATTGGCGCTAAGAAGCTGAGCTATATGGAGGAGTTTACTCCCGCAGGTGAGCTGGAGCTGATGCGCAAGATTAAGAGAGCGTGGGATCCGAATAATATCCTGAATCCTGGTAAGGTTTTCAACGCATAAGGAAGTTAGAGTATGACTGAATATAATAAAGTGTCTCCTGGATTTATCGACCAGCTGCGAGCTATTGTGGGTGAGCAGTATGTGTACACCGATGAGGAGACCTTGGACAAATATAAAACTGATGAAGAAACGGATGAGCGCTGCTTTCACCTGCCGGATGTGGTAATCGCTCCTGCCAGTGCTGAGGAAATCGCTGCGGTGATGAAGCTGTGCAACGAGTATGTGATTCCTGTGACGGTGCGGGGTGGCGGCAGCGGCATCGTGGATGGCGCCATCGCCACCATGGGCGGACTCATTATTTTGATGGAGCGCCTCAATAAAATCATCGAGCTGAACAAGGAGGGCATGTACCTAGTCGCTCAGGCCGGTGTGCGCACCATTGATATTCAAAAATTGGCTAACGCAGAGGGCTTTCTCTATGCCGGTGACCCCTGTAGCGCGGAAAGCTGCCAAATCGGCGGTAATTTGGCTACTAATGCCGGTGGCAATAAGGCGGTGCGCTACGGCGTAACTCGTAATCAGGTCTATGCAGTGCAAATCGTCACTCCCGAGGGCGAAATTGTGGACCTTGGCGCGCCGCTGAAAAAGTGCAGCACGGGCTATTGCATGGAGCAGCTGGTGATTGGCAGCGAGGGCACCTTGGGTATCATTACCCAAGTGACGCTAAAGCTGCAGCCATTGCCACCCTATCGCTTGGACATGCTGGCCATCTTTACCGATGCAGTGCAGGCCATGAGCGTGGTGCCCAAGGTTGCTAAGGCTGGCATCACTCCTACCAGCATCGAATATATGGATAATCCCAATGTGCGTACCACCTCCCGGTTTTTGGAATTTCCCGGTGCGCCCCATGTTGAGGATGGCATTTATGTTATCTTCACCATCGAGACCTTTACTGAGGACGAGCTGGATATGAAGATGGAGCAGCTCAACGACATCTGCGAGGAATGCGGTGCCATAGAGGTGCTGGAGGCGGACGACCGCATTTGGGCTATGCGCCGTAACTGCTTGGAATCCGTGCGCTTGGTGAGCCTCGTGTGCACCACCGATGATGTGGTTGTGCCCGTGGACCAAATGAGCGATACCGTGAAGCACATTATCGCCACGGTGAAAAAATATCCCTTCCCACTGCGCATTAATGCTCACATCGGCGATGGCAATTTGCACATTGTGCTGTGTAAGATGGATTTGACCGATGAGGAATGGGAGGATAATTTGGCTCGCTTTACCAAGGAGATTTATACCTATGTTTATGCCCATGGTGGACGTCTCTCCGGTGAGCATGGCATTGGCGCTAAAAAAAGTGGCTTTATGGAGGAATTCACTCCTGCTGGTGAGCTGGCTTTGATGAAAAAAATTAAACGTGCTTGGGATCCGAATAATATTCTCAACCCGGGCAAAGTCTTTAATTTATAAAAAACCTACAAGGTAGTAAGGTAG
>JBJDXD010000120.1:0-26181 GCA_051866495.1 Phascolarctobacterium sp. | reverse complement strand
AGCGAGAGGGGTAGTAGTGGGGAGCGAGAAGGCTTAGGAGCGAACCCTCCAGCAGGCGAGTGTGGGGGCGAAAACCAGGTCAGCTGAGTTGTATACATTTTTATACTGAAATTTTTAATAAAAATTCTTTACCTTCAGGGAAAATCGGTATATAATGTGTGTATCTAATTAAAGCGTTGAAAGACGAAAGGGGTAATTAGTAATGAAAAAGCTTTTAATTTTGATGATGACTGTTATTTGTGCAGTTGCAATGCTGGCTGCCGGCTGTGGCGGCGATAAAAAGGAGGCTAAAAAGGCTGAGCCTGCTAAGGTTTTGCGTGTAGGCACCGAGCCCACCTTCGCTCCCTTTGAGTTCCAAAAGGAAGGCAGCAAGGATTATGATGGCTTCGATATGGATTTGGCTCGTGCTATTGGCAAGCAAATGGGCGCCAAGGTAGAAATCGTAAACATGGGCTTTGATGCTTTGATTCCTGCTTTGAATGCTAACAACATTGATTTGATTGCTGCTGGTATGTCCATTACCGATGAACGTAAAAAGGCTATTACCTTCTCTGAACCTTATTATACTTCTGGTTTGATTATCATGGTTAACAAGGATAACAAAGAGGTTAAGAGTGAAAAGGATTTGGAAGGTAAACGCATTGCTGTACAAATCGGTACCACTGGCGAAAAGAAAGCTAGAAGCATCAAGGGCGCTAAGGTTACTGCCTTCAATACCAATACTGAAGCTGCTATGGAGCTGAAGAACAAGGGCGTTGACGCTGTTATCAATGATAGCCCTGTAGTTGGCTACTATCTGGCTCAAGGCGGCAATAAAACCGCTATGACCGTTGGCGAAGTTATGGAAGCTGAACAATATGGCTTGGCTGTTAAAAAAGGCAACGACAAGCTGGCAGCTGATGTTAACAAGGCTTTGGCAGAGCTGAAGAAAAACGGCGAGTATGACAAGATTTACAAAACCTGGTTTGGTGAAGTGAAGAAATAATAAAGTCGGTTCTCAAAGCGGAGCACAGTGTGGTGTAGAATCGCATGTGCTCCGTTAGTGTTTTTAGGCATTTATAATGCTTGAAATATAAATAAAAAATAAAATGAGGGGGACTCAAAATGAAAAAATTATTAGTGTTTTTAATGATGGCTATTATGGCCTGCAGCATGATGCTGACTGGCTGCGGCGGTGACAAAAAAGAAGCTAAAAAGGCTGAGCCTGCTAAGGTTTTGCGTGTAGGCACCGAGCCTGCCTTTGCTCCCTTTGAATTTCCGAAGGAGGGCTCTAAGGAGCTGACCGGCTTTGATATTGAATTGATTCAAGCCATCGGCAAGCAAATGGGCACCAAGGTTGAAATCGCTGGCATGGGCTTTGACGCCTTGATTCCTGCTTTAAATGCAGGTAATATTGATGCAGCAATCGCTGGTATGACCATTACTGACGAGCGTAAAAAAGCAGTTACCTTCTCCGATCCGTACTACACCTCCGGCTTGATTGTGCTGGTTAAAAAGGATAATACTGCTGTGAAATCCGTTAATGATTTGAAGGGCAAACGCATTGCTGCTCAAATTGGCACCACTGGTGAAATGAGAGCTAGAAAGGTTGAAGGTGCCAAGGTTACTACCTTTAATACCCAAGACGAAGCTGCTCTGGAACTGAAAAATGGCGGTGTTGATGCTGTAATTGGTGACCTGCCCGTTGTTGAATATTTCCTGACCAAGGGTGGCGACAAATATGCTATGACCGTTGGCGAAAAAATGGAAGCTGAGCAATATGGTATTGCTGTTAAAAAGGATAGCAAGCTGGCCGGTGAAATCAACAAGGCTATGGCTGAACTGAAAAAGAACGGCGAGTTTGATAAGATTTACAAGAAATGGTTTGGCGACAAGAAATAAGATAAAAGCCGAGACATTGCTGCTGGAAATTTAGCTGTTAGAAAAACCTAAAAAGAGGAATTGGAGATAATTATGGATTTAAACATTGATTTAATGGTCAATTCTTTACCACTTTTGATTGCCGGTGCCGGTATCACAGTGGAAATTACGGCCATGAGCGTGTTTTTGGGTCTTTTGATTGGCTGTATGGTGGGCATTGCCCGCTTGTGCAATATCAAGCCCATTCGCTATATCGCTAACGTGTATGTTGACTTTATTCGCGGCACTCCGCTCTTGGTACAAATATTCTTAGTATATTTTGCCCTGCCGGGTATAATTGGTAGTCGCGTTGACCCCTTTGTGGCAGCGATCTCTGCTTGCTCCATTAATAGTGGCGCCTATATTGCAGAAATTTTCCGCGCTGGTATTCAATCCATTGATAAGGGTCAAATGGAGGCTGGTCGCAGCTTGGGCATGACCTGGGCTCAAACCATGCGCTATATCATCATGCCACAGGCCTTCAAGCGCATTATTCCGCCCTTGGGCAATGAATTTATCGCCATGCTGAAGGACTCTTCCTTGGTTTCCGTTATCGGCTTTGAAGAGCTCACTCGTCGTGGTCAGCTGATTATTGCTCGTACCTATGCATCCTTTGAAATTTGGATGGCAGTAGCACTTGTTTATTTAGTGATGACCTTTGCTGTAGCTAGGTTCACAGGTTATTTGGAGCGGAGGTTTGATACAAAATGAGCAAGGAAATGATTAAGATTACCGATTTGAAGAAAAGCTTTGGTGATTTGCACGTTTTGAACGGTGTTAATTTGACCATCGCTGAAAAGGAAGTAGTTGTTATCATTGGCCCTTCCGGCAGCGGTAAGAGCACGCTGTTGCGCTGCATTAACTATTTGGAGGAGCCCACTGGTGGCAGCATTGTAATCGATGGCATTCCTCTGAATGGTGAGGCTAATATCAACGAGGTGCGCAAAGAGGTTGGCATGGTGTTCCAGCGCTTTAACCTGTTTCCGCATATGGATGTTATGCAGAATTTGATGCTGGCGCCCATGAAGGTGCGTGGCATTAAAAAGGAAGAGGCCGAGGAAACTGCTACAAAATACTTGAAGAAGGTTGGTCTTTTGGACAAGGCTCATAGCTATCCTGATCAGTTGTCCGGCGGACAACAACAGCGTGTGGCTATTGCTCGTGCCCTGTGCATGAAGCCCAAGGCCTTGCTCTTTGACGAGCCCACCAGCGCCCTTGATCCTGAGATGGTTAATGAAGTTTTGGACGTTATGAAGGAGCTGGCTAACGAGGGCATGACCATGGCTGTTGTAACCCACGAAATGGGCTTTGCTCGCGAGGTGGGCGACAGAGTTGTGTTCGTAGACGGTGGTGTTATTCAAGAAGAGGGTACTCCGGCAGAGCTATTTGGCAATCCCAAGACGGAGCGCTGCAAGAGCTTCTTGTCTAAGATTTTATAATCTGGACTTGTCGAGGTTAGCTTTACACTTAAGATTTGATTGTCAAAATGTAACACTTTGCTGATGTTTCACGAAAAGTTCACGCAAAAATGATAAATGCAGCAGGAATTTTGGACCCCGTAGCGAACTATATAAGCAAAGGGATGAAGCCTGAACCCTTGGAGAAAAAAGGTAGCATGGATGGCTATTCAAGGCTTCTTGACTTCCGTGACATACCTAAGGAGGCATGAATTATGAGCGTAAACGTAAAAGGCAGAAACATCAATGTAACTCCGGCTTTGAAAGAGTATGTGGAGAAAAAGATTACTAAGGTTACCAAACAGTTTAAGACCGTTGGCGACATTTCTGCAGTATTGAAGGTGGAGCATGGCAATCACATTGTGGAGATTACCGTTCCTGCCAGTGGCATTTTGCTGAGAGCGCAAGAAACTACTAAGGATATGTATTCCTCCATTGACTTGGTTGTAGAAAAAATCGAGCGTCAAATCCATAAATATAAGACTCGTCTGATGAAGAGAAAATACTCCAACTTTGCTGATACGGAGGCTGCTCCGGCGCCGGCTGCTGAAGCTGCTGATGAAGAGTTCGAAATTATCAAGAACAAGCACTTCACCATGCATCCCATGACTCCGGAGGAAGCGATTTTGCAGATGAATCTTTTGAATCATGATTTCTTCGTGTTCTTTGATCCCGATTTGGGTAGCACCAATGTGGTTTATCGCCGCAAGGATGGTAAATATGGCCTGCTGACCCCGGAATTAAAATAATTTCTAACAGCATAAGGTAGATTTTTGTGGCAGGTGCCTTCTGGCGCCTGCCACTTTTGTATCCTTGTGCAGATTTACGCAAACTTCACAAAAAAGCTGAGGAAAAAGCCTCGGCTTTTTTGCTTTTTTAGGCCGTTTCTGCTATAATATACAATTAGGTGTATAGTTTTTTGTTACACATGAAATTAAGGAGTGATCGTTTTGCTCGATAGCATTTTGAAGAAGATTTTTGGTGATCCCAACGAGAAGGAATTAAAGAATATTCGCGTTATTGTCGATAAGATTAATAGCCTGGAAAAAAGCATGGAAGCTTTGAGCTCCGCTAATTTGGCAGCTAAGACTGCTGAGTTTAAGGTGCGTCTGCAAAAGGGTGAAACATTGGATGATATTTTGCCTGAGGCCTTTGCCGTAGTGCGCGAGGCTTCTAAGCGTGTGACCGGCATGCGTCATTTCGATGTACAGCTCATCGGTGGTGTGGTGCTGCACCGTGGTAAAATTGCCGAGATGCGTACTGGTGAAGGTAAAACCTTGGTGGCAACCCTGCCCGTATACTTGAATGCCTTGACCGGCAAGGGCGTACATGTCGTAACTGTCAACGATTATTTGGCTCGCCGCGACAGCGTGGACATGGGCCGCATTTATAAGGCGCTAGGACTGTCCGTAGGCTTGATTGTCCATGATATGGATTATCCTGACCGCAAGGCTGCCTATGCTGCGGATGTAACCTACGGTACCAATAACGAGTTTGGCTTTGACTACCTGCGTGATAACATGGTCGTAAGCGAGGACCAAATGGTACAGCGCGAGCTGAATTATTGCATCGTCGACGAGGTGGACAGTATCTTAATCGACGAAGCCCGTACTCCGCTGATTATCTCCGGCCCCGGCGAAAAATCCACCGATTTGTACCGCATTATGGCACAGGTTGTGGACAAGATGACCGAGGAAGAGGATTATACCGTTGACGAAAAGCAACGTCAGGTTGCTCCCACTGAAAAGGGGATTGCTAAGGCAGAAAAAATGCTGGGCATTAAAAACCTCTATGATAATGAGCATGGTGTGGATTATTCCCATCAGATTATGTGCGCTTTGAAGGCGAAGGCTTTGATGCATCGTGACCGCGACTATGTTGTCAAGGATGGTCAGGTTATCATCGTTGACGAGTTCACCGGTCGTTTGATGTTTGGTCGTCGCTTCTCCGAGGGCCTGCATCAGGCTATTGAAGCCAAGGAAGGCGTAAAGGTAGAGCGCGAAAGCCAAACTCTTGCTACTATTACCTTCCAAAACTATTTCCGTATGTATAAGAAGCTGGCAGGTATGACCGGTACTGCCAAGACTGAGGAGCAAGAGTTTGTCAAGATTTACAATTTGCCCGTTGTGGTTATTCCTACCAACAAGCCCATGATTCGTGTGGATGCTCCGGACGTAATCTACAAGACCCGTCTGGCAAAATATAAGGCAGCTGTTAAGGAAATCGAGGATTGTCATAAGGCTGGCCAACCTGTTCTGGTGGGCACTACTTCTATTGCTCAATCCGAGGAGCTTAGCGCTATGCTGAAGCGCCGCGGTGTGCCCCACAATGTATTGAATGCTAAATACCATGAGAAAGAAGCAGAAATCATTGCTTTGGCCGGTCAATATGGTGCTGTAACCATTGCTACTAATATGGCGGGCCGTGGTACCGATATTGTTTTGGGCGAGGGCGTGCCGGAGCTGGGTGGCTTGCATATCATCGGCACCGAGCGTCATGAAAGCCGCCGCATTGATAACCAGCTGCGCGGTCGTTGCGCTCGTCAGGGCGACCCGGGCTCTTCCAAATTCTTCCTAAGTCTGGAGGACGATTTGATGCGTCTCTTTGGCAGTGATAATATCGCTGGCATCATGGATAAGCTGGGTATGGAGGAAGATGAGCCCATCGAGCATAGCTTAGTAACCAAGTCCATTGAAAATGCACAAAAGAAGGTTGAAGCTCGCAACTTTAGCATTCGTAAGCACGTTTTGGAATATGACGATGTTATGAACCAACAGCGCGAGGTTATCTATGCACAACGCAAGAAGATTTTGCGTCAAGAGGATTTGAGCGGGAATATCAAGGAAATGGTGGAGAAGGTTGTGGACCGCACCATGGCCATGTATGCACCGCAGGAGGTTTATTCCGAGGATTGGGATTTGAAGGCACTTATTCAATATGCCGAAGAATTCTATGCACCCCGTGGTCTTCTGACTGTGGAATTTTTGCAAACCTTAAGCCGCGAGGAGCTGGACGAGCATCTGCACAAGGTTGCTGCTGATTGGTATCAAGAGCGCGAGGATACCATTGGCTCCGAGCTCATGCGTGAGCTGGAAAACCTGGTTATGCTCAAGGTTGTGGACAACCATTGGATGGAGCATTTGGATGCTATGGATATGCTCCGTGAGGGCGTGGGCCTGCGTGCTTATGGTCAAAAGGATCCCTTGGTTGAGTATAAATTTGAAGCCTACGATATGTTCGAGGCTATGATTGATGCTATTCAGGACGATGTAGTACGTTATATTTACCATGTAAATGTAATTACGCAAGCGGCTGATGATCATCTTGACGGCGCGCAGGAGCACGGCGCCGAGGAAGTATAAATATCGCCTCTAAGCAGCCATATACTTATTGACGATATTGAGTTATGTAAAGTTAACTCACCAAATAACTAAATTTGCTAGATGAAAGGTTGTGAATGAATTTTGTTAATCGAAGAATACAAGCCTGAGATTGTCAACTTACAAGCAAAATTAGAGGAAATGAGGGGATCTCTTTGACATCGCTGTCAAAGAGGACCGCATTGCCGAATTAGAGCATAAAATGGGCGACCCTACTTTTTGGGACGATCCGGAAAAGGCACAAAAAACTGCTCAGGACGTTAACGCGCTGAAGGAAGAGGTGGATGGCTTCCACAAGCTTTCCGATAGCGTGGACGAGCTGGAAATTATGCAGGAAATGGCTGCTGAAGAAAATGACGAGAGCTTGATTCCTGAGATGGAGGAGCTTCTCAATAGATGTCGCGAAGAGCTGGAGCATTTGGAGCTAGGCATGCTGCTCAGCGGCGAATATGATGCCAATAATGCCATTATTACGCTCCACGCAGGTGCAGGCGGCACCGAGGCTCAGGATTGGACCAGCATGCTGCTGCGCATGTTCACCCGTTTTGCGGAGCAAAACGGCTTTGCGTTGGAGATGTTGGACTATCAGCCCGGTGATGAAGCCGGCGTGAAGAGCGCTACCTTCCAGGTGAACGGCCATAACGCTTATGGCTTCTTGAAGTCTGAAAAGGGTGTGCATCGCCTGGTGCGCATTTCTCCCTTCGACGCTAACGCACGCCGCCACACTTCCTTTGCGGCCTGCGACGTTATGCCCGAGCTGGACGATAATGTGGATGTACAAATCAATTGGGATGATGTGCGTGTGGACACCTATCGCGCCAGCGGCGCCGGTGGCCAGCACGTTAACAAAACCTCCTCTGCAGTGCGCATGACTCATGAACCCACCGGTATCGTGGTGCAATGCCAACAGGAGCGCTCCCAAATCCAAAACCGTGAAAAATGTACTCAGATGCTGCGTGCAAAATTATACGAATACGAAAAAGCTAAGCAGGATGCCATCGTGAGTGATTTGGCTGGCGACTACCAAAACATTGAATGGGGTAGCCAAATTCGCTCCTATGTATTCCAGCCCTATACCATGGTTAAGGACCATCGTACAGGCTGCGAAACCGGCAATATTGGTGCTGTTATGGATGGCGATTTGATGCCCTTTGTCGAGGCATATCTGCGTAGTCAACAAAAGAAGATTTGATTGTAAATGCAGGTGACAATAATGAAGCATCGTTATAATCCTGTACTCCTGGCAGTAATTATTCTAGGCTTAGCTTGTGCCCTGTGGCTTAATTTGCAGCGGCATCAGGTGGAGCAGGCTAATAATACTGTGGAGATGGCTATGGAATATGAGGGTCTGCGCAAGCTGGCAGGCTTGGCCGGTCTGCCCGAGGAAAAAGTGCTCAAGGAGTTTAAAAATGCTGGTATCAACTCCTTGATGGTTTTTGACACTACGCTGGAGCGCCTAACGAAAAAGGGCGAAATCCAAAGCACTACAACCGAGGAGCTGCGCAAGGCTGTTAGCTTGGGTGCCAATAAGGGCGTTTTTGCTGCTGTACCCGCTGAAAAGCTAGAGCGGGACGCCGCTTTTGTGGCTGCTGGTAGCAGTCCTGCTGTGTTAGAGGATGTGCTTGAGGATCTCAAGCTGCGCTATGGCGCTGCAAGAGTGGAAATCGTTTCGAGTGAACCGCAAATTATCCGTGTTGTGGGTAGTACTGAGCTTTTGCCCGAGGATAAATATGACGAGCCCAGGGGCATCATGCAGGCTCCCTTGGGGTTGCCTGTAAGCGATATGCGAAAGCTTGCCGGTATGGGCTTTAAGCTGATTGTGCGTCCACAAAACTATATCAATGTTAGTGAACAGCACATTGATGGCATTTTCAAGCGCATTGCCAAGGCAGGGGTGCAGGTGCATGCCTTTATGCCCTGTGGCAAGGAAACCGTGGGTTATCCCAATAAAATCGAATATTTGGGTAAAAAGCTGCGTGAGCAGGATATGACCTTAGTGATGCTGGAGCATTATACCCAATTGCGTTTTGCCCAAATTGATGGCCTGATTCCTTTGGCGGAGTTTAATAATTATAAATCTGCACGCTCCTATGTTATTGATGGCTTGGAGCAAAAGAAGATTCCTGTGGCTACAGCGTTACATCGTTGGGCTTTGACCGACGAGGAGCGCAATATCCGTGTCAACTATATCCGTCCCTTCCTGATGCCTGTGGAGGGAAAGGATATTATTGAGACCAATCTCAAATATGTGCGTGATATCAAAGCTAACGTACAAGCAAGGGGCTATAGCATTAGTGAAGCAGGCATATTCGCCGGCTTAGATGCTAAGCAAGGCTTTGCTCCCTATTTCCCCGCTAAAACAAGCTGGCTTCCTTTGGTGCTGGCTATTGTGGCGGGCGTGGTGCTTTATGCAAGCATGTTGTTTAATTGGAGCAGCAAAACGGAGCTTGTCTTGTGGGCAGTGTTGTCAGCCCTTGGCTGTGGTCTTTTAATGCTTGGTCGCGGCCTTTTAACCCGCCAGCTTTTGGCCTTGGCAGCGGCTAGTGTATTTCCGGTGCTTTCCATGAGCTATATCATGCAGCTTTGGGATAAAAATACTACTTGTGATAATGGTTTGGTAAAAATTATTTGGCAGGCAATTTGGCAGCTTGCTTTGGCTATTGCCTTGTCCTTAGTAGGCGCTGCCTTCTTATCCGCGATTTTAACGGATAGCAGATTCCTTTTAGAAATTGATATTTATCGCGGTGTAAAGCTGACCTTTATCCTGCCCGTGGTGCTGACTGCGGTGCTTTATCTGAAGCGCTATGATATGCTTAAGGTTGTTGGCAAGGGCCTAAAGAACCTGCTTACTAAGCTTAATAGCTTGCTGGATACCGGACTCACCTTTAAGCATGTGGCAGTGCTAATGGTATTTCTCTTCATTGCCTTCTATTTCGTAGGTCGCAGTGGTCACACCGGTGGTGTGCCCGTGCCCACTATAGAGCTAAAAATGCGCGCCTTTTTAGAGCAGGTGATGTATGCCCGTCCTAGGGAAAAGGAATTTATGATTGGGCATCCTGCCTTCTTCCTCACGGTTTTGGCTGTGTATAAATGCGCGCCGCGCTGGTGGCAGTTTGTGCTGGTGTGTGGTGCTGTTATCGGTCAAGGTAGCTTGGTACAAACCTTCTGCCATATGCGTACTCCTGTGCTGATGAGCTTTGTGCGCGCCCTTGATGGCTATGCAGTGGGTATTATTTTTGGTATTGTGAGCATACTTGGTGTAAGTTTACTGATGATTTTGGGCGAGAAGCTGAAAAGGAGATATATGGAGCAATGAGTAAGATCGTGATTTCCGGGTACTATGGATTTGCCAATGCCGGAGATGAGGCTATGCTGGCCGCGATCGTAAAAGCTTTGCGCAGTACAGAAAATTCTGTGAAGCTGACGGTAATTTCGGGGAATCCCCAGATTACGGCAGCTAAATATAGTGTATCTTCCATTCATCGTTTTAATCCATTAGAAATATTTTTGTCCTTGTATAGCTGCGATTTGCTTTTGAGCGGTGGTGGCAGCTTATTGCAGGACGTAACCAGCAAGCGTAGCTTGCTGTATTATCTGTCAATTTTAGCTATGGGCTTGCTCTTGGGCAAAAAGGTTATGCTTTATGCCCAAGGCATCGGGCCTATTCATAGTGGCCTTCTGCGCAAGCTTACCAAGGTTGTGTGCAGTCGAGTAGATTTGATTACCGTGCGTGATCAAGACTCTTTGTATGAGCTGCGTCATATTGGCATTCCTGCGGAAAAGGTGCAGTTGACCGCTGATGCAGTGCTGACCTTGCCCAAGGAGGGCAAGGAGCAGGGACGCCAAATTTTAAACCAATATGGCATTCCGCAAAACAAAATGCTCATTGCCATTTCTGTGCGCAAATGGCAGGAGGATGACCGTTATCTTTTGGAGCTGGCCAAGGCTGCAGATATTTTGAGCAGGGAATATGATGCCCATGTGGTAATTTTGCCCCTGCAATATCCTGTGGATGTAGCAGCCTGCGACAGACTGCAGCATTTTATGGTGCACAAGGAGCGCAGCACCGTGCTGAGGGCTGATTGTGATACGGAGCAGTTTTTGTCGCTCATGGGTAATTTTGAGCTGCTTATTGGGATGCGGCTGCACGCTTTAATTTTTGCTGCGGTTATGGAAAGACCCTTTGTGGCTGTTTCCTATGACCCCAAGATTGATGGCTTTGTAAAGGATATCAACGGCGTAACAGCCGGTAGCGTAGAAAATTTGCAGTCCACTCAGGTGGTGGCTGCTGCTAAAAAAGCGCTGGCACCCGGAACCTATTGTGCGGGCTTGCTGGACAAGCTGCGGACTAAGGCTATGCTTAATGCAAAGCAGGCCTTGGCCCTGCTGACGAAAGGAGTTTGAAGGTAGTGCTGATTATGAGCGATGTAAGCAAGGTGTACCCCGGTGGTTCTACAGCCTTGCAGAACGTCAATGTACATATAGAGCCAGGCGAATTTGTCTTTGTTGTTGGACCAAGCGGCGCCGGTAAATCTACCTTTATCAAAATGCTGTTCCGTGAGGTACTGCCTACTACGGGCAGCATTTTTGTCAATGGCGTAGATATTTTATCCCTTACTCCTAAGGAGATTCCCTTTATGCGCAGGCAGCTGGGCATTATTTTTCAGGATTATCGTCTTTTGCCCGACCGCACTGTGTACGAAAATGTTGCCTTTGCCATGCAGGTTATCGAAGCGCCCCACCGCAAGATTAAACGTCAGGTGATGAATGTGCTTGATTTGGTAGGCCTAAGAAATCGTGCTAACGCCTATCCCAACGAGCTCAGCGGCGGCGAGCAGCAGCGTATTGCTATTGCCCGGGCAATAGTGAATGATCCCGTTTTTGTTATCGCTGATGAGCCCACTGGTAATCTAGACCCGGAAACAAGCTGGGATATCATGGAAATCTTTAAGGAAATCAATGCTACTGGTACCACCATCGTTATGGCCACCCATGACAAGGAAGTGGTGGATGCCATGGGTAAGCGCGTAATTGCTATCGAAAAGGGACGCATTGTGCGTGACGAAAAAGAAGGAGTTTATGGCTATGAGCTTTAGTACGAAGGAATATTTTGTCAAAGAAACCTATAAATCCATTCGTCGTAACGGCTTCATGAGCTTTGCTTCTATTTCCACAGTGGCAGTATCCCTTTTGGTTTTGGGTATGTTCCTGATGATTTTTCTGAATACCAATAATCTTGCTCAATATTTGGAAAGCCAGGTACAGGTTTCTGTATATATGCAGGATAACGCCACCGGTCAGGAGCTGGCCGCTGTTAAGGAAAAGCTGACGAAGATGCCGGGGGTTGTTAAGGTAACCCAGGTAAGCAAAACGGAAGCCCTGGCTCGCTTTAAAAAGCGCTTGGGTGACCAGGACCAGCTTTTAAATAGCCTTGGCAAGGAAAATCCCTTCCCCAATTCCTTCGAGGTGCAGGTGGATAATCCTGAGCGTATCAAGATGCTGACACCGCAAATTGGTCAGCTGCCCAAGGTGGAAACGGCGAAGTTTGGGCAGGAGGTTGTGGAGCATCTCTTCCAGCTGACGAAAATTTTGCGCTTTGGCGGCATTTTATTGGTGGTATTCTTAGCCATGGCAACCTTATTTATTATAAGTAATACCATTCGTTTGACTGTTTTTGCCAGGCGCAAGGAAGTCATTATTATGAAATATGTAGGTGCCACCGATTGGTTCATTCGTTGGCCCTTCCTCTTAGAGGGCATGACGCTGGGATTTTTTGGCGCCGTTATCGCTTTTATCTTAATCAACAGCATTTATTCAGGGCTTTTGGAGCGCATTCATGCTACGCTGGCGTTTTTGCCGCTGCTGCCGTCCTCTCCTTTGCTCTTATATGTTGATTTATTCCTGCTCTTTGCCGGCACCGGCATTGGTGCTTTAGGTAGCTATATTTCTTTGCGCAAATTTTTGCGTGTTTAATGGAGGCTGGTGTGATGCTGAAAGGAAAGCTAACCCATGTGGCTTTGGCTGCGGTTTTAGCCATGCTGCCTTTATTTGTGAGCTGGGGCTTTGCTAGCCAGGCCGATGACAAGCGAGCAGAGCTGAACGAAGTGCAAAGCCAAATGCAAAAGATGCAGGATCGTAAGGAGCGTGCTCGCCAAAAGGCGGAGGCTGCCAGCGAGAGCTTGGAGGAAATTCAAACAAGCTTAAATCAACTGCAGGTGCAGGCTCGGGATTTGCAAGGCAAAAGAGATGCTCTGCAAGCTAAAATTAATGATAATCAAATTAAGCTGGCCCAAAAGAAGGCTGAGGTTGAAAAGCGTAAGAAGATTTACAGCAAGCGCTTGCGTGAGATTTATATCAATGGCCAAATCAATTACTTGGATGTGCTGTTAGGTGCCAAGGATTTTGGCGATTTTTCTTCTCGCATGTATTTGTTGCAAAAGATTATTAGCAGCGATATCGAGATGCTGACCCAGCTGCAAAAGGCTGAAGCCGAGGTCAAAGCTCGTCAGGAGCAGCTGGATGCTCAGATGAAGGACATCAAGACGACGCAGGCTGAATTGGAGGCGAAGCGTGCTCGTGCCAATAAGCTGAAGGAGCAACGCTCCTACATGCTTTATAAGGCCCAAGAAGAAGAGCAGCAAAGCCAAAGTGAGTACGAACGCTTGCTAGCCATCAGTGAAAACATTACCGCTATGCTGCGTAATATGGAAAGTGGCGGTAGTTCTTCCTCTGGCGGTGGTGGCACTGGTCGCTTTATCTGGCCCTGCCACGGCACTATTACCTCGTACTTTGGATGGCGTACCCATCCCGTGTTTGGTACTACTAAATACCACAGCGGCATGGATATTGGTGTTGATTATGGTACGCCCATTTTGGCAGCGGATTCCGGCACTGTAATTTACAGTGGTTGGCTGGGCGGCTATGGTTATGCCGTGATGATTGACCATGGTAGTGGCTTAGTAACGCTTTATGGTCATAACCAAGCTCTGAATGTATATGAAGGCCAATATGTTACCAAGGGAACCTGTATTGCCTATGCAGGTAGCACTGGCTATTCCACCGGGCCGCACTGCCACTTCGAGGTGCGTTTGCACGGCGAGGTAACGGAGCCACTGAATTATTTGCCTTAAATTTTTTTAATAAACTTGATTTGTGGAGGCGCAAGGAATGTTAAACAAAAGAGCTTGGCAGTTAACTGCCTGCTGTGTGGCCACAGCTTTATTGACCACGGTCACCATAGTGGGTGTGGAGGGCGTACTGCTGCAAAAATTAACAGGCAGCGCCTCAGAATCGGTGCGCTTTTTGCGTACAATGCATTTACTCAAGAATAATTATAATGGGGAAGTGGACAATCACATACTCTTTGATGGCGCCATCAAGGGCATGGTGGAGTCCGTAGGCGACCCTTATACAGTATATCTGAACCGCAAGGACTATACGCAGCTCAGCGAGATGACCAATGGCACCTTTGGCGGCATTGGTATTGTCTTTGGCAAGCGTGGCGATGACTATGTGGTTATATCTGCCCTGCCCGATAATCCTGGGGCGCTGGCGGGCATCAAAAGTGGTGACATTATCACCGGCGTAGATGATGTGGCTACCCGCACCCTTAATATGGAGCAGGTGGCCCAAAAAATCCGTGGCCAGCAGGGCACGGAGGTGCTGTTAGAGCTGAAGGGTAAGGATGGAAAGCTGCGCAAGGTGCGCGTTATCCGTAAGGAGATTAAAAACCCTTCCGTGGGTGGGCAGTTTGTACCTAATACGAAGATTGGTTATATCCGCGTGGCAGTGTTTAACGAAAGCACCGTAGAAGACTTTACCAAGGAATACCAAAAGCTGGAGCAGCAGGGAATGCAGTCACTGATTTTGGATCTCAGGGGCAATCCGGGCGGCATCTTAGATGCCGGCGTGGGGGTGGCTCGTATGCTGGTGCCCAAGGGACCAATTGTATCCGTTATCGATAAGGATGGTAATAAATATGTGGAAAGCTCCAGCCTAGAGAAGGTAAAATATCCCTTAGCTGTGTTAGTGGACCATGGTAGTGCCAGCGCTTCTGAAATTGTGGCGGGAGCCATTAAGGATACTAAGGCGGGCAAGCTTTTTGGTGTGAAAACCTTCGGCAAGGGTAGTGTGCAATCGGTATACCGCTTGGATAATAGCACTGCTGTAAAAATCACTGTGGCTAAGTATTATACTCCTTCAGGTGTGTCCATCCACAATGTGGGTATTGAGCCTGATGAGGTGGTGGAGCTCCCTGATACGGCAACAAAGGATGTACAGCTGGAGGCTGCAGTAAAATATCTCTCGCATTTACAATGATTTTGCGTTAAAATGTCAGATAGTCTTCAAAAGACTGCTATAGATGAAAATTTATTTTATTGAGGGGAGTAAGACAAATGAGAATTGCAATTTATGGTTATGGTAATTTGGGTCGTGGTGTGGAGTCAGCCATTAGACAGAATGATGATATGGAGCTGGTGGCTATATTTACTCGTCGTGACCCGGCAAGCGTTCAGGTGGCAACCGCAGGCGTCAAGGTATATAATATCGCTGATGCTGAAGCTCACAAGGACGAAATTGATGTTTTAGTGCTGTGCGGTGGCTCTGCTACTGATTTGCCGGAGCAAACACCTTCTATGGCTAAGCTCTTCAATGTTATCGATAGCTTTGATACCCATGCTCGCATTCCGGAGCATTTTGCCAATGTGGATAAGGTAGCCAAGGAAAATGGTCACATTGCTTTGATTTCCTGTGGCTGGGACCCGGGCATGTTCTCTTTAAATCGTTTGTATGCCAATGCAGTGCTGCCTCAGGGCAAGGATTATACCTTCTGGGGTAAGGGCGTAAGCCAAGGTCATTCCGATGCTATTCGCCGCGTGAAGGGCGTAAAAAATGGCAAGCAATACACCTGTCCTGTGGAAGCCGCTTTGGATGCTGTTCGTAGCGGCTCTAACCCGGAATTATCCACTCGTCAGATGCATACCCGCGTATGCTACATTGTGCCGGAGGAAGGCGCTGATTTAGCAGCAATTGAGAAGGAAATCAAAGAAATGCCCAACTATTTTGCTGATTATGATACCACTGTCAACTTTATCAGCGAGGAAGAATTTGCCGAGAATCACGCTGGCATTCCCCATGGCGGCTTTGTAATGCGTAGCGGTGTGACAGGCTTTAAGGGAGAAAACAAGCATATCATCGAGTATAATTTAAAGCTTGATTCTAATCCGGAATTTACGTCTTCCGTAATTTGTGCTTTTGCTCGTGCCATCAATCGTTTGCATCAAGAGGGCGTAAACGGCTGCAAAACTGTTTTTGATATTGCTCCGGCATATCTCTCTCCGCTTTCTGCTGAAGAGCTGCGCGCCCATATGCTGTAAGCTTAGTAAGGAAGGTAAAAGAAAATGTTATTCGTATGCTATGATAAATGCGGTACCTGTAAAAAGGCCGAAAAATATTTGCTGGATAAGGGTTATACCTTGGAAAAGCGTGATATCAAAACAGAGAAGCCCTCTCTTGAGGAGCTCACTGCTTGGTATAAGGCTAGTGGCTTGCCTTTAAAGCGCTTTTATAATACCAGCGGTAAGCTTTATAAAGAGCTTAATTTGAAGGACAAAATTCCTACTATGAGCGAGGAAGAGCAGCTGGAGCTTTTGGCTAGCGATGGTATGCTCGTTAAGCGTCCCATTCTTGTTAAGGGCGAGGATGTACTCATAGGCTTTAAGCAAGCTGAGTATGAGGCTAAGGGCCTTTAAGAGCGACAAGCCTTTTTGTGCTACACATTATTACTGAATATAGTATACTAATCCCCTGTACGCTAATCTGTATGGGGGATATTTTTGTACACTTTTTACATTGCTCGAAGTAAAAATAAATATACAAGGCTTATTTAAAAATATACATGTATACAATTTGCATTTGCTTTTTCCCTGCTTTATAATTAGGATTACAGTTCCAGTATTATTTTGAATTTTAGTGTGAGAGGGGAATGCTTATGAACACTTCATTACCTGCTAAACAGGGCCTTTATGACCCTTGGTTTGAGCATGATGCCTGTGGTGTTGGTGTTGTAGCCAATATCAATGGCAAAAAATCGAATAAAATTTTAAAGCAGGCTTTGGTTGTCCTGCATAATATGGACCATCGCGGTGGTCAGGGTGCCGATGCCAATTCCGGTGACGGTGCCGGTGTGCTGCTGCAAATTCCGCACAATTTCTTTGTCAAGGAATGTGCCAAGCTGGATATCGATTTGCCCGAGCTTGGCAAATATGCAGTGGGCTTTATTTTCCTGCCCCCGGATGTAGTAGAAAGAGAAAACGTGGAACGTCATTTTGAGCGTATCGTGGAGGCCAATGGCCAAAGCGTGCTGGGCTGGCGAACTGTACCCGTGCATCCGGAGGTTCTGGGCGAGAAATCTCGCCAAAGTATGCCCTATATGGCTCAGGTTTTCATTAAACCTTCTGATAATATTTTAGAGCGCTTGGATATTGATGATAACGCCTTTGAGCGCAAGCTGTATAGCATTCGTCGTCAAGCCGAAAATTATATTCGCTATGGCAAGCTGCGTGGCGGTAAATATTTCTATGTTTCCAGCCTGTCCTCCCGCACTATCGTTTACAAGGGCATGCTGACCACCGAGCAGCTGCGGACCTTCTATGTGGATATGGAGGATAGCTCTGTAGAAACGGCACTGGCTTTAGTGCACAGCCGTTTCAGCACCAACACCTTCCCCAGCTGGGAGCGTGCTCATCCCTATCGTTATTTGATGCACAATGGCGAAATCAACACCCTGCGCGGTAATATCAACTGGATGCGCGCTCGCCAAACCATGTGCGGTAATAGCCTGTGGGGCAACGATATTAGCAAGATTATGCCCATTATTGATGAGACCGGCTCCGACTCCGGCATGTTCGATAATTGTCTAGAGTTCTTGGTTATGAGTGGTCGCAGCCTTCCCCATGCTGTCATGATGATGATTCCTGAGCCCTGGGGCAAAAATCCCCATCTAGATCCGGATTTGAAGGCCTTCTTTGAGTATCACAACTCTCTTATAGAAGCTTGGGATGGTCCTGCAGCCATGGCCTTCACTGATGGCCGTACTATCTGTGCTGCTTTAGACCGCAACGGCCTGCGTCCTTCTCGTTACTATATCACTGAGGATAACACCATTGTACTGGCATCTGAGGTTGGCGTGGTTGATATTGACCCGGCCACCATTGTGAAAAAGGACCGTCTGCGCCCCGGCCGTATGCTTGTTATCGATACGGAGCAGGGTCGCATTATTGGCAATGACGAAATCAAGCATCAAATTGCCGCCGAGCATCCCTATCGTGAATGGCTCAAGGAGCATTCCATTAAGCTGAAGAATATTCCCCTTAATAGCGAGCTGCCCGTTCCTGATGCACAAACGTTGCTGCAACGCCAGCGGGCCTTTGGCTATACCCTAGAGGATTTGACCAAGTTCTTGCGTCCTATGGCTACCAAGGGCATCGATCCCTTGGGTGCAATGGGTAATGATGCGCCCTTAGCTGTGCTCAGTGAAAAGCCCCAGCTTTTGTATAATTATTTTAAGCAGCTCTTTGCTCAGGTTACTAATCCTCCTATTGATGCCATCCGTGAGGAGGTATTTACTGATACTACCAGCGGCATCGGTCCTGAACTGAATTTGATTGACCCGCAGCCGGAAAGCTGCCACCAAATCAGCGCCGAGTCCCCGGTTATGAGCAATATTGAGCTGGCTAAATTACAGCATATTCCCAATTTTGAAGCCGCTACCATTCCCATGCTTTATAATGTAGCAGAGGGTGGCGCAGGCCTTAAAAAGGCTCTGGACGATATTTTTGCTCTGGCAGATAAATATATCGAAGAGGGTAAGGTTATCCTCATCCTTTCTGATCGTGGTATTTCTAAGGATAAGGCTGCTATTCCGGCTCTTTTGGCCGGTGCAGGCTTACACCATCATTTGATTAAAAAAGGCACCCGTCTGCGTGCTTCCATTATTATCGAGTCTGCCGAGCCCCGCGAGGTGCATCATATGGCACTGCTCTTGGGTTATGGCGTCAGCGGTATCAATCCCTATTTGGCCTTTGAAACTCTGGAAAATATGTGCAGCAATGGCATGCTGGATATCAGCTTTGAAAAGGCAACCGAAAATTATATCAGCGCCTGCACTCATGGCATTGCGAAGATTCTTTCTAAGATGGGTATCTCCACAGTGCAATCCTATCGCGGTGCCCAGATTTTTGAGGCCATTGGCATCAGCAGCGCTGTTATCGACGAATATTTCACTGGTACTCCTTCCCGCTTAGAGGGTATTGGTCTTGAGGAAATCGCCAAAGAAGTGTCCATGCGCCACGAGCCCGCCTTCGTAGAAGGGGATATAGACCTCTTTAGCTATGAATCCGGCTCCCATTACCAATATCGCGATCAGGGCGAAAAGCATATGATCAACCCTGAAACCATCGTGAAGCTGCAGCAGGCTTGCCGCTCTGGCGATTACAAGCTGTTTAAGGAATTTTCCGAGCAGCTTAGTGGCAGCGAATTTGCTAACCAAAATCTGCGCAGCATGCTCACCTTTACGCCCCAGCGTCTGCCCATCGACATTGACGAC
Organism: Phascolarctobacterium sp.; assembly: GCA_051866495.1. GTDB lineage: Bacteria > Bacillota > Negativicutes > Acidaminococcales > Acidaminococcaceae > Phascolarctobacterium_A. The sequence goes on along the minus strand of JBJDXD010000120.1, from coordinate 6,838 downwards.
GTAGAGTCAGTGGACAGCATTTGCCGTCGCTTTAAGACCGGCGCCATGAGCTATGGCTCCCTGAGCCAGGAAGCTCATGAATGCTTGGCCATCGCTATGAACCGCATCGGCGGTCGCTCCAACACTGGCGAAGGTGGCGAGCACCCGAGCCGCTTCAAGCCCATGCCTAACGGCGACAGCAAGCGCAGCTCCATTAAGCAGGTTGCATCCGGTCGCTTTGGCGTAACCAGCAATTATCTGGTCAATGCGGACGAAATTCAAATCAAGATTGCCCAGGGCGCTAAGCCCGGCGAGGGCGGTCAGCTGCCCGGCGGCAAGGTATATCCCTGGATTGCCGAATGCCGCGGCACCACCGCCGGCATCGGCCTGATTTCGCCGCCGCCCCATCATGATATTTACTCCATCGAGGATTTAGCAGAGCTCATTCACGATTTGAAGAACGCTAACCCCCGCGCTCGCATCAGCGTGAAGCTGGTCAGCGAGGTGGGCGTCGGCACCATTGCCGCCGGCGTTGTCAAGGCCTGTGCCGACGTGGTGCTCATCAGTGGCTACGACGGTGGCACCGGTGCGTCCCCGCGCACCTCTATTAACCACGCCGGTCTGCCCTGGGAGCTGGGCCTAATGGAAACCCATCAGACCTTGCTCTTGAACAACCTGCGTGACCGCGTTACCCTGGAAACTGATGGCAAGCTGCTCACTGGTCGTGACGTGATCATCGCCGCCCTCCTCGGTGCCGAGGAGTACGGCTTTGCCACCGCTCCCTTGATTGCCATTGGCTGCGTGATGATGCGCGTGTGCAACCTGAATACCTGTCCCATGGGTATCGCTACACAGGACCCGACCCTGCGCAAAAACTTCCGCGGCAAGCCGGAATATATCGTTAACTACATGCATTTCATTGCTCAAGAGGTGCGTGAATACATGGCCATGCTGGGCTTCCGTTCCATCAACGAAATGGTGGGCCGCACCGAGGTGCTCATTCCGAAGCCCGAAAAAGCTCGCAATTGGAAGAATAAAAATCTGGATTTGTCCCCGCTGCTCTATAAGCCGGAGGTGGAGCCCGGCGCCAGCCAAGTCTGCACTAAAAAGCAAAACCATCAGCTGGAAAAATCCTTGGATATGCGCGAGCTTTTAGATATTTGCCACAGCAACTTAGAAAATAAAAAGCCGGTGCGTATTACTCTGCCCATCAAGAACACCGACCGTGTTGTTGGCACTATTTTAGGCAGCGAAATCACACGTCGCTATGGTTTAGAGGGACTGCCTGCGGACACTATCAATCTGCACTTTAAGGGCAGTGCCGGTCAAAGCTTTGGCGCTTTCGTACCAAAGGGCGTAACTTTGGAGCTGGAGGGCGACGCTAACGACCATGTAGGCAAGGGCTTGTCCGGTGGTAAAATTATTATTTATCCCGATAGTGATTCTCGCTTCAACGCTCACGAAAATGTTATCATCGGCAACGTTGCCTTCTACGGCGGCACCAGTGGTGAGGCCTATATTCGGGGCATCGCCGGTGAGCGCTTCTGCATCCGCAATAGTGGCGTGAACGCTGTTATCGAGGGCGTGGGCGACCATGGCTGCGAATATATGACAGGTGGTACAGTAGTTATTTTGGGCAAAACCGGCCGTAACTTTGCCGCAGGCATGAGTGGTGGTGTAGCCTATGTATTAGATATGGAAGGCGACTTCGCTTCCTATTGCAATAAAGAAATCGTTTTGCTGGAGCCCTTGGAGGCTATTAACGACAGCCTGACTGTGAAGAAGATGATTTTAAATCATGCAGAATACACAGGCAGCAAGCTGGCTTTGGATATTTTGGAGAACTGGAGTAAGTACCAAAGCAAATTTGTGAAGGTTATTCCCAAGGATTACAAGCTGGTTACCGAAAAGCTGAACGATTATCTGCAACAGGGTATGGATGTTGATGAAGCCACCCTGAAAGTATTTGAGGAGGTGAAGGCATAATGGGAAAGCCAACCGGATTTATGGATTATAAGCGTGAAGAGCTTGCCCTGCGCCCCTGCGCAGAGCGCATTCAGGATTGGGAGGAAATCAAGACCAGCAGCTTGCCCCATGGGGAAGAGTTGCGCTGTCAGGCAGCTCGCTGCATGGATTGTGGTGTGCCCTTTTGCCACAGCGGTATGACGTTGAATGGTATGGTCAGTGGTTGTCCTTTGCACAACCTGATGCCTGAATTTAATGATTTAGTATATCGCGGCATGGACGAAGCTGCCTATGCCCGCTTGAATAAAACCAATAATTTTCCGGAGTTCACCTCCCATGTTTGCCCTGCTCCCTGTGAGGGTGCCTGCAACGCGGGACTGGTGACTGCTCCTGTAGCTATTAAAAATATCGAGCAATATATAATTGAGAATGCCTTTGACAAGGGATTTGTAAAGCCTAATCTGCCTGCTAAGCGCAGCGGCAAGCGTGTGGCTGTAGTTGGCAGTGGTCCTGCTGGCCTGGCCTGCGCTGACCAGCTCAATAAGGCAGGTCATCTCGTTACTGTTTTTGAGCGTGCTGATCGTCCTGGTGGCCTTTTGATGTACGGCGTGCCCACCATGAAGCTGTCCAAGGACACTGTTATACGCCGTGTAAAGCTGCTGGAGGAAGCTGGTGTAACCTTTGTGCTGAACGCTGAGGTAGGTGCTAAAATTTCTTCCACAACATTGCTAGAAGAGTTCGATGCTGTGGTGCTGTGCACCGGTGCTACCCAACCCCGTGACATCGAAATCAAGGGGCGTGAGCTGGAAGGCATTTACTTCGCTAAGGAATTTTTGCATAATGTTACCAAGAGCTATTTAGATAGTAACTATGCTGACGGACTTTATGTGGACACCAAGGATAAGGATGTAGTTATTATTGGCGGCGGCGACACAGGCAACGACTGTATGGCAACTGTTATTCGTCAAGGCTGCCGCAGTGTAAAACAGCTGCAGCATAATCCCTGCCTGCCACACTCCCGCACGGAGCAAAATCCTTGGCCAGAGTTCCCCAAGGTGTTTACTACGGACTACGGCCAAGAGGAGGCTATCGCAAAATTTAAAGAGGATGCTCGCGAGTTTTGTGTGATGACCCAAGAATTTTTGGGCGAGGACGGTCATGTGACTGGACTGCGCATTTGCCAAAACACCATGCAGATTATTAACGGTAAGCGCACTGAGGTGCCAATTCCGGGAACTGAGCGCGTCATTCCGGCCCAGGTTGTACTTTTGGCCATGGGCTTTGCCGGTAGCGAGCAGCGTTTAGTGGACGAATTCCACGTTGCTAAAAATAGCCGTGGCTCTATTGCAGCCAATGACAAGGACTATCAAACCAGCGTGCCGGGCGTGTTTACTGCCGGTGATGCCCGCAGGGGCCAGAGCTTAGTAGTGTGGGCCATTGCCGAAGGCCGTGGTGCTGCTGCTGCAGTTAATAAATTCTTGGCCGAGTCTTAAGATGGATTTTTGCGATGTATTCAGAGCGCGTATAAAGCCAATATGCGCTCTTTTCTTTTTGTATATTTATAAAAAATTCGGTATTATTTTCCTCAATTGTCACACAAATGACATCTTTGTTAAGTTTATTACACTTTAGCAAGTAAAAATGTACCCCATAATAAGCTTATAAAAAAATAGCTTTTCTTCCTGTTTTATGCTGTGTTATAATACAGATGTACAATTGTAGTTTTACAATTCGGCTATTATTTTTAGGAAAGAGGCGAAGGAAATTATGAAGAAGTTTTTAGCTCTGATGATGATGATCGTTATGGCCTTGACTGTGGCTGCCTGCGGCGGCGGTGGCGACAAGAAGGCCGACAACAAGGCTGCAGCTGGTAAGGTGGATCGTAGCAAAGAGTTTATCACCGTGCTGACCGGCCCCACTAGCGGTATTTATTTCCCCATTGGCGGTGCATTTTCCAAGGTTGTTGGTGAAATGGGCTACAAGACCTCTGCAACTGCAACCGGTGCAACTGCAGAAAACATCAACGCTATTTTGACTGGCAAAGGCGAAATGGCTATTGCCATGAGCGACTCTGTAATCCAAGCTGTTGAGGCCTTTGGTGCATATCAGGGCAAACCGAAAGCAGAAAACCTTCGCGCTATGATGGGTCTGTGGCCGAACGTTTGCCAAATCGTTACCACTAAGGACAGCGGCATCACCAAGTTCAGCGATTTGAAGGGCAAACGCGTAGGCGTTGGCGCTCCTAACTCCGGCGTAGAGCTGAATGCTCGTATGATGTTCGAAGCTCACGGCATGACCTATAAAGATGCAAAGGTTGACTATCTTTCTTACGGTGAAGCTATTGACCAAATTAAAAACGGCCAATGCGACGTTGCATTCGTAACCTCCGGTCTGGGCAACGCTACCATTAAAGAATTAGGCACTGCAAAAGAAATCGTATTCGTTCCTGTTGAAGGCGAAGCTCTGAAAAAATTGATTGCTAAGTATCCCTTCTATGTAGAATGGAAGATTCCGAAAGAAACCTATGGCACCAAGGTTGATACCACCACCGCAGCTGTTATGAACATCATGCTGGTTAGCAAGAACCTGTCCGATGATGTTGTATACGACCTGCTGACCGGTATCTACTCTCAAAAGGGTTTGGAAACCATCGGCGCATCCCATGCAACTGCTAAACGCGAAATCAAACCGGAAACCGCACTGCGCGGCATCCAAGGCACCTCTGTTAAACTGCATCCCGGTGCTGAAAAGTACTACAAAGAGAAAGGCATGCTGAAATAATTCATGTCCTTCATGTCAAAGAAGACATTACTTACCTTATTCCTATTCTTAAGCATCGTTGCTGCCGGCCTTTTTGGCTGGCAGCATCTATATTATCAGGACAAAATTCTGCGCATCTATGATTATCAGACGAAAAAAGAGTATGTGCGCTATCCTGTGAAAACAGGTGATAAGCTCTTTTTTGGTTGGATACATTCCTGGGAGCGTATTTCCTGGCATGAGTATTATCATATTAATCAGGATAATACCCTGGAGCTGGATGCTATTTCCTTCCCGGCCTTTGGGGCGGGCATTCCTGAAAACAAGGGCAAGCGAACCAGAGTTGAGAAGGGACGCATTTATATGGAGGAAATCGGCCAGATTTTTCCACATTTTGTGTGGATCAACTCCCATTTGGCCACGCGGGAAATCAAGGTAAATGATGTTTTAGTTACCAGTGGGAGAATTTTACCCGAGCATACTCGTTTGGTTTTAGTAATTGAGAGGAGGGGACTTTTTGATGCAGAATACTAAAGATAAAGCTACCGAAAAGGATGTAGCTATTAGTACCGAAGCAAGTGCGGAAATGCAAAGTAAGTCTGAGGAGATTATTAAGAAATTAGATAAGGAATCTACCACCAGAACCTTTTCCGGCACTATGAAGAAAATTTTCTTCGTGCTGTGCATCCTCGTGTCCTGTTATCATCTGTATACGGCGACCTTTGGTCCGCCCCTGACACTGATTCACCGTTCTATTCACGTTTCCATGATGCTGGTTTTGACCTTCCTCATGTATCCCATGTGCAAGAAATCCAGCTTCACCACTCCGTCCATTTTGGACTGGATTTTGGTAGCTCTGTCCTTGGCAGCTCCCATCTACATTGCTACTGACTATCAGGGCTTTGTAGAAAGAGCGGGCAATGCCAATACTATGGATATGGCTATGGCAACCCTTTTAGTTGCTCTTGTTTTGGAAGCCTCTCGTCGCGTCAGCGGCAACGTGCTATCCCTTTTAAGCTTGGTATTCATAGCTTATGGTTTGTTTGGTCGTTCCATGCCGGGCATGTTCATGCACCGCGGCTATGATTGGACCAGCCTTTCCAACCATTTCTTTGCTAATACGGAAGGTATTTATGGCACCTCTGTTAACGTTGCTGCCAGCTACATCTTCCTCTTCATCCTTTTTGGTGCTGTAATGAGCAAATCCGGCATGGGTCAATTGTTTAACGATTTGGCCTTGGCACTGGCTGGTCATACCAAGGGCGGACCTGCAAAGGTATCCGTCATTGCCTCCGGCTTCTTGGGCTCTATTAACGGCTCTGCTGTGGCTAACGTAGTTACCACTGGCGCCTTCACCATTCCTCTGATGAAGAAAACCGGTTATTCTAAGGAATTTGCCGGTGCTGTTGAATCCGCTGCTTCTGTAGGCGGTCAGCTGCTTCCTCCCATCATGGGCGCAGCAGCCTTCATTATGGCAGAAATGCTGGGCGTTAAATACTCCAACATTATCGTCTGGGCTGCAATTCCGGCGCTGCTCTATTACTTGGGCATCATCATTCAAGTACAGCTGCGTGCCTCCAAGGATGGCTTGGTAGGTCTGCCCAAGGACCAGCTACCGGTTTTAAAGACTGTTTTGAATGCTCGCGGCCATCTGCTGCTGCCGGTATTCTTCTTGCTTTACATGCTGTTCTTCTCCGGTACTACTGTTGTTTATTCCGCAGTGCTGACCATTGTGGTTACCATTGTGGTAGCACAAATTAAAAAGGATACTCGCATGAGCGTGCGTGATATGGTTGACGCTTTAGCAAATGGCGCTAAGCAAACTGTTTCCGTTGCTATTGCCTGCGCCTGCGTAGGTATCATCATCGGCGTTTGCTCCAAGACTGGCTTTGGTTTGACCATGGCTAACACCATTATCGCCCTTGGTGGTACCAGCATTCTCTTTACTCTGGTCTTCACCATGATTACTTGTATGATTCTGGGCATGGGCCTTCCTTCCATCCCTGCGTACATTATCACTGCTGCCATCGCCGCTCCGGCTCTGGCTAAGCTGGGTATCGCTCCTGCGGCTGCCCACATGTTCTCCTTCTACTACGCCATGTTCGCGAACCTGACTCCGCCAGTGGCATTGGCT
>JBJDXD010000119.1:0-26438 GCA_051866495.1 Phascolarctobacterium sp. | reverse complement strand
AAGCCACCGCGAACATGATGATTACTTATTACGAATTTCACTATTGTAAACAGCTCGCCAAACTACAATTTCCAATAGCTTCCCACACAAAAAGCGGACGCCGAGGCGTCCGCTTTGAGTTTAACATTATGCTCTTGTTGGATATTGCTACCCTATTGCATGGTCGCAATGAAGTACGCAATAGAGCTTACCAATACCGTCAGCGTAATCATCATGGGGTCGGCAATGGATGTACGATAGTTCTCCGGATTATAGTGACTGCGTTTACGGAAGGGCTTCGCATCCAGGAAGTCCATGGGGTTGGCCGTCAAATCCATGAATTTTTCGTAAAGCACCTGCCAAGCATTGCCCAGGCCACCGCACAGTGCGCACAGGAGGGCACTGGTCTTGCCGATCAGGCCGGCAAAGGGCTTACGATAGAACCAATCGGTATCCAGACTGATGGCTGTATGGGGCTCCATGTTCTTCAGATACATCATGAATGGGATCATGGCCATGCCCAGCATTTGCACTGGCTGCAAGAGGTGCGGCGCAGTAAAGGGCTGGTACGGAGTCATCTCAAAGGGCAGATGACGGTACAGCAAATCAGGGTATACACCATAGAGGAAGCAGAGGAAGCCACTGATGCTCATGGCAATTTTCATGTTAATGGGCAACGGATTGATAACCTCTGCACCCTTGTCGTCCTTGCGCAGGAAGATGAAGTAACCCATCTTCAAGGGGATGGACAAAAAGGTACCGATGGCAGCCAGCTCTAAGAGAGTGAATACCATGGGCTGGCCAGCAGCTGCCGCAGCATTTACAGTAATATTCTTACTGATAAAGCCGTTGAAGGCAGGAATGCCAGCGATGGAGAAGGCAGCGGAGAAGAAGCAAACTGCAACCAGCGGCAGCTTCTTGGCCATGCCGCCCACCTTGTTGATATGCTTGATGCCAGTTGCATAAATAACAGCGCCAGCGCACATAAAGAGCAGGGATTTAAAGAGAATATCGCAGAAGGCATGGGCAGTAGCGCCATTCATGGACATGGCCGTGCCGATACCGGCACCGGCAACCATGAAGCCGGTCTGGGAAATAATATGGTGAGCAAGGAGCTTACGCATATCATTTTCCATAATCGCATAGCATGCGCCATACAGAGCCATCAGCACGCCGCCCCACATAAGGAGCTCAGTGCCTGCGTACACTCTGATCAAAGCATAAACTGCAACCTTGGTGGTCAAGCAGCTCATGAAAACGCCACCGGTGAGGGTGGAGTTGGAATATGCATCCACCAGCCATGCGTTCACAGGGGGCATAGCCACGTTGATAAACATACCCAGCATTACCAGCCAGTAAGCCCAATCGTGCGGGCGATTGGTCAGGCTGTGAATCATCATGTCGCCATGGCCGGTGTACCAAATGCAGAAGATACCTGCCAAGAGGATACCGCCGCCCAGCATATGCACCAGCATATAGCGGAAGCCCGCACGGCGTGCTTCGTGGGTGGGGTTACACCAAACCAGGAACAGAGAAGTGATTGCCAAGGATTCCCAGAAGAAAATGAAGGAGAGCCAGTCCTTAGCCAAGCATACGCAAATAGCGCCGCCAGCATAGGCCATGGAGCAGAGCGCTTCCATTCTATTGGGATTGTGCGCAGCATAAATGCCGCTTACCAAAGCCAGCACGGAGAAAATAAAGGCAAAAATCCAAGCCAGCTTATCAACATACATCAAATGCAGCTGAATATCATGGACGAAGTTTAAGGTATACTCCGTACCGATAGGCAGCTTCAGGGCTGCACCAACTGCTGCAAGAGGTCCTAAAGCTAGGACAAATTTTCTGATTACCTTGGGAGAAAGCATTGCTACAATGCCCACTACCCACAAAATCAGGCCGGGGTGAAGCATTAATTCATTCATCAGTCATCACCTCTGCCATCTTCATCAAAATCATCATCATAATAATCCTTATCGCGCTGCAGAATCGGCGCCATAATTAGCTTGGAGACGATGATAAGCACCCAAGCACCAACAAAGCCGAAGAAAATGTCGTAGCCAAAGGGCAAGGGCCACCAGGATGCAGCATGCATATGCACGCCAGCAATTTCAGCAGCGGCTGCCAATACCAAAACTACAGCTACAAGCATATAGACTGTTTTCTTAGTCATTATAGCCACCCCCCGTGCCAGCCTGCGCAAACAGCGTTAGAGGCCATTGTTGCCAACTCGTAGAAATGCGGGTATACATTGGGAACGCAGCCCAAAATCAACGCAATCAAGGTGGTAATGCAGATAGGAATCAGCATTGCATAGCTAATTTCGCCATAGGAGCGGAATTTTTCCTGCGGGTCCTTCACGAAGAAGGCCATTTGGGAAACAGGAATTAAGTAAGCAGCAGCCAAAAGACCACTAGCTACCCACAGCAGCACATACAAGGGCTTGCCTGCCTGCAAAGCGCCCAAGCACAGGTTCCACTTACTGATGAAGCCTACTAGGAAGGGCACACCGGCGATACCTAGGGAGGCTATGGTAAAGCAGGCCATGGTAACCGGTAGCTTCTTACCAATGCCATAAAGCTCGCTAATGTTATTCCTATGGGTACGGGCAATGATAAGGCCCGCGCACATAAAGAGGGTAATCTTCATTACTGCATGGGCAACCAGATGCAAATATGCACCCTTAATGCTGATGGGAGAAATCAGCGCTGCACCCAATACGATGTAGGAAAGCTGACCGATGGTGGAGAAGGCCAAGCGGCGCTTCAAGTGATCCTGACGCAGTGCAATGAGGGAGGACACCAGAATACTGGTAGCAGCCGCCCAAGCCAGCACATCAGTAACACCAATTTCCGCGAGCAGCTTCGGTCCAAAGACGAAGCCGATAATACGCAGCACGGCAAATACGCCGGTCTTAACAACGGCTACGGCATGCAGCAGTGCGGATACCGGAGTCGGCGCAATCATTGCTGCCGGCAGCCAGCCATGCAAGGGCATAACAGCTGCTTTTACGGAGCCTGCCAAAATCATCAGCACGAAGGCTGCCTGCAGTACCCATTTGGGAGCCATGTCGGTGGTTAAGAAGCCGCCGGCAGTGAAGCTCATGGTACCGCTGATGCAGTAAACGGCGATAACGCCAGCCAGGAAGAACTGACCGGAAATCAAGGTGTAAATCAAATATTTGCGGCTAGCCATCAAGGCTTCCTGGTTACGCTTATGCAGTACCAGTGGATAGCTTGCTAAGGTCAACAGCTCGTAGAAAATGAAGAAGGTCAACAGGTTCTCGGCCATGGCAATACCCATTACTGCGCTCATGCACATAGCAAAGGCGGCGAAGTAACCGGTCTGCTCGCGCTCCTGGTTGCAGCGCATATAGCCGATAGAATAGAAGTTCATGGGCACCCACAGCATGGAGGCCAGCGTTGCAAAAATCATGCCCGCCGGGTCGGTGCGCAGGGTCAGGCCCACAGTATCAGTAATTTGGCACAGAGTCCATTGGTAAACATTGCCATCTAAAACGGCGGGCAGCATGGACAGGATAATGCCAAATTTGAGCACGGAAGCGATTACACTCCAGGCCTCGCGCAGGTTGGGCCAGCGTCTGCTGAAGGCAATCAAAATAACCGCAAGGAAGGAAACACCTACTGCCAGAAAGGGTCTGCAATCTATAATCGTCATCTCAAGAACACCTCCGGCAAGCCTAATTTAATAATATCCGTAACAATGTCCACGCTGTAGAAGCCCAGCACCAGAATGCCAATGCCCATTACGAAAATCGGCAGTGCCATGCTGAAGGGCAGGCCCAGCTTACCCTTGTGAGGATGAACCTCGGTCAGGGAAGCTTCACGCTGTACAAACATTTGCTCAATGATACGGAAGAAGTAAATGGCGTTCAGCAAGGAGCTGACTACCAGCACGGCAATATAGAAATATTGCTGACCGGTGTAGGCGCCCATCATGAGGTACCACTTACTAAAGAAGCCAGCGGTCGGCGGCAGGCCGATCATGGACAGAGCAGCCAGGGTAACGGTGATGGTGCTGATGGTCATCTTCTTGTTGAGGCCACCCAAGCGATACAGGTTAACCTCGCCAAAGCGATGCTCAACACCACCGATTACGAGGAACAGGCTGCATTTCATGAAGGCATGGTTGATAATGTGCAGTACGGCGCCAATGAAGCCATACATATTACCCATTGCCATACCAATAGCGATGTAGCCAATCTGAGCTACAGAGGAATAGGCCAGCATACGACGGAAGTCGTATTGAGCCATAGCCATAATGGAGCCAATCAAAATACCTGCGATACCCAAAATACCCAAAACGTTCAACGCGCTGTGCATTACAGGGCTATCAACCTTGAAAATGTAGTACATGAAACGAATCAGGGCATAAGCAGGAGCCTTACTCATACAGCCGGCGATAAAAGCAGCTGCGCCAGGATGAGCAAATGTATAAGCATCGGGCTGCCAACCGTGCAACGGGAACAGGGCCATTTTAATACCAAAGCCGATGATAAAGCAGGCCACAGCGATGGCAAAGAGGGGCGTGCCAATGAAAGGCACTACTCTTTGAGCCAGATCGGCCATATTCAAGGTACCGGTCAAAGCGTACAGATAACCAACGCCCAGCAGGTACAGGGAAGCGCCGATAGTGCCGATTAACAGATAGCGGAAGGCCGCCAGCATGGACTTTTTGCCGCCTAGAGAAATAAGACCATAGCCGGACAAGGACATAATTTCCAGATATACGTAAAGGTTAAATACGTCGCCAGTAACGATCATGCCGCACAGGCCCACAGTCAAGAGACCGAATAAGGTGTAATAACCACCTACATGGAGCCAATCCTCTTCCTTCACGAAGGGCTTGCTGTAGAGAGCAACCATCATGGAAATAAATGTTACCAGCACAGCCAGCACGCTGTTCAAGGGATCAAGGGCAAATTCAATGCCGATAGGTGGCTGCCAGCCACCCATCCAGTAATGCCAGGTTTTGCCGCCGGTCGCGATAACGCGCTGAAGCACGGTGCAAGCGCTCAAAAAAGCGCCCACGATGGAGGCCATCACAATCCAAGGGCCTAGCTCTTTTTTAATGCGGCTAAACAGCATACACAAAAGTGATGCGGTCAAGGGCAGTAGTACGATAAATATTGGAGCATGCTGTGTCATTTACTTGCCCTCCTCAATACCTCTACTTCCTCAACAGAGCCATAAATTTCTTTAATACGCATCAAAAGCGCAATGGCTACACCAGTGGTACCAAGGCTAACAACGATGGCCGTAAGCATCAGACCATGAGGAAGGGGGTTGATATAGGCATTAGGGTCGGTAGTGATACTATTTTGAATGGGTATCATAGCACCGTCCTTTTGAGCAAAGCACAGATAGAAGAAAATTACCGCTACCTGCATAACGTTCATGGCCATGAGCTTTTTCATGTAGTTTTTACTCAAAACCATACCATAAACGCCTAGGAAGAACAAAATCATAACCAGGGAGTAGATGCCTTTAGTTTTTAAAAACTCATTCAACACTTCCATCATCTTCACCCCTTTTCACGATTGCATCAAGCAGATTAATAATTGTCATCATTACGCAGATGGCAACACCGATTTCGATGAGGAAAATACCCATAGCATGCATTTCATGCTTCGGCTCCAGCACAATCGGCATATAATCATAATTCAGGAAATAATCCGCGCCGCCAAACAGGGTCAGCCAGCCTGTAAAAGCGTACAGGAAGGTGCCCAAGCCAGCCATGACGACGGAGGTTTTGCCCAGCACATTGAACTTAGTGTCAAAGCCCAAAATCAAACGAGCTAAAAGCACGCCCACCGCCAACAACGCGCCGGCTTGGAAGCCGCCGCCAGGTGAAAACTCGCCCAAGCACAGAACGTACACACCATAGACGATGGTAAAGGGCACCAGCATACGGAAGGCCACATTGAGGATGAGGCCACCAAATGGTTCTTTCATCATTTGATAATCTCTCCTTCCTCCGGATCCTCCGGCTCCTCCTCAGGACGACGACCTACAGGATTGCTAGTCAATACCAGCACCGTAGTCAAGCCTGCCAGAAACATTACCGAGGTCTCCCACATGGTATCGAAGCCTCTATAGTCAATGATGACGCCGGTTACGATATTGGGAGAACCTGTATCCTCCGCGCTGCGGGAAATATAGGTCGGGGTAACATGCTGGTTAGGAGCCGCATTGGCATCGCCAATTTGCGGCAAATAGGTTACAACGGAGCAAAACATGCCCGTCATAATCGCCAAAATAACTGCAACTAAGCCACGCATTATTTACACCACCTATCAATTTTTCTCAAAGAAGCTACAAAGAAGATTGTAGAAATAGTGCCGATAACTGCTTCAGTGAAGGCTACATCGGGGGAGCCCATCATGAGATACAGCAGCACTGCACAGAAGCTGAAGCCGCTATAAATAATAGCAGCACTCAAAATATCCTTGCAGAAAATCACGGCACAGGTAATCAGAATCAGGAAAATCAATAAAACTGCTTCAACGATGTATATCTGCATTTATTTATCCTCCTTTTTTCTGATATGACCTACGGGCTCATCAGCGCTGTGGTCCTGTTTTTCCAGGCCTACCAGCTTCTTCGCGCCCTTAGTTTCCAGTGTCCACACAGGATGACCGGATTTATAAGCTGCCTTGCCCAAAATATGGGAGCCAATGGGGTTGGCCATGAACACGATTAAGAAGGCAAAGGCCATCTTCACTGCGGTCAGGGTCGGGCCCTCATAAATCATGAGACCAATAAAGGACAGCATGCAGCCCAAAGTTTCACTATTGCCGGAGGCGTGAATTCGAGAATAAAAGTCCGGCAGGCGCAGCATACCAATGGCTGAGCCGATGAAGAAAACCAAGCCGCCCAGCATAAAAAGTGCTGCAATAAGCTCTCTGAGAGAATTAAGACCGAATGCTTCAATCATATATTTTTACCTCCCAGGAATTTTGCTACGATTACGGAACCAATGAAGCCCAGGAAGGCATAGGAAATGGCGATATCCACGTACATATCCGGACGTCCGTCGATATAACCAAAGAGCACCAAAAGCAAAATGGTGTCCGCACCAATAACGCCCAAGCCATTCATGCGATCATAAATCGTTGGTCCATAAAACAGTCGCTGCAGCATAGCGCCAATAACAAAGAGGATAGAAACCATTAGAATAAAAAAGATTACGTTCATAATTATTCCTCACCCTCCGCTACAGCAAAATCAAATTTTTCTCCATACAAATCAGCGACCTTCTTTTGCATAGAGCCATCCAATACACCGGCAGCCGCGCCCTTAGTAAGAGCGTGAATTTCGTACAGACCATCATCAGTAACGTTAATGGTGACCGTACCAGGAGTCAGCGTAATGGAGTTGGCCAAAACAACAGAGGCCATGGGGTTATCCGCCCTAAAGTAGAAGCGTACAACCTTGGGGTCGATGTCCAGCTCCTGAGCCGTTGTAGCCAGCAGAACATCAATGTTGGCCAAAACCAGCTGCCACATAAGCCAGAAAAAGTACATGATGAATTTGGGAATGGAAACGCCAAAAACAAAATATCTTTTGCTGCCGTCCTTATTGGGCACCAGCAGCAAGGGATAGGTAACCCAGGTAGTGACAATCGCAGTAATGAGACCGTACACAATAAACTTTGTTTCCGTTCTACCTGACAGAACCATCCAAAAACCAAAAAGCACCACGAACATGGCAAGCTTATGGACCAAGGTTGAGCCCACAATATTGTTGTTGTTTAATACTCCTTGCTTTTCCACAGCTACCACCTTTCTTTATAATATTTTTTTGTACAACCTGCATACATGTATACATTTGACAAAAAAGAAAAATCTCCTGCCTGTATTCTCCTATACCCATAAAATATTGTAATTTATTTTACTGACAGGTCGATTTCTTTAAATACGCAATCCTCAACCGGCAGCATTCTTTGAGCTAAACGCTGTACGCGCTGGATATCAGCAGTGCCACACACGGTTACTCTGCCCACGCCCTCAGTCTTAGCAAGCTTAGCCTCCTCAAGGGCAGCTATGGCCAATTGGCTGGTAGCCTCTGCCGGGTCGATGATGGTAACCTCCGGGCCAAACTCTGCCGCAATTTGCTCTTTAATAAAGGGATAGTGAGTGCAGGACAAAATCAAAGCATCCACACCTGCTTCCTTAAGCGGCGCTGCATATTCGGCAATGGCCTGAGGAAGCTCCGGGCTTGCAAACTGTTCACCCTCAATCAGGGGCACGAATTTGGCGCAGCCCATGGGATAAACCTCCGCGCTAGGGTCAGCAGCTAAAATAGCCTTTTTATGAGCCTCGGTGCTAATGGTAAAAGGGGTAGCAAAAACGCCGATTTTTTTCTTCTTGCTGGCCTCTAAGAGGAGCTGTTCCCCCTTGGACATGCCCACAATGGGAAATGTATGACCACCCTTAAGGCTTTCCACCCCCAGCATGGTCAATGTATTGCAGGCAATCACAACCTCCTTCACACCTTGAGCTGCCAGCCAATTGATAATTTCTGCTACGAAGCCACGAATTTCCTGCTCCGGTCTAGTGCCATAGGGAGTACGAGCTGTATCCCCCACATATATGAAATCCTCATGGGGCAAAAGCTGATGCAAGCACTTCAGCACGGACAAGCCACCAACGCCGGAATCCAGAACGCCAATAGGTGCATCTTTTCTCATAAGCAAAACCTCCTTTTTCACTCCTTTTATTATAGCACTAATATTCTGTCAAGCCAACAAAAAGCCTTGGAAGCGCCTACCACAGCTCTATAATAATACTATAAGCTAAAAAAATAACACCGCCGATACTGTTATCGACGGTGATAAAAGCAGAGCTCCTGCAGCTCGCACTGCTCAGGGCAGCGCTCCATGCTAGCTACCTTTTATTTTACACTATGGTGCGCAAATAGTCCATAAATTTATCCCGCAAATCATCCCGGCGCAGGGCAAATTCACAGGTGGCCTCCAAATAGCCCAGCTTGTCGCCCACATCATAGCGACGCCCCATGAAGTCATAAGCATACATGGCCTGCTCCTTAGCAAGCACCTTCAGAGCATCGGTGAGCTGAATTTCGCCACCGCGACCGGGCTCAGTATGCTCTAGGATGTCAAAAATCTCCGGCATGATTACATAGCGACCTAAGACAGCCAGCTGGCTGGGAGCCTCCTCCACAGCAGGCTTTTCCACCATGTCATCAACTCTAAAAATCCGCTCCTTCTCGGTGGGAGTGCTAGCCACGATGCCATAGGAGGAAACCTTCTCCTTAGGTACAGTTTGGCAGCCCAGCACGCTGCCACCAGTTGACTCATAAACATCCATCAGCTGGCGCAGGCAGGGATACTCATCGTTATAAACAACATCATCGCCCAAAAGCACAGCAAAGGGCTCATGACCTACGAAGGCCTTAGCACACAAAATGGCATGACCCAAGCCACGGGGCTCCTTCTGACGAATATAGTGAATATTAATATCAGCGATATCCTTCACTTGCTTGAGCAGGTCAAGCTTGCCATGCTCCTCTAAGTTCATTTCCAGCTCAGGGCTGCGGTCAAAATGGTCCTCTATGGCACGCTTAGTGCGACCACTAACAATCAAAATATCGGTAATACCGCTAGCCAATGCCTCTTCAATAATATATTGAATGGTGGGCTTATCCACAATGGGCAGCATTTCCTTGGGGCAGGCCTTGGTAGCCGGCAAAAAACGTGTGCCCAAGCCAGCGGCAGGAATAACTGCTTTGGTAATCTTTTGCATAATCCTTCCTCCATACTGCGGTAGAACGGTCCACGCCATTCCACCCTTAAAATACCCCTCTAATACATATTCTTATCCATACTATAAACCATACCTTGGGGCTTGTCAACAAGCTAAAATTCCAAGCAGCCTTTAGCTTAGAGATACTGCAAAATTTCCTTAGCATGGGGCAAAATAATATCAGGCTTAATATTCCCCTGCTCCACATCCTCCATGCTGGCCTCACCCGTCAGTACCATAATGGAAAGGATATCATTATTAAGACCAAAGGCTATATCGGTGGCCAATCTATCGCCCACCATGGCAATCTCGTCCTTGGCAAAGCCGGTTTTATCAAGCACCACATCCACCATGTACTGGTAGGGCTTGCCAAAAATCAGCTGGGGCGCCTTGCCTGTGGCGGTTTTAATCAGCTCCAGCATGGCACCTGTATCAGGGATGAACTCGCCACCTTCAATGGGGCAACGCACATCGGGATGAGTTGCCACATAGGGCACACCCTTATCAATCAAACGGCAAGCTATGGTCAAACGCTCATAGGTTAATGTTTGGTCAAAGCCAACCACTACATAATCCGTTTCTTCCTCTAGGCTATTAGTCAAAACAAAGCCTGCCTCACGAATGGTATCTAAAAGCTGGGGCGTTCCTAAAACAAAAAGCCTAGCACCGGGCTTATTTTTACGCATCCAATTAGTCAGTGCATCGGAGGAAATCAAAATTTCCTTGCGAGAAACGGGCACGCCCAAGCCATTCATTTTTTGCACATAATGCTCGTGGCTACGGGAAGAATTATTGGTCAAAAGATAATACTTTCTCCCTGCAGCAGTGAGCTTATCAAAAAAGCCCTCCATGCCGGGAATTAATTCATTTCCCAAATTAATCGTGCCATCCATATCAAATAAAAAGCATTTTATCTTACTAATACGGCCATAATCATAAGTCATCAGCAGCATCCTCCCTTCCCTTGGCAACAAAGCAAGTCTCTCCTCTTGCTTTGCATCAGCCCTTTAACGACACAGGGGCAAAACGTCCTCCACCTTTTCTGCCAAAATAGTAGCACCATGCTCCACTAAAAACTCCCGTCCACGAAAGCCCCAGCAGGCACCAATGCAGGGTATACCCGTGTTTGCAGCTGTCATTAAATCTGTGTCAGAATCACCAATATATATGGTGCTTTCCTTGTCAGCAGTTAGCTTTTCCATCACTGCCAAAAGCATATCCGGCGCGGGCTTTCTGGCAATTCCGGCTTGCTCACCACAGGCCGCATCCAAAAGCCCTGGGAAATACTGCTTAGCCAGCTCCTGCACTCCGTAATCAGCCTTATTAGATACAATGGCAGTTTGGCAGCCAAGGCTGCGCGCCTGCTTTAACAGCTCTAAAACACCGGGATAGGTACAGGTGGTATCTGCGCAATGCTCCTTATAATACACATTAAAATCAACAAAAACCTGCTCCTGCACTGCTTCGCTTGTTCCTGCAGGCACTGCTCTCTGAATAAGCTTGCGAATGCCATTACCCACAAACATACGCACCTCATCCATGCTGCGCTCAGGAAAGCCATGCTTTTTTAAGGTATAATTAGTTGCTGCAGCCAAATCCTGCAAAGTATTTAAAAGCGTTCCATCTAAATCAAAAATCAAGGTTTTATAGCGCAAAGCGTTTCCTCCCCTATCAAGCTTTTTCAAAATCTACATGAGTATATCATAATATGGATGAAGCAGAAATGCAATGCTTGATAAACAGAAAAAGGTGCGTCAATGCCACTACGGCATTAACACACCCCAATTCTGGATAATTGTAGTGCTTTAATTCTTTTGTTTTAATAGCTTAACGATTTGCAAGACCTCATCCAAGCTAATATCTTTTTCCTTAGTTTCAGGCTGTTCGTCCAAATCTACAAAAAAACTAGCCATATTGCATTCCAGCAAGCTGTGTAGCTTGAGCAGATTGGGCAAAGTTACAGGCACACGACCACACTCAATATTGCACAAATGCGTTTGAGAAATACCCATTTCCTTTGCCAAGCCTGTCTGGGTTAAATTTTTAGCAGTACGCAGCAATCTAATTCTGCGACCTATCAATTTAATTTCCTCCTGCATCTTTTCCACCGCCTTTCGTACACCCACAATTATTTTTCTTGCAATATTCCTATATATATTTAGAGTATATCACGAAATGCAAATTTTTCAAGTCTTTTGCGTCAAATTTTTATTTATTTTCTGGTATATTTTAGTCTTGTTGATGATATTTGCATGATTTCACCAACAAAATGCTTTTTTCTTTAAGCCAGTCCTTTAACAATAGACTTTTGTACTACCAAGGTTTATTTATCCCAGTAACAATCTGTCGCTAGCCATTTCCGAGCCACTGGCCTTTTCGAACATGGCCAGCAAATCAGGAATCTCCAAATGCTGCTTTTCCTCACCCTGCACATCAATAATCACGCGACCATTATGCAGCATAATCAAGCGATTGCCATAACGCAGCGCATCACGCATATTATGGGTAATCATCAGCGTGGTGAGATTATCGCGGGTAACAATTTTCTCGGTCAGCGCCAATACCTTGGCGGCAGTTTTCGGGTCAAGAGCGGCCGTATGCTCGTCCAAAAGCAAGAGCTTGGGCTTCTTTAGCGTAGCCATCAGCAGAGTCAAAGCTTGGCGTTGACCACCACTCAAAAGGCCCACCTTCGCTGTCATGCGATTTTCCAGACCCAAATCCAGCTCCTTTAAGAGCTCATAAAAGCGCTCATGCTGTTCGCTAGAAAGACTCCAGCCCAGTCCCGGCGTTTCGCCGCGACGTGAAGCCAAAGCCAGATTTTCTTCAATCATCATGCCCGCTGCAGTGCCCAGCATGGGGTCCTGAAAGACGCGGCCAATATACTTTGCACGCTTGTGCTCCGGGCGCTTGGTAATATCCTCCCCATCAATCAGCACCTTGCCAGCATCAATAGGAAATACACCTGCAATAGAGTTAAGCATGGTGGATTTGCCGGCGCCATTGCCACCAATAACTGTGGCAAAATCACCGGGCTGCAAATGCAGGCTTAAGCCCTGCAGCGCTCTCTTTTCATTGATGGTGCCAGGAAAAAAGGTTTTATAAATATTATCTACTACTAACATTAACGTACCACCTTTCTGCCACCAAGCTTAGCCTTAATCAGAGGCATGGACAGCGCCAAAGCCACCAGCACGGAGGTAAAGAGCTTCAAATCATTGGGCGGCATACCCATTGCCAATACTGCAGCAATAACAATACGATATACAATAGAGCCCAAAACTACGGAAATCAAACAGTTTTTAAAGGAACGAGTGCCAAAGAGCACCTCGCCGATGATAACGGAGGCCAAACCAATAACGATGGTACCGGTGCCCATGCCTACATCAGAAAAGCCGTTGGATTGAGCAACCAAAGCACCGCTCACAGCAACCAAGCCATTGCTTATCAAAAGTCCCAAAATAATAGTAACATCCGTATCCACACCTTGGGCACGAATCATTTGCTGGTTAAAGCCCGTAGCACGAATGGCAGCACCAATCTGGGTACCAAAGAACCAGTACATAAAGGCTCCTACCACAATAGTAACAACTAAACCAACAATTAAAGTTGTTTGCGCCATGTTCAAGCCCAGCATGCTACGCGCAATCTTAAAGGTAGTATCCACACCCAGCAAGGATAGATTCGCCTTGCCCATAACGCGAAGATTCACAGAATACAGGGCAATCATGGTTAAAATACCGGCTAGCAAAGCAGGGATTTTCATTTTGGTATGCAAAAGTCCCGTTACCACACCAGCCAAGGTGCCGGTCACAAAGGCTGCCGCCAAGCTAGCCACGGGGCCGTAGCCTGCTACCATCATGGATGCTGCCGTAGCTGCACCCAAGGGAAAGCTTCCTTCAACGGTCAAATCAGCTATATCCAGCACTCTAAAGGTCACATATACACCTAAGGCCATTAAAGCCCACAAAAGGCCCTGGGCTACAGTAGGAATCAATAAATCGATCATCAACTACATCCTTCCATAAAAAGATAATAAAGCAAAGCAAAACTAAAGAAGAGAAAAGTCTGCCATATAGAGGATATGGCAGACTTAATTTTCCTAATGTGGAGAAGCTATAATTACTTAACTAATTCTGCACCCTTCAAAACATCTTCCGGAACCTTCAGACCAATCTTTTCAGCTTCTTTCATATTAACCATAGCCTTAAATTCCTTTTGAGATTGAATAGCCATATCAGCCGGTTTGGATTTGCCGCTGAGGATGGAAGCTGCCATTTCGCCAGCTTGGAAGCCCAGCTTGTAGTAGTCAACACCAAGAGTAGCAACGCCACCAGCCTTAACCATGCCACCTTCACCACAAATTACGGGCAGCTTAGCTTCTTCAGTAACAGAAATCAAAGTAGGCATTGCAGATGCCAGAACATTATCGGTAGGAACATAAACAGCTTGAACCTTGCCCAGCAGGCTGCGAGCTGCTTGTTGAATATCGTTTACATTGGAAACGGTTGCTTCTTTGATGGTTACGCCCTTAGCAGCCGCTGCCTTCTTCAGGATATCCACCTGCAGCTGGGAGTTAACCTCGCTGGAGCAATAAATAGTGCCCACGGATTTAGCATTGGGAACCAGCTTCAAGAGCAAATCCAACTGTTGCTCAACCGGGTTCATATCGGTGGTACCGGTAACATTGGTGCCGGGCTTTGCATTATCCTTAACCAGCTTAGCAGTTTTATAATCGGTTACTGCGGTAGCCACGATAGGAATATCGCTGGTTACATTGGCAACTGTTTGCGCAGCCGGAGTAGCAATAGCGCAAATCAAGTTAACCTTATTATTAACAAAGCGATGAGCGATATTTTGCAGATTGGATTGGTCTGCTTGTGCATTTTGGCGGTCATAAGTAATGTTTTGGCCTTCCTTATAACCCTTAGAAGCCAAGCCTTCTACAAAGCCCTTATTAGCAGCATCCAAAGCAGCATGCTCAACCAATTGGACAATACCTACATTAACCTTTTCAGCCTTTTTCGGAGCTTCCTTTTTGTCGCCACCACAGCCCAAAACGCCCAGAGCCAAGGTTAGCATCAAGCCAGCAGCCAACGCCTTAATTTTAGAGTTTTTCAAAGAAATCATTTTTACCATCCTTCCGTACTACATAAATTTCGTATATACTGTAGATGAGAGTATTGTATACTTTTTTTGTCCATTTGTAAATATCTTTGTGATTTTTTTATGAAAAATTACTAGGCATCTTTAAACAATGTTCAAAGCTTACATTTTTTTCAGAGAAATCTGCTACTTAACACATACATAGTGACCATTGCTAGCACAAAAATGGGCACAGCCTTTGGCCATGCCCATTTACTGGTCCATATAGCTTTATTTAACCTCTTCCATGAGCTCAAACAAAATGCCATCCTTCATGATAAAGGCAATGCGAGTGTGCTCATCAGCCATCCAAGGCTCCACAACAACCTTGTTTTCTGCCAATTGCTTATCCAAATCATCAACCTTATAGGCTACATGCACCAAGGTCTGCAGCTCCTGCGGCAGCGGAGTGTCCTTTTCAAAGCGCAGGTACTCAATGTGAAATTCGTTGGTGTCGGGAGTAACAATATGAGTTTTAATGCCTTCAGCATAAAATTCGCCTTCACGAGCGATATCGGTGGGCACACCCACATGCATAAATTCTTTCATTTACTTCACATCCTTCTTCCACAATTCGTAAGCCTTAAATGCTTCCTCAGGCTTGGCATTTTCGTGCACTACCATGCGAATAGCGCGCAGCATGGCCTTGGGACATTCGGCCTGCAGCACATTGCGGCCCATATCCACGCCAGCAGCACCTTCGTTAACAGCGCGATAAGCCATATCCAAAGCTTTGTTTTCCGGAATTTTTTTGCCACCGGCAATAACGATGGGCACGGGGCAAGCAGCAGTAATCTGCTCAAAATCCTCGCAATAATAGGTCTTAATGATATGAGCACCCTGCTCAGCTAAAAGGCGGGTTGCTAAGGAGAAATAGCGATTATTGCGCTCCATTTGTTTGCCAACAGCTACAACGCCCAGTACGGGAATGCCATATTTTTCGCCATTATTTACATAATAGGACAGGTTGCGCAGGGAATCAATCTCACCATCGGAGCCCACGAAGCATTGCACTGCCATGCAGGAAGCATTCATGCGAATGGCATCCTCGATATCCACGCCCACGGTACCAAAGCTCATATCGTCCTTGAGCACGCTGGTATCAGCGGTGCAGCGCAGGGCGATAGCCTTGTGGTGATTTGCAGGGATGCAGGTACGCAGCGCGCCGCGGGTTGCCATGAGGCAATCAGCATATTGCATCAGGGGCGGGATTACTAAATCCAAACGCTCCAGGCCCGCAGTAGAGCCCATAATATAGCCATGGTCAAAGGCCAGCATAATGGTGCGGCCGTCATCCCCAAAGATTTGGGAAAGGCGAGTCTGCATGCCCCATCCAGCGCTTTGATGACCCTTCACGGGGAAGGTTTGCAGGGGCGGCTTAATGCCGATGCCATAGTCTTTTGCTAAAATATTTCCATCTTTATCTGCCATATAGGAACCTCCAATTTATCGCTTTATAGACACGCGAGAAGGTACCAGATACGAGGCGCAGCGACAAGCCACGACCCATGTGGTCACAAGCGCAGTGCAGTGAGCACATGCTGGTCGCGCTGTACCCTTGGGTGCGACGGCGTATGGTCAATACTCCTAGAAGCTGCAACGAAGTAGATGGTGCCTTATCGTGCGTCTAATTAGTTTTTGAAGTACGGAGTACGTGCCGGAGCCTTCCACAATGCGATCATTTCGTCGTCCATGCGGGCAATGCTCATTTGGAAGCCAGCGGTTTCTTGAACGGTCAAAATTTCGCCAACCATGTTAGCAACAACCTCAATGCCCTTTTCAGCCAGCATCTTGTGCACAGCACGGAACACAATCAATTGCTCCATCAAGGTGGTAGCGCCGCTGCCATTGATAACAACCATCAGCTTTTCGCCGGCCTTAACGTCCAAATCCTTCAGCAAAGCATTCAGCATAATAGCTGCAGTTTCGTCAGCAGATTTCATGGGTTGGCTGCCGCCGCCACCTTCACCATGTTGGCCCATGCCAACTTCCATGATGCCTTCTTCGATATGAGCGATTTCCATACCGGTTGCCGGATGGGTTGCACCCTTGGTAGCAACAGCGATGGTTGCCATATTATCAGCAAAGCGTTGAGCAATAGCTGCAACCTCTTCCAAGGATTTGCCTTGAGCAGCTGCTGCACCAGCAATATGATACAGAGGAACGCAGCCAACCAAGCCGCGGCGGTCGTCAGCATTTTCGCGAGGTGCGTTAGCAATATCCTCTTGGGTAACAACCTTGATTACAGGAATGCCCAGCTTTTTGATTTGCTTCATGGTCAAATTACCGGTCAGCATATCGCCAGCGTGATTCAAAACTACGAACAAAACGCCATGGCCCTTGTCAGCCATTTTAATAGCCTCAACGCAGGCTTGAGGGCCGGGTGCTGCAAAAATATTGCCAGCTACAGAAATATCAATCATGCCTTCGCCAACAAAGCCGCTGATTGCAGGTTCATGACCGGTGCCTCCCAAGGTAACGATGGTAACGCGGTCAGCCTCAGCCAATTTTTTGTTCACTACCAAATTACCCTGCTCCAGAGTAACCAAATCAGCATTAGCAAGAGCCAAGCCTTCTAATAATTCGTTAGTTAAATCCTCAGGTTTGTTGATAAATTTTTGCATTTGTATTGCCTCCTTATTCTTTATTTACCAATATTTTAGTTTTCTTCTATGGACTGTCAAGAAAGTGCCAGATACGAGGCGTGGCTTCGACGGCGTACAAATTAGTACTCCTAGGAGCCACAACGAAGTAGATGGTGCTTTATTGGCAGGCCTCGGACATACAACTAAACAATAACGCCATAGAAACCGCACCAGGATCCTTAGTCCCTAAGCTGCGCTCGCCCACGTTTTTAGCTCTGCCAAAACGAGCTACCATATTTGCTGTTGCCTCGGCGCCCTTATTAGCAGCCTCGGCCATAGCAGCAAAAATAGCCTTGGCATCACCATCACAGGCGATACCTGCGTCCAGAGCGGGATAAAGCGCATCCACCATAGTCTTATCACCAAGCTTAGCCTTAGAAATATCCATGAAGTCCTCTTTAGCCTGCTCCAGCATTTTGTGAATGCCAGCAGCATCAAGCTCAGTTACGCCCTCATCGATACCTTCGGCAAAGCCACCAAACACGGTGCCCCACAAGGGACCGGCACTACCACCGTTAACGCCCATAAAGGCCATGGATAAATCATCCAAAAGCTCCTTCATGTCCGCGCTAGTATCAGCCTCCACCTGGGTCTTCATAGCGTCAGCCATACGTCCAATAGTCAAGCCATGGTCCCCATCACCTGCAACACTGTCAAGCTCACAGAGAGGAATAACGTTTTCCTTTAACGCCACTGCAGCTGCCAAAAGCATTTTCTTGAGCAACTCTAAAGTCAGCATTTTATCACCCTTTCCTTTACTATGCTTCGTTAACTACTTGCAAAGTTTTCCCGTACAAATAGAATTATTTTCCTAATTTTTCTATCATTAGGCAAAGCTCTGCCATATATACGCTATAGTAATTCTCCAATAGGCTGCACTATTCCTGCTACTAAAATAAAAAAATACTGCCAGAGCCACAAGCTCTGACAGTATAGTATCAAATATAGTTTAAGGGATTGGTTTGCTTACCATTCTTGAGCACCTCAAAATGCAGGTGAGGACCAGTGCTGTAGCCACTGCTACCAACATAACCAATAATCTGGCCCTTCTTCACATAGCTACCGGCGCTAACAACCAAGCTGCTCATATGGGCATAGGCTGTTTGAAGCCCAAAATCATGACTAATACGGATATAGCGACCATAGCCACCATACCAGCCGGACTGCTGCACATAGCCAGAGGCCGCTGCATAAACAGGAGCACCATAATAATTGGCAATATCAATGCCAGAATGCCAGGTCTGACCATAACCACTAAAGGGATTGGGGCGACCGCCAAAATAGGAGGTAATTTCGCCGCCGGCAGTGGGCCATTGGCTCGGCGTAACATCACGACGATAATTTTCATTTTCAATAGCACTTAAGATATTTTCCAAATCAGCCTTTTTAGCCTTGGCCTGGTTATGGATATTCTTTTCCTGCTCCAGCATATAGCCCATGGGACCACTGTCGCCCAAGGAAGGACCGCCCTTGCCGGCAAAGGCAGCCACGTCAGTTTTCGGAGGCAGCTCGGTGCCATTTTTCGCCATCTCTTGGCGTACCTTATCCTCTAGCTTGGACAAATATGCCAGCTGCTTTTGATTCTTTTCGGCAATCTTTTGCAGCTCTTGAATGGTCTGCTCCTGAGCCTTTTTCGTAGCCTTATATTCGGCAAGCTCACGCTTTTGCGTTTCGTTTTGAATAGCAAAATGGGCCAAAACGCCAATAGTAACGGATACCACAACCAAAAAGGCTGCGACACCGCTTACAGCATATTTCAGATGAGCCTTTTTTACATGAGTTTTAGCAATATGGGAGCCATCAGCAGGAATTAGCCAAAATGTAAAATGCTGATTGGCATGCCAGGTTTTCTTGCACACTGCATAGCGATGGTTCATGCGAGCGGATAAGTCATGAGCGTAGGCTTCAATGCGCTCCATCACTGCCTGGATCTGCTCCTTGAGGGCAGCATAAACAGCGCCCACCCTGCGCGCTACACGCACCTTAACCATTACCAGCTGCAGCTTTGCCACAAAGCTAAGCCACAAAAGCTCTATTTTGCTCTTAACTAATTGCTTAAAATCATGCATATTCTTAGTGGACAATTGTATAATTAATTTAATTTGCTCCCCTAGCTTCTCCAGCATTACGACACTCCTCAATCAATAGAAACACTAATTCGCACTCTTTAACCCCTGTTTTAGGCCATTTTGTTTACAGAAAGACAGTAATATTATAATACTTCTGGCGTTTTTAGTCAAAATTTTTTGGTGAAACGAGCCAGCAGCCTATAACCACTACTAGCTATAATGAGTAATATTATCTACATAGATTATAATTATATAAAAGCAAAGAAATAACCGCGAGAAAAACTTGCCTCGCGGTTATATTTTAAACTAGAAAAAATTCTTAAAAAATTACTCGCTCTTGGGGCCTAAGCCGTATTTTTTCAGGTAACGATACAGGGTTACACGGCTTACATCCAGCATGGAGGCCAGCTTACTGATATTGCCACCGGCGGATTTCCACGCGGCAATAAAGGCTTCCTTGTCATATTTCCAAGAACGCTCCAGGGTTTTGTCGCCGGGCAGCTTAATATTTTCTGCCTCGATGATGCTACCGGGAGTGTGGAAGAAGGCCTGCTCGATAACGCCCTGCAGCTGTTTGATATTGCCGGGCCAGCTGCAATTTAAGAGCAGGGACACAGCCTCGGGGGACAGACGCTTTTGGGGCAGGTTATGCTGGGCGCTCATCTCCACTAAGATATGACCAGCGATAACCTCGATATCCTTGACGCGCTCTCTTAAAGGCGGAACTCTCATAGTAGTATCCAGCACCAGCTCATATAGCTTGCGGCTGAAAAGCCCCTTGTCAGCCAAGCGCTTCAAATTGGAATCGCAGGCAGCAATAACGCGTACATCAAAGGTTCTGGGCTTGCCACCCTTTTTCAAAGGGGGCAGGCCATGGGTTAAAGCCTCGGCAAGCTCGTCGCCCATCTCCAGAGGCAGCTTTTCTACCTCGTCCAAAAACAGGGTACCGCCAATAGCCAGCTCCAGCTTGCCTGCGGACTGTTGCTCGCCCTCATTGGTGCCAAAGAACTCGCTTTCCAGCTCCTTGAGGGAGGCATTGCGACATTTCACAGCAATCAAAGGCGCTGCAGCACGGGGACTGGCCTGATGGATGCCATGGGCTAAGCGCTGCTTGCCCGTGCCTGGCTCGCCCTGCAGAAGGATGTTATGGTCGGTGCGAGCTACGCGGCTAGCCTTATGCTGCAAGGCCAAGAATTCGCTGGTCTCACCCACCATGCTATACAGGCTGTAGCGGCTGCTGTAGCCCGTGGCATGGGCAATAGTGGTCTTCAAATCCTCGATGGACATGGACAGCACCAGCGCGCTTTCCACCTCGCTGCCCACCTTGATGGGCATAACAGTGGTAATATCCTCATAGGTTCTATCCTGAGTAATCCAAGTAATTTCACGACGCTGGGTGGGTACACCCTTTAGGGCCTTTTTAATGGGAATATGCTCGTAGTTGAGAAAAACATCCTGCAAACGCTCGTGATTATCCAAGCGCTTGCGGCCATTTTCGTTGCAATATTTCACAGTACCGTCCTTGCCCAGCCAATATACAGTCACCGGCAGCTGGTCCATCATAATACGGTTGATGGTCCAGGATTCCAACATAGCCATATGCTGCTCAATGGAATATTTCATGGTTAAAAGCAGGCTCAGCAGCAAATCATAGGGCAAATCGTTCTGATCCAGGGAGAAGAAGGAAATAATATAGCGAATCTTGCCATTGATGCAAATGGGCGCACTGCAGGCGTCACCGCTATGGCTATCCTTAATCCACATTTCGGGGCCGAACATCAAGAAGGGCACATTATGCTCGCGGGCCACACTGATGCTGGAGGTTCCCACATCCTCTTCCAGCACGCGCATACCTTGAATATCCTCGATAATGCGTTGGAAAAAGGGCATGGCATAATTTTTAATTACATAGCCATTCTCGTCGATGAGCAGCATGCTCAGGTTATGAATATTAAAATGCTGCTTGCTTTGCTCGTAAAGGCCATCCACATATTTAACGATGAACTCGTGGGTTCTTTGGTGCTCAGCAATCTCCTCACGGCTCAGCTTATTGATTTTTGGCATGGTCTCGTGGGGCAAATTCATTGCCCGGCAGCGCAGCCAGCTTTCGGCAACCCAAGGATGCACATTGGGGTCAACTATACCCTCTTCCATAAACTTCTTATAATAAGAAGCCAGCTTCTCTTTGTTACGTCTTTCACGAATCATGAACAAAACCCTCCCCCTGCTTTGCTAAGCAGCTCTTTCAATCTTTAAATCTCGCCATTGCTTACCAAAACCCGGCGAGCACCATAATAGCGTGTTTTCCAATAGCTGTCACTCAGGGAGCAAAGCATAACCCCCTTGGATGAGGACGCATTCCAAAACTGTCCCTTGCCAGCGTAAATGCCCACATGGGAAGCCCCAGGCGCATAGGTGGTGAAGAACACTAAATCACCCGGCTTCAGCTGCCTTTGGGTGACGAAAACGCCCTCCAGCACCTGCTCATCGGCCACTCTTGGCAGTGTGGCACGACAATTTTTAAAAACATACTGCACATAGCCAGAGCAATCAAAGCCCTTGGGCGTCACGCCGCCAAATTTATAAGGCACGCCCTTATATTTAGCAGCCTGCTTCACTACCTCCGAGCCCTTAACATGGGTGATACCGTTTTTAGCAAAGGCCTCCCAATTCAGCTTTTGATAGGTCTTATCGTCCAGCTTGCCATGAGCCTTCAGCTTATA
The DNA here is from genome assembly GCA_051866495.1 of Phascolarctobacterium sp. Classification (GTDB taxonomy): domain Bacteria; phylum Bacillota; class Negativicutes; order Acidaminococcales; family Acidaminococcaceae; genus Phascolarctobacterium_A. The sequence continues at coordinate 4,096 of JBJDXD010000119.1, read as the reverse complement.
TTGAAGCTGAAATTTTTTCAGGGCTGCTTCCGTAGCCGTGTTCATCTGGCCATTGGGCCGCTCCTTGTAAAGTCCCAGAACCTGTAGCTTTTGCTGGGCTACCTTCAGCTTCCAATTGCTTTGCTGCACGGTCACCTTAGGGCTGGCATTCTTTTTAGTTGTATGCTTTTTAGCCTCCGCTCCCAAGGGCAAGCAGCATAATGCTGTGACCAAAGTGAGAAGTGCCACGGCCTTTCTAAACATGCTATCACATCTTTAAAAGTTCTTTTCCGTAACGTTTTGTTACCCATAAAACGCTCATCAAACATTTATCTTGCGTAACATTTTGTTACATCACTTTCTATTGCGAACATTCTTTCCTGTTGCGTTTTGCAATAGGAAAGGTCAATACTCCGTATTATTATATACGTCCCAGGTCTTTAATTTGCTCAAGGCCTGAATGCTCACATCCACCTGCTTTAGAAGTCTATCCTTTTCCTTAGGCAGTGTGGCTGCCAGCTGCACATAATTAGAAACATGGTTGCTGCGGAAGAGGCAATGCTTATCCGCCGGCAAATCAATATGCTCCAGCATCAAGCGCAGCTCCTGCATCAGCCCCGCCGGAGACAGGGGATTGAACTGACCCGCCTCAAACTGGTCCAAAAGCTCACTACCACGATAGAGCATCAAACACAGCGCACTTAAATGGGTGGGCTGAATAATATTGATGGCCTTGGCCGTTGCCAGCGCATGGCGAGCACTTCCCTCCACGCCTACTAAGCCCAAAATCACCATCAGGGACAGCTTCATACCGCTGGCAGTTACACGACGACCGGCCTCAATGGCTTCTTCGGCGTTAACGCCCTTATTGACAGCCTTGAGAGTAATATCGTCGCCTGTTTCCATGCCGTAGTACAAGAGCTGCAGGCCTGCTTCCTTGAGCTGGCGCAGCTCCTCCTCGCTCTTGCGCAGGATATCCTTGGGCGCAGCATAGCTTGCCACTCGCTGCAGCTTGGGAAACTGCTCTCTAAGCGCCTGCAAAATCTTTAAAAGCTTGGCTGTGGGCAACACTAAAGCGTCACCATCTGCCAAAAACACGCGGCGCACCTTATCCTTGCCATAATAAGCAGCCAGAGCGATTTGACGAGAAATTTCTTCATCCTTTAATATTTGAAAGGGAACCCCACGATACATATTGCAATAGGTGCATTTATTGTGGGCGCAGCCCCTAGTTACTCTCAAAATAAAGCTTCTTGCCTCACTAGGAGGACGAAATACTGGTGTGTCATAAGAATCAAAAAACATAATAACCTCACTTGCAAAAAAATAATAAAATACAACAAAAAAACATACATAGCGCCAGTATATGACGCCGGAGCAGCACAGCCTCGCGATTAACTGTAAAGCATTTCCGGCCTACAGTGTTAACTATAGAACACTTTTAACTATATTATACCTTATTTTTTGCAATTTGTAACGTGCTTCTGAAAACTTTTTGTAAACAATTTTACAAAGCTTTGTGTTACTGCTCCCAGAGTGTAAAACGCTTACACGAATTTAGTTTAATTTATGTTAGAAAATGTCATACATCTGCCACTTTTTAGCGTTATAATGCTATAATATAAGAATAAAGTGAGGCTATACCAATGCGAAAATTTCTCTTTTGTTTATCTATAATTATTCTTCTTTTGGCTTTAGGCGGCTGCGCTGCCCCCACGGCCAAGGTTGAACCCTCTAAGCAGCCTGCTCTTTATACAATTAAAGCGCCTGCTAGCGGCAAGATCATTGGCCTGATTGCCGAAAAGGGCGAACGCATCGGCAGGGGGCAGCCCCTTTTTGCCATTAGCGATGCCAAGCTGGATGCCCAGGTCAAGGAGCTGCAAATGCAGGTTGCCAAGGCTGAAGCCGAGCTCAAGCGCATGGAACAAGGGCAAACCAACGCCGTGCCCGCAGGGGACCTGAAGTCCGCCCAAGCACGGGTCAGCGCCGCCCAGCAAAAGGCTGCCAAAATGAATAGCCTTTTATCCCAAGGCGCAGTTTCGCGCCAACAAGCTCAGGCGGCGCAAAACGAGCTGGCTCAGGCCACTGCCCAGCTGCAGGCTGCTACGCAAATTGTAGTTACGAATCAGCCCGCTTCCCCTGAGGCCAAGGCTGCCCAGCAAAAAATCATTACTGGCTACAAAATACAGCTGGCACAAGCGCTAGCCCAGCAGCAGGCCAACGAAGCTGCAAGCCCTTGTACGGGCGTTATTACCGAAATCAAGGTTCAAAACAACGCTACTGTTGAAGCAGAGCAGGAAATTATTGTCATCAAGGAAGAAAGCTAAAGGAGCACAGCATGCTAAACCAATTTTCTCGTACAGCACTTTTAATCGGTCAGGAGGCTATTACCAAGCTGCAGCAAAGCCGCGTAGCCATTTTCGGCATTGGCGGGGTGGGCGGCTATGTGGCCGAGGCCCTAGCCCGCAGCGGTGTGGGCTGCTTTGATTTAATTGATAACGACACCGTGGCCTTGACCAACCTCAATCGCCAAATTATTGCTACCCATGCCACTATTGGCCAGCCCAAGGTGCAGGTTATGGCGAAGCGCATTCACGCTATTAATCCTGATGCCAAGGTGCACACCCACCAATGCTTCTTTTTGCCCGAAAATGCTCATGAATTTGACTTTAGCCAATATGATTATGTGGTGGATGCAGTGGATACTGTGGCAGCAAAAATTGCCATTATTATGCAGGCCAAGGCGTCCGGTGTACCCGTCATTAGCAGTATGGGGGCTGGCAACAAAATGGACCCCGGCAAATTTCAGGTGGGGGATATTTTTAAAACCAGCGTGGACCCCTTGGCGCGGGTGATGCGCCAGGAAATGAAAAAGCGTGGCGTGAAAAAGCTCAAGGTGGTTTATTCCACGGAGCTGCCGCTCACACCCTTAGGCGAGCTTAGCACCGAATGCCACGCCGAAGCGCCCCAACGGCGCGTCCTCCCCGGCAGCACCGCCTTCACCCCATCTGCAGCAGGATTGCTGCTGGCCAGTGAGGTAGTGAAGGATTTGATTGCTTGGGACGGTGGCCAGCGTAAGGGAATGGCGTGAGACAGAAAAAGACCTCGAAGCGAAGGCTTCGAGGTCTTTTTTATTATTTTACAATATTTTCTTTGTAAAATTAGAAAGTGAAGTACAGATCAGCGTAGATGAGTTGGTCATCGCTGTTGCCAATCTTAGCTTCGGTATCATAGTAGCTTACTTCTGCTACGATGTTCTTAGCCAAGGTGTAGTTAGCAACCAAGCCATAGCCTTTGTAGCCGCCTTGATCTCTGAATTGTTTAGCATCGGTGGTCGGGCTGATTACAGCGTTCATGGGTTGGTCAAAGTAAGTAGCGCTCAGGCCCCAGGTACCCGGAGTAGCAGCGTCAGCACCCTTGTAAGCCAAGGTTGCTACATAGCCGTCCTTAGAGGTGTCATAGATCTTTTTGTTGCCCCACATATATTCATATGCCAGGTTCAAGTCTTTAGCAACGTCAAGGCTCAAGCCAACGTTGTAGATTTCCTTAGTTTGGTTGTACCAAGAGTCTGCAACGCCATCCTCATCAAAAGTTTTGGGACTATTGTCTACATTGAAGTAGTTAGCATATGCATTAACAGCACCAATTTGGCCTTCAACACCTGCAACATAAATGCGGTCGCCAGAATCAGCAGTAGCATTGTCATCGCCAGCGCCCTTCAGAGCCATACCATAAACCTTAACCTTATCGCCATAGGAAACCTTTACGCCGTCAGCATAAACATCCAGGATGTTAGCAGTGGAGGTGCATTCATCCCAACGACCAGCGCGAACAGTCAAGCCACCAATGCGGCCATCTAAATATGCGCGGTTCAGCTTAGTGTCTTCATCACCAGCATTGTTGGTGAAGTCTTGAGTGTTTTGGATCATTGCGGTGTAGGTCCAGTCCTCGTTAACTTCGCCTGCTACCCACAAACGAGTACGCAGACCATTGTCATAACCGCTGTTATCGCTGCCCATGTAACGATAACGGATTTGGCCGGTAATTTTTACATTGTCAGCCTTCTTTTCCAGGTTAGCTACGCGAACGCCCAGGTTATCCAGCTCGTCAGCAAATT
>JBJDXD010000118.1:0-4749 GCA_051866495.1 Phascolarctobacterium sp. | reverse complement strand
ACCCCAATTATGTACCTGAGCTGACTGAAAGCAAGCAGGTTTTTGGCATCACCTTTGAGCAGGACCGCAACGAGGCCAAGATTACCGAGGCTTTGCTGGAGAACCGTCCCACTGTGAATAAGGAAATTCCTGAAGCTGCAGCTCGCGATTTGCTGATTTCCCTCATCGTTTTGAAATATACTCAATCCAACTCCGTATGCTACGTTAAGGATGGTCAAGCCATCGGCATCGGCGCAGGCCAACAATCCCGCGTACATTGCACCCGTTTGGCTGGCAATAAGGCCGACATTTGGTGGCTGCGTCAAAATCCCAAGGTATTGGCACTGCCCTTTAAGGACAGCATTCGCCGTCCCGACCGCGACAACACTATCGATGTATATATTTCCGACGACTACGAAGATGTTTTGGCCGACGGCATTTGGGAAAACTTCTTCACCGAAAAACCTGAACCTCTGACCCGTGCTGAGAAAAAGGCTTGGCTGGCTGAGCTGAAGGACGTTGCTCTTGGAAGTGACGCCTTCTTCCCCTTCGGCGACAATATCGAGCGTGCTCATCGCAGCGGCGTTCAATATATTGCCCAAGCAGGCGGCTCTATTCGTGATGACAATGTTATCGAAACCTGCGATAAATATGGCATTGCCATGGCCTTCACCGGTCTGCGCCTCTTCCATCACTAAGCTAAAACGGACATAAAAAAGCATCCCCACGCTCGCGCAGCATGGGGATGTTTATTTTTTGTTTATAAATCGATATAAGTGATTTTGTGACCCTTGTGCTCTAAAAGCAGCACCAGCTTTTGGCATTTCAGCCAAACGGTGGCAGTATTGCTGTCTAAAGGCACGGCAACGGTGTTTTCCTTGAGGGCTCCATCAAAATAGACTTCAACGCTGTGCTCATGGTCCTCTAAAAGGCCAAAGGGTGTCACCGCACCGGGGGACAGGGCAAGCCTTTGCCTAAGCTCATCAGGGCTTGCCATGGTCAAACGGCGGGAGCTAATAATTTGGCGCAGCTCCTTCAGGTCGAGGCGTTTATCAAGAGGCAGAGCCACGAGATAAAAGCTGGAGTGCTTATCATCCGTCAAAAACAGGCTTTTTACCGCCGCCTCCACATTGGGCAGGCCCAGCGCTTGGCCTTCGGCCACAGTATAAATGGGCTCATGCTTGCGCACAATATAGTTGATGTGATGGCTCTCCAACAAATGGAGAATTGCTTGCTCGGAAAGTGCCATATTATTGTTGTTGCTCGTAGGGCTGGTTCATAAGCTCCTGGTCGTCAAAATAGTTGATGCGCATGGATTGGCGCACATCGTACAGGGTTTCTGCAGCGGCAGCAGCAGCCACCTCGCTGCCCTTGCGCAGGATTTCATAAACCTCAGGAATGCGTTGCTCCCACATATGGCGGCGTTCGCGGATGGGGGCCAGAGTTTCCTCCAGCACCTTGACGAGGAATTTCTTGACCTTGACATCGCCTAGGCCACCACGTTGGTAATGGGCCTTGAGGGCATCCAGGTTTTCGTAATCAGGCAAATATTTAGCAAAATATTCCGGTTTGCAGAAGGCATCCAAATAAGTAAAAACGCAGTTGCCTTCGATTTGACCGGGATCTTCTACACGCACATGGTTGGGGTCCGTATACATGGACATAACCTTTTTCTTTACCACGTCCGCAGGATCGCTTAAATAAATGCAGTTGCCCAGGGATTTGCTCATTTTGGCCTTGCCATCAATACCGGGCAGGCGCATGCAAGCATCGTTGGAGGGCAGCACGATTTCGGGCATGGTCAGGGTGGGGCCATATACGGTATTGAATTTATGCACGATTTCGCGGCATTGCTCCAGCATGGGCTCCTGGTCCTCGCCTACGGGCACGGTGGTTGCTTTAAAGGCGGTGATATCAGCAGCTTGGCTAATGGGGTAGCAGAAGAAGCCCACAGGAATGCTGGCTTCAAAATTGCGCATTTTGATTTCGTTTTTAACAGTCGGGTTGCGTTGTACGCGAGCCACAGTAACTAAATTCATGTAGTAAAAGGTGAGCTCAGTGAGCTGGGGCACCATGGACTGCACAAAAATTGTGGTTTTGGCAGGGTCCAAACCGCAAGCCAAATAATCCAAGGCCACCTCGATGATGTTTTTGCGCACCTTATCGGGGTTTTCTGCATTATCGGTGAGGGCCTGAGCATCGGCAATCATGATATATACCTTATCAAATTCGCCGGAATCCTGTAAGCGCACCCGCTCTCTAAGGGAGCCAACATAGTGACCCACATGCAAGCGGCCGGTGGGACGGTCGCCGGTCAAAATAATTTTTTCTGCCATCTTCTATACCTCCAAATGCCAATAGGCGTTACTTTTAGTCTATTTTAATATTATACCTTTTCACGCCATATTTGTAAACGAGAAAAACGCTTGAGTAGGGTAGCTTATGCTTTTTGAGAATGGCCGTTGTATCACAGCAGAAAAAATCTATTGAATAAATATTTATTAGTAATTTTTCTCGAAAACTCTTGACAAAACTCTCTTTATGGTATATTCTATTGATAGATAAAAATTATCCATTAAATACTCAGTCTCTAAACGCCCCCGCGTTCAGAAATATAATTGAAAAGAGGTCAAGGAAATGAGAAGTCAAACTACATTCGATTTACAGTATGCGCATCGTTTTTATGGTTTTAAGGGTGAAGCCCAATACCTGCACGGCCACACCGGCACACTGACCATTGAGGTTGAAGACAGTGTAAATGCTGGCGTTAACATGGTTTTCCCCTGCAACGAAATCCAAAAAACTGCTTGGGATGTATTAAAGAATTTTGACCATGCTCTTGTTCTCCGCCAGGACGACCCGCTGCTGCCCGCCATCCTCGACGTATATGAAAAGCAGGGCATCAAAAACGGCCATCCCCAAAACACTATGAAGGGCGTAGCTTTTTCCAATGAGCTGTGCACCGCTTATCCTGATTGCCGTATTGTCGTAACTAAAGAAACCATGACCGTTGAAGGCATGATTAAAATGGTTTACTCACTTTTGAAGGACAAGCTGAATATTGCTAAAATCACCTTCACTAGTGGTGTGAATGTGGCTTCCGAAGAATATGCTGTGAAAGAAACCGTTGCTCGTTGCCCGCTGTGCGGCATTGCTTTGGACGAAAACGGCGTTTGCCCAAAATGCGGTTTCAGAAAAAAATAAAATAGTGTAGACAATTTATTGCCTCCATATCCAAAGGCCCTCTCGGCATTTCGTCGAGAGGGTCTACTTTTTGTGTAAAAGAGTATGTTTTTGCTCACTGCAAGAATGTTACAGTTTATTTGCACAGTATTTATAGCGTGAGGGGGCTAAAAATGGTATAATAAGATGTGCTTTTGTAAGCAAAAGCAAGCTGGTAATGGGTCAATACCTGAAATCAAAGGAGGTATGCTATGCCTATAGAATATTATCTTTTAATTGCTGGCGTGATTTTAATGAGTGTGGAGCTGGCAGTGCCGGGCTTTGGCATTTTTGGCATTGGTGGCCTGCTGTGCCTGACCGGGGGCGGCTACTACCTTTTAGGCGGTGGCTTTGCGGCTTTGGCAGTGCTGCTGGGGGTTTATGCCTTGGCGGCGCTGGTGCTGGCGTTCCTTTGTGTGTATCTGCCTAAGGAAAGCAAATGGAATCCCTTTGTGCTTTGGGATAAGCAGCAAAATAGCGCAGGCTATACCGGGGGCGAGGATTTTTCGGCCTTGCTGGGTAAGCAGGGGGTGGCTTTAAGCACTTTGCGGCCGGCAGGAACGGTGCTCATTGAAGGCAAGCGCTATGACGTAAGCAGCCTGGGTGATTTTTTGCCCAAGGATAGCAAAATTGTTGTCACCAAGGTGGAGGGCAGCAAGCTTTTTGTAGATTTAATAAAGGAGTGATTTTTAGTGGATTTGTTATTTAGTGCTATTTTTGGCAGTGGCTTTATGTTTATTTTAGCCATTGTGGGTATTGCTATTTTTTTAAATTTTGTACCCCTGGGGCTGTGGATTAGTGCCATTGCTGCAGGCGTAAATGTGGGTATTTTTAATTTGATTGGTATGCGTTTGCGCCGTGTGCCGGCCTCCCAAATCGTGCTGCCCTTGATTAAGGCCAACAAGGCAGGCTTGGACGTGAATGTGAACCAGTTGGAGGCTCATTATCTGGCCGGTGGTAACGTGGATAGAGTTATCGATGCTTTGATTGCTGCTCACAGAGCCCAAATAGATTTGAGCTTTGAGCGTGGCTGCGCCATTGACCTGGCAGGTCGTAATGTGCTGGAGGCAGTGCAAATGAGCGTTAATCCTGAGGTTATCGAAACTCCCGTGGTTAGCGCTGTGGCTAAGGATGGCATCGAGCTGAAGGTAAAAGCCCGTGTAACCGTGCGCGCCAATATTGACCGCTTGGTGGGCGGTGCCGGTGAAGCTACCATTATTGCCCGCGTAGGCGAAGGTATCGTAACCAACGTAGGCTCCAGCGATGACCACAGCAAGGTGCTGGAGAACCCCGATTTTATTTCTAAAACTGTTTTGGATAAGGGCTTGGATGCAGGCACTGCCTTTGAAATTCTGTCCATTGATATTGCGGACGTTGATGTAGGACGCAATATTGGTGCTGCTCTGATGACCGACCAAGCCGAGGCTGATAAGCGCATTGCTCAGGCCCGCGCTGAGGAGCGTCGCGCTATGGCAGTGGCTAAGGAGCAGGAAATGAAGGCTTATACCCAAGAAATGCAGGCTAAGGTTGTGGAAGCGCAGGCCAAGG
>JBJDXD010000117.1:0-4778 GCA_051866495.1 Phascolarctobacterium sp. | reverse complement strand
CACCGGTAGCCTTCATCTGGGTGCCCAGAGTGCGGTCCGCGGTAACGAATTTATCGAAGGGCCAACGGGGGAATTTCAAAACGATGTAGTCAATAGCGGGCTCGAAGCAAGCCTTAGTCTTCTTAGTAACAGCGTTTTCAATTTCATCCAGATTATAGCCCACAGCAATCTTACTGGTAACCTTAGCGATAGGATAGCCGGTAGCCTTGGAAGCCAAAGCGGAGCTGCGGCTTACGCGGGGGTTAACCTCGATTACATAGTAGTTCTCAGAATAGGGATCCAGCGCCAGCTGTACGTTGCAGCCGCCCACTACGCCCAGCTCACGGACGATATCGATGGAAGCCTGACGCAGCATTTGCACTTCCTTATCATTCAGAGTTTGAGCCGGAGCAACTACGATAGAGTCGCCGGTGTGCACGCCAACGGGGTCCAGATTTTCCATGGAGCAAACGGTGATGCAGTTATCGGCAGCGTCACGAATAACCTCAAACTCGATTTCCTTCCAGCCGGCGATGGAGCGTTCGATTAAGCATTGCCCGATGGGGCTATAGCCCAGGCCCTTTTGCACGATATCAACCAGCTCATCCTCGTTTTCAGCGATACCGCCACCGGTACCACCCAAGGTATAAGCAGGACGTACAATCAAGGGATAGCCGATCTCACGACCGAAGGAGCAAGCAGCCATAATGGTCTCTACGATGGTAGATTCCGGAATGGGCTGATGGATTTTCTCCATGGTTTCCTTGAACATTTCCCGGTCCTCGCCACGTTTAATGGCGGAGATTTGGGTGCCCAGCAGGCGTACCTTGTACTCGCTCAAAATGCCCTTCTCTTCCAGCTTCATAGCCATGTTCAGACCAATTTGTCCGCCCAGGGTCGCCAAGAGAGAGTCAGGACGCTCACGCTTAATGATATTCTCCAAAAATTCTACGCTGATGGGCTCCACATAAACACGGTCCGCGATATGTACGTCGGTCATGATGGTCGCAGGGTTGGAGTTAACTAATACAACCTCAAGCCCTTCCTCCTTTAGCGCACGGCAGGCTTGGGTGCCTGCATAGTCAAATTCGGCAGCTTGGCCGATGATAATGGGGCCGGAGCCGATAACAAGAACCTTTTTAATATTAGTGAGCTTCGGCATGATAACGACCCTCCATTAAGTCAATAAAGTGTTGGAATAAGTATTCGTGACCACCGGGGCCGGGGCAGGCTTCCGGATGGTATTGCACGGTGAAGGTAGGATGATTTGCATATTCCACGCCCTCAATGGTGCCATCATTCATAGAAATATGGGTTACAGTGATGCCCTTGCCCTCGATGGAGGCGGGGTCCACTGCATAGCCATGGTTTTGAGAGCTAATATAGATGCGGCCACTGCGCAAATCCTTGACAGGTTGGTTCACACCGCGATGGCCAAATTTCATCTTATAGGTGTCGGCGCCATTGGCCAAGGCCATGAGCTGGTGACCTAAGCAGATGCCGAAAATAGGACGACGGCCAATGAGCTTCTTCACGTTTTCGATAACGTCCACCAAATCCTTGGGGTCCCCAGGGCCGTTGGACAGGAAGATGCCATTGGGATTGCAGGCCAAAACCTCTTCTGCCGTAGCGCTAGCAGGGAACACGGTCAGGCGGGTATCGAACAGCAGCAGGAAGTTCAAAATATTTTGCTTAATGCCGAAGTCCATAACGGCGATATGATATCTGCCGTTGCCCAAGGTATACACCTCAGGAGTGGTTACGGTGGCTACTTGGTCGTGAATTGCAGGCAGGTCCAGCAGAGCTTGTACCTCTGCCTCAGGCATATCGGCAGGCACAATCACGCCGGGCATTACGCCGTGGTCACGGATTTTGCGGGTGATGGCGCGAGTGTCAACACCGGCCAAAGTGGGCAGATCCTGCTCCTCCAGCCAATCCTCCAAGCTCTTTTCGTTGCGCCAGTTGCTGGGGCAATCGCAGAGCTCGCCAATAACATAGCCTTGGAAGAAGTTTTTGCGACCTTGGTTAAACATAGGATTAGTGCCATAGTTACCTACCAAAGGATAGGTCATAACAACAATTTGGCCACAGAAGGAGGGGTCAGTCAGGGTTTCTTGGTAGCCGCTCATGCCGGTGGTGAAGCAAACCTCACCCACTGCATTACGCTTGCCACCATAAAGAAGGCCCTCGTAAACGCTGCCATCCTTCAATACTAATTTGCCTTTTCTTAATTCTTTGTGCATACTACACCATCTCTCATTACAAATTTGCCGTGCAGCATAGTGGCAACAGCCTTGCCCTTGCAAGCCTTGCCCTCATAGGGAGTGAACTTGCCGCGGGTATAGAATTTGGAGCTATCAACAGTCCATTCCTTATTCAAATCCATAATAGTAATATCAGCAACGCTGCCCTCCTTCAGGGTGCCGCCGGGCAGGTGGAAGACCTTGGCAGGCTCGCAGCTCATCTTGCTGATAATGGTCTTCAAATCAAATACGCCAGTGTGGTACAAATCAGTGAGCATTACGCCTAAAGACGTCTCCAAGCCGCAGAAGCCGCAGGGAGCATAACGGAATTCCACGTCCTTTTCTTCAGGAGCATGGGGAGCGTGGTCGGTTACGATGCAGTCCACAGTGCCGTCAAGCACGGCTTCACGCATTGCTTGCACATGGTCCCAGCTACGCAGGGGCGGGCTTACACGGGTTGCGGAGCTATAGTTAGCGCATGCTTCATCAGTTAGAGTCAAGTGGTGTACAGTAACCTCGCTGGTTACGTTAATGCCTTTTTTCTTAGCTTGGCGAATGATATCGATAGCTCCCTTGGAAGCTACGTGGCAGATGTGTACATGTGCGCCTGCATATTCTGCGATGATGCAGTCGCGAGCTACAGCAATATCCTCGGAGATGGAGGGTACACCGGGCACACCAATGCGAGCGGAAACTACGCCCTCATGCATGTAGCCTTCAGCAGCCAGCTCAGGGTCGATAGCGTGAAGCATCAAGGGTTTGTCAAAGGCGGTGATATATTTAGCAGCCAGCATGAACAGGCGGGAGCTCTTTACATAATGGCCGTCATCAGAAAAGCCCACTGCGCCTCTATAGGCCATGTCGCCCATCTCAGCCAACTCTTCGCCCTTCTCACCCTTGGAAATAGCACCAACTACCTCTACGTTGGCATAGCTTTCCTCAGCAGCGCGTTGCTTGATACCGCTTACGATAATAGCGGAGTCTACAACGGGCTTAGTATTGGGCATGCAGGCTACGGTGGTTACACCGCCGGCAGCAGCAGCCATAGTACCGGAAATAATGTCTTCCTTAGCCTCCAGACCGGGCTCACGCATATGGGTGTGCATATCAATGAGGCCAGGGGTTACAACTAAACCAGTTGCATCATATACTTCATCAGCAGCTTCGGCAATGCCCTCAGCCACTGCTTTAATCTTGCCATCCTCAACCAGGATGTCCATTACAGCGTCTAAATTTTGGCTGGGGTCAAATACCCTGCCGTTTTTAATCAACGTTTTCAATGTGTTTACCTCCTGTCAAAGTCAAGAATAAGAGTGCCATACGCACTGCTACACCGTTTTGTACCTCGGTACGGATAGCAGCGTTATCACAGTAACCAACCTCCCAGGAGATTTCCAAGCCGCGGTTCATGGGGCCCGGATGGAGCACGGTTACATCGGGCTTAGCCAAAGCCAAGCGTTTTTCGTTAATGCCGAAAATGCGAGCATATTCGCGAGTGGTGGGGAACAAGCCCTTCTTTTGGCGTTCCAGCTGAATACGCAGAATATCTACTACATCAGCGTCAGCGATGGCGTCCTCTACATGCTTATGCACGGTTACGCCCAGAGCTTCGATGTCGTGGGGCAGCAGGGTCATGGGACCAGCTACATGAACCTCAGCACCCATCTTATTCCAAGCAGCGATATTGGTGCGAGCGACACGGCTATAGAGGATATCACCGATAATGGCCATCTTCAAGCCCTTCAAATTTTTGCCCTGCTCACGGATGGTGAACATATCCAAGAGGCCTTGGGAAGGATGCGCATGAGCACCGTCGCCGGCATTAATGATAACAGGATCAGCAACTTGTGCTGCATAAGCAGCAGCGCCTTCAATAGGATGACGCATTACGATGGCATCGCAGGCCATGGATTGTACGGTCAAAATAGTATCGCGCAGGCATTCGCCTTTAACAACGCTGGAGTTGCCGGTGGTGATGTTTACTACATCGGCGCCCAGATATTTACCTGCCAGTTCAAAGGAAGTACGAGTACGGGTACTGGGCTCATAGAACAGATTGATGATGGATTTACCACGCAGGGAGGGAACCTTTTTGATATCCCTTTTCATAATCTTTTTCATTTCCTCAGCTGTTTTCAAAATCAGCTCGATTTCTTCCACGCTGAGGCTTTCCAGATCCAGTATATCTCTGCCACCCAGAGATACATTTGATTTAGCCATTAGCTTTACCTCCTGTATATATGTAATATCAAAGAATAAAATAAAAGCCCTCTCGTCCCCATGAGGGTACAAGAAGGCCTTGTGTTTCAACAATAGTCAAACCTTGTAGTCTCACGGGACTCATTTAAAGGTGCATTTGCTTGATTAGATATATTTTACACCTCTAAAAGGGAAACGTCAAATATTTCGCGCCAATTTTTACGTTTTTCTTACAGAAATTCTTGCTGGCGTTAACGCAGTAATTTGTTGTATAATTGATTGACATATTGTAGTTTGGCGAGCTCATTATAATAGTGAAATTCGTAATAAGTAATCATCATGTTCGCGGTGGCTTTC
>JBJDXD010000116.1:0-4800 GCA_051866495.1 Phascolarctobacterium sp. | reverse complement strand
CCCACGACCTCCGCCGTGACAGGGCGGCATTCTAACCAACTGAACCACCGGGCCATGCCTTAAAAATGGGTAAAAAAAATGGTGGGCGCTAACGGGATCGAACCGCTGACATTCTGCTTGTAAGGCAGACGCTCTCCCAGCTGAGCTAAGCGCCCGGAGTGGTGACCGGTGGGGGAATCGAACCCCCGATACCGCCGTGAAAGGGCGGTGTCTTAACCGCTTGACCAACCGGCCAAAGTGTGGTGATCCATGTAGGGTTCGAACCTACGACACCCTGATTAAGAGTCAGGTGCTCTACCAGCTGAGCTAATGGACCATGGTCACGTTACTTGATTATAATACTATATCTAAAAGAAAAATGCAAGTGTTTTTTTCAAAAAAAGTAAATTTTTTTCAGAAGTTCAGAAATGGTTTGACTATGCGCTCCAAAAGGCATAAAATAAAAATGATATAGTGTCTCTAAAAATCATGTTATGGAGGATAGATTTATGCAGTACGATATTGGTATTATCGGCGGCGGCCCTGCAGGTATTGCTGCAGCTATTACCGCAGCCAGCAAGGGTCGCAAAGTAGTTTTATTTGAAGCTCACGGCTTCAGCCCCCGTTTGCGCAGTGTAGCCAAGGTTTCTGACTACATGGGTATTCCCGATATCTCCGGCAATGAGCTGATGGATATTTTTGTAAATCATCTGCGCCAGACCGATGTGGAAGTTGTGGAAGCAAAAATCATTTCCCTGCGCGAGGTTGGCGAAGGCTTTGTGCTTGGAACTCCCCATGGTGAATATTCCGCGGATGCAGTAGTGTTGGCAACGGGTATTTCCCGCTCCACCCTGTTCCCCGGCGAAAAAGAATTTTTGGGTCGTGGTGTTAGCTACTGTGCCTTTGTGGATGCTCCTAAATATAAGGGCAAGCGTGTTGCAGCCATTGCTACCGTGCCCGATGCCATGGAAGAGATTGAGTATCTTGCGGACCAATGCGAGCAGGTTTTCTTCTTCCCTCGCTATCAAGGCTTTGTCCCGCCCAAGAAAAAGAATATCACTGTCATTTTAGATACTCCCACCGAAATCACCGGTACTGATAAGGTGACGGGTATTCGTGCTGCTGATGAGTTTTATAATGTGCAGGCCACCTTTGTTTTCCGCGCCAGCGACCCCTTGAACAGCTTCCTGCCGGGTCTGCAAATTCGCGGTCGCAGCATTTATGTGGATGATCAGGCCGAGACCAATATTGAAGGCGTATTTGCCGGCGGTGACTGCACCGGTCAGCCTTGGCAGGCACAGCGTGCTGCAGGTCAAGGTCAAAAGGCGGCTTTAAGTGCTATTCGCTATCTGAGCCGTCGTGATGAAGGCGTTAGCTCACATTTTTATGTGCTTGATTAACGCAAATCCTTGTCTAAAGCCGTTTAAAAGCTTTAATAATAGCGGGATTTGTGCTAAAATATAGTTTATGATATTTTTGATTTGGAGGAATATATATGTTAGATATGAAATTTGTCCGCGATAATCCGGACAAGGTTATGCAGGCTGTTGCTAACCGCAATGGCAATCTTGATTTGACTGAGTTCTTGGAGCTTGATAAAAAGCGCCGTGAGCTAACCCAACAGGTTGAAGCTTTGAAAAAGGAGCGCAACACTGCTTCCCAAGAAATTGGCAAGCTGAAAAAGGCTGGTGAGGATGCAACCGAAAAGATGGCTGCTGTACGCACTTTGGGCGATAAAATTGCTGAAGACGACAAAGAGCTGAAGGAAATTGAGGATCGTTTGAAGGCTATTTTGCTGACCATTCCTAACATTCCCGCTGAGGATGTGCCTATCGGCAAGGATGATACCTGCAATCCTGTAGTTCGCACCTGGGGCGAGCCCACTAAATTTGACTTCGAGCCCAAGGCTCATTGGGATTTGGGCGAAGGTTTGGGTATTTTGGATTTCGAGCGTGGCGTAAAGGTTTCCGGCGCTCGCTATGTGTTCTACAAAGGTATTGGTTCTCGCTTAGAACGTGCTGTTATCAACTTTTTCTTGGATATGCACACCCAAAAGCATGGCTATACCGAATTTTTCCCGCCCTTCATCGTAAATGGCGCTTCCATGCAGGGCACTGGCCAACTGCCGAAATTTGCCGAGGATATGTACAAGCTGGAAAACGGCGATATGTACCTCATTCCTACCGCCGAGGTTCCTGTTACCAACTACCACCGCGATGATATTCTCACCGGTGACCAACTGCCCTTGAAATACACTGCATACAGCGCTTGCTTCCGTGCCGAGGCTGGTGCTGCTGGTCGCGATACCCGTGGCTTGATTCGCATGCATCAGTTCAACAAGGTTGAATTGGTTAAGTTCACAAAGCCTGAAGAGTCCTGGGAAGAGCTGGATAAGCTGACCCATGACGCTGAAGAAGTGCTGCAAGCACTGGAGCTGCCCTATCATGTAGTACGTCTGTGCACTGGCGATTTGGGATTTAGCTCTGCTACCACCTATGACCTGGAGGTTTGGCTGCCGGCTGCTAATTGCTACCGCGAGATTTCCTCCTGCTCCAACTTCCTCGACTTCCAAGCTCGTCGTGCTAATATCCGTTTCCGTCGTGATGCCAAATCCAAGCCGGAATTTGTGCACACCCTTAACGGCAGTGGCGTAGCTGTTGGTCGTACTGTAGCTGCTATTTTGGAGAACTACCAACAAGCCGATGGCAGCGTTGTAGTGCCTAAGGTACTGCGTCCTTACATGGGCTGCGATGTAATCAAGGCTCCTGAGAAATAAGCGAGTTCTAAAAATAAACCCGTTAGCTTCAAGCTTGAGGCTAACGGGTTATTTTTATAGCTGAATTTGCATTTGTCAACTAAGTGGTATAAGAATGGTCTAAAATGACCATTAGAGTGGTACTTAAACCTTATATTTCTTAATCGCTTCCGCAATTAGCTTAGCGGTATGGGCCAGTTCTTCCTCGGTGTGGCTGCTCATGAGTGCTACGCGCAGGCGGGCAGTGCCTTTGGCCACAGTGGGATAGCGGATGGCGGGCACGAGGATGCCCTCGTCAAGCAGTTCTTGGGCTACCTGTAAAGAGGTGGCTTCATCCCCGATGATGATGGGGATAATGGCGGTGGGAGATTTAGCATCAATACCTTCCCTATGTAGGCAGTTAATAAAATACTCTGCGTTATGCTGTAAGAATTGAGCGTGTTGGGGTTCGCTTGCCAAAATGCGTAGAGCTGCTAAAGCTGCGCCCAAGGTTGCAGGGGCTTGGCTAGTAGCAAAGATAAAGCTGCGAGCCTTGTTCTTCAAATACTCGATGATAATCCTGCTGCTGCAGGCAAAGCCTCCCTCTGCACCTAGAGATTTGCTTAGTGTGCCCATGATGATGTCAGGGGCGCAGGTGTTACCAAAATGCTCCACAGCACCCTTGCCAGTAGCACCGATAACGCCGGTGGCGTGAGCCTCGTCTATCATGGTGAGGAGGTGATATTTTTTGCCCAGTGCTACAAAGCTGGGCAGGTCCACAATGTCGCCGTCCATGCTGAATACGGCATCGCTGACGATGAGTCCCTTGCGGCAAGGGGTGCTCATGATTTTCGCTTCCAAATCCTGCATATCGTTGTGCTTATAGACAACGATTTTTGCTTTACTCAGGCGTGCCCCGTCGATGATGCTGGCGTGGTTATATTCGTCGCTAAAGATAACGCTTTCGCTGTCGCAGAGAGCGGAAAGAATGCCCACATTGGCCATGTAGCCAGTATTAAAGAGTAGGGCAGCTTCGGTGCCCTTGAAGCGTGCTAGCTCGTCTTCTAATTCCTCATGGAGCAGGGTATTGCCCGTTGTTAGGCGGCTACCGCCGCTGCCAGCGCCCCAGTGTAGGGCAGCATCGGCAGCGGCCTGCTTTACACGGGGATCATTAGCTAAATCCAGATAGCTGTTAGAGGCTAGCATCAAGGTGCGCTTACCGTTGATATTCACGTATTTACTCTGGGCGCTTTCCATAGTACGCATGCTGCGGTAGAGGTGTTTTTCCTGGAGGCGCTCCAGCTCCTCAGCAAAAATTTGCTGAGGGTCTTCGTTAATCGGTCGCTCGGGCGGGAGTCCCCGCACGAGCACCTTTTGCTTTTCTAGATAGTGGATGGCGTCTTCTGCCTTAGCCTTGCGGCTATCGAAGATGAAGACGCGTCCGCCGTGGGGGTCCCCCGCGGCCTTTAAGGGTGTGAGTCGTACATAGCCGTGCTGCTTGGAGGAGATGTAGCCAACAACGTAATCTGGGTCATCACTCATGCATAGCTCTGAGATGATGCCTGGAGCATGGACTACTTTGGTAGCGAGGACGATGGCCTCGCGGAAGTGGTTTTTATTGCTCCCGCCGCAGCTTGCGCCTTCGGCATCCATGTAGGTGACGCGGATGCCGCGCTCTTGGTCGGGCTCAAGACGTTGGCCGGTGGCCACGTCGTAGAGCACGGCCCCGCGCATGGGATGGACATGGCGCAAAAGGTCGATGAGTTCATCGGCCTTGGCAGCGAGACCTAGCTCGCCGAGGATGCTGCGCATGATTTTGTAGCTGCCTTCGATGGTAGGGGCGGGGCGCGTACTTACGGGCAGTGCGTCCAGGTATTGTAGTTCTTCTGGATGTACTTCCTCCATTTTGATGTTAATGAAGTCGGCGCGGCCCAGGCCGTGATGGAGGGCGCGCTCGCTGAGGGCGCCGATGGCAGTGGCGATATCCTGCTGTGGGAGGATGCGCTCGGCGCCGCTAACGTGCTTGCCACATTTTGACGCGCGCATCTTTATGCTATATGTAGGCATGGTGTGTAAATCCTTTCTTT
>JBJDXD010000115.1:0-28269 GCA_051866495.1 Phascolarctobacterium sp. | reverse complement strand
AGCGCAGGTGGAGTATGTGGATTTGGATACTTTATATTCCCAAAGTGATGTTATTTCTCTGCATGTACCCTCTAACAATGAGACCTTCCACATGATTGATAAAGCTGCCATTGATAAGATGAAGGACGGCGTCATTATTATTAACACTGCCCGTGGCAACGTTATCGATTCTAGTGCGCTGATTGCGAGCCTCAAGAGTGGTAAAATTGGCGGTGCTGGCTTGGATGTTATCGAAAATGAAGCAGGACTTTATTATTGTAATCGTATGGGCGATCATATTGATAACGATGAGCTGGCCATGCTGCGTAGCTTTCCCAATGTTATTGTGAGTCCTCATTTAGCATTTTATGTGGAATCCACGGTTTCTAATATGCTGGAAAAGAATTTTATGGCCATTGATGCCCTGCGTAAGGGCGAGCTCAGTCCCTTTGAGATTAAGCTGTAAGCATAGTTTTTATCTAGATAGAAGCTATGGCTGCTATGGCAGCGACGCAGCTTATCTGGAGTGCTCTCAAGAAGCATTAGCTATGTTATTTTTTCGAGAAAAGAGGAGAGAATATGCTGGATTTGGCAAAAAAATGCCGTGTGGCCGTGGTACAAATGGCTCCGGTGATGTTTGATAAGGAGGCCACACTACAAAAATGTGTGGCATTGATAAAGGAAGCAGGCAAGCAGAAGGCTGATTTAATCGTGCTGCCGGAACTGATAATTCCCTGCTATCCCTTTGGCATGACCTTTGGCTTCACTGTGGGCAGTCGCAAGGAGCCTGGCCGCGAGGATTGGAAGCGTTATTATGATGGCTCCATCGTCGTTCCCGGCAAGGAAACGGAGACTTTGGGCAAGGCTGCGAAAAGAGCCAAGGCCTATGTGAGCATTGGTGTTTCTGAGCGAGATGCTGTTACGGGCACGCTCTATAATAGCAATATTATCTTTGCTCCCGACGGCAGCATTGCGGCTCTGCATCGCAAGCTGAAGCCCACGGGTGCGGAGCGCTTTGTGTGGGGCGATGCGGATAGAGCCTTCTTCCCCGTGGTGGAGAGCCCTTGGGGACCCATTGGTAATTTGATTTGCTGGGAAAGCTATATGCCCTTGGCTCGTGTGGCGCTTTACGAAAAGGGCGTGACGCTGCTCATCTCCTGCAATACCAATGACAATCCCGAATGGCAGGCCACGATTCAGCATATTGCGCTGGAGGGACGCTGCTATTACATCAATTGCGACCAATTCTTCACCCGTGCCATGTATCCTGCTGATTTGAATGGATGGGAAGAGATTGAGAAGCTGCCGGAAATAGTCTGCCGGGGCGGTAGCTGCATTATTGATCCCTTTGGTCATTATGTGACCGAGCCCGTGTGGGATCGCGAAGAAATTATCTATGCGGATTTGGATATGGAACGTGTTCCTGCCAGCCGTATGGAGTTTGATGCCTGTGGGCATTATGCGCGTCCAGACGTGCTGCAGCTTAAGGTGCTGGATAAATAGCTAACTAAAATATCTAAATGACATCGTGGTGAGCGGTGTCATTTTTTTGCCTAAAAGCAGCAGAATATGATATAATATACTGATAAAATTTGTTTACGAGGTATTTATGCTGCGAAGATTTCTACGCTTTTACATTCCCTATAAAAAGGTATTGGCTCTTACACTTTTAGGTGCCGTTATCACCTCTTTGATTGAGCTGTTTTTCCCGCTTTATATGCGTCATATCATGAACGAAATCCTGCCCCAGCGGGATATTCCCCTGCTACTCAAGGCGGCTGCAGGGTTGCTGGCCCTGTATTTATTTAACTGCTTTATCAATTACCAGGTGATGTGCCATGGTCGCACCATCGGTGCGCTGATTGAGCAGGATATGCGTAGGGCACTTTTCCGCCATGTGCAGTCCATGAGCTTTCGCTTTTTTGATAACCAAAGAGTGGGGCAGCTCGTGTCCCGTATCGTTAGTGACGTGGGCGAGATTCGCGAGCTTATCTTCCTAGGCCCCAACTATCTTTTGGTGTGCATCATCTTTATGCTGGGCACAATTAGCATTTTATTCTATATCAATTGGCAACTAGCAATTATTGTTAATATTTTGCTTTTGGCTAAGGCTTATGATAGTGTTACCACCAATCGTAAGCTTAAAAAGGCGGGGCGTGAAGCACGGTCCCACGTTGGTAATTTGAATGCTCAAACTACTGAAAGCCTCAATGCTGTGCGCTTAGTGCAGTCCTTTAATAACGAGGAGCTGGAGTGTGGCAAGCTTGATGCGGTGGCAGCTAAGCTTTTAGAGGCACGCAAAAAATCCTTTGCCCTTTTGAGTCATTCTAACACCAGTATGGTATTTTTTTCGAATATCACCAATCTGACTATTATCGTAGCAGGCGGCGTGCTCATCACCCTAGGTCGCATGCACATCAGCGACTTAATTGCCTTTTTGCTTTATGTTTCTATCTTTGTACGTCCCATTTTGCGCCTTAATGCTTTGGCTGAAACATATCAAAAGGGCTTAGCCAGCTACCAACGCTTTGAGCAGCTGATGCTGCTAGAGCCGGAGATTGCCAATAGTGAGGGCGCCGAGGATGCGGGCGAGCTGAGGGGCGAGATTGCCTTTGAAAATGTGACCTTTGCTTATGATGGCAAGGAGCCCGTTGTTGAAAACTTTTCCTTGAAGATAAAGGCAGGCGAGGCGGTAGCCTTTGTGGGCAGCACGGGCGTGGGTAAGAGCACCCTATGTAATCTGGTGGCACGCTTTTATGAGCTCCAGGCTGGACGCATTACCATCGACGGTCGTGATATCAAGACCATGACCTTGGCCTCCTTGCGCCATAACATCGGTATTGTACAGCAGGATATTTTTCTGTTTTCTGATAGTGTAACCAGTAATATTGCCTATGGCAGACCCGATGCCAGTCAAGCGGAGATTGAAGCAGCGGCCAAGCATGCGGAGGCGGACCGCTTTATTGAGCGCTTGCCGCAAAAATATGATACGGCTTTGGGTGAGCGAGGCGTGAAGCTGAGTGGTGGCCAAAAGCAGCGGATTGCCATAGCCCGAGTATTCCTCAAAAATCCGCCTATTTTGATCTTGGATGAGGCTACCTCTTCCTTGGATAATGAAACCGAAAAGAACATTCAAGGAGCTTTGAATGAGTTGAGCCAAAACCGTACCACCTTGGTTGTGGCCCATCGTTTGGCCACTATCCGTCATGTGGATAGAATAATTGTGCTGAGCCGCACGGGCATTTTGGAGCAGGGCTCCCATGAGCAGCTCATGGCAAAGCAGGGTGAATACTACAAGCTGTACATGGCTCAAATGGAATAATAAAGGAGCAAACGTATGCATTTAGATAAAAGATTACAAGCGGTAGCAGCCTTTGTGCCTGAGGGATCAAGCTTTGCCGATATAGGTACGGACCACGCTTATTTGCCCGTGTGGCTTGTGGAGCAGGGCATCATCACTAGCGCGGTGGCCGGCGACATTGCCGCGGGCCCATGCCAGGCGGCACGGACCACCGTGGCCATGTACGGCGCTGCTAACGCTATTGTGGTGCGCCAGGGCAGCGGCCTGGCGGTACTGACTCCTGGCGAAGCCGACTGTATCGCCATTTGTGGCATGGGCGGCAGCACTATTATTAGTATTTTAGCTGCGGATATGGCAGTGGCAAGGTCGGCCAAGCGTCTGGTGCTGCAGCCCATGGCTGGCGCTGCCAGCCTGCGCCGCTGGCTGGTAGAGCAGGGCTGGCGTTTAACAGGCGAAGCACTTGTGGACGATGCGCCCCATTTTTACGAAATCATCTGCGCCGAGCCAATAGCAGAGAAGGCAGCGTTTACTAATGAAGTCTCTGCGCAAGCTTATTCTGCGGATAAGCTGCAGGGGAGCGAGGGAGCTCTTATCGGCTACAGCGAGGTAGAATATCTTGTGGGGCCAGCACTTTTGCGCGCTGGGCATCCGCTTTTGGCAAAGCAAATTTTGCGTCAGCAAAATGCTTTGCGGGAGCTACTTAGGAATATGGCACGCAGTGAGCGAGCGAAAGCGAGCGAAAAATATGCTGAGTCACAAAGGCTTTTACAAGAATTGGAAGAGCTCAAGACTAGCTATTTAGATAAACATAAAGATGCTAAGAAATAAATAAAAAACACCTTGCTTTTAGGTGAGCATTTTTTAGAAAACGATAAGCGAAGCCGGAGGTGTTGCGATATGACTAAACAAATCACGGTTGCAGAATTAGTTGAATTACTAGAAGAAATGGCACCGCCACAGCTGGCGGAGAATTGGGATAATGTGGGGTTGATGCTGGGGCGTCAGAACAAACCAGTGCATAAAATTTTACTGGCTTTGGATATGACGGCAGAGACTGTGGCACAGGCCATTGCCTTCAAAGCAGATGTACTCATAACCCATCACCCTGCTATTTTCAAGCGATTGCCCCAAATTACCGATGGCAATTGGCAGCAGGAGCTGCTGTTGCAGCTAGCAGAGCACGGGATTGCTGTGTACAGCGCACACACTAATTTGGATTGCGTTTCTAACGGTGTTAATGACTCACTGGTGAAGCGCTTGGGGCTAACGGATGACGATATTTTTGATAACTCTAATGGTTTAGGTCGCATTGGCTATGTAAAAAATTGTAGCCTTGATGAATTTGCACTTATGGTCAAAAAGGCTTTGCATGCTGATTATGTCGTGGTGGGCGATGCGGCTCGACAGGTACACAGGGTTGCTTTGTGCGGTGGCGCCGGCAGTGACTTAATCGAAGAAGCCTTGCGCCAAAATGCTGATACCTTGCTAACTGGTGATGTCAAATATCATGATGCTCAAAGGGCTGTTTTTAGTGGTCTTAATATTGTCGATGCAGGGCATCAATGCACCGAATGGCCTGTGCTGGAGGACTTAGCAGATAGATTATCCCTGCGCTTTACCGAAAAAAATTGGAACATCATTTTGAAGGTTGCTAAGGAAACATTGCTTTTAAAGCATATGTAATGAAATAGATTCATGGATAAACTAGAAGGTGATTGATAATGCTTAATGATTTGAAGGCTGGACAAAAAATGTGTCAGGCAGCGCTGGTGCGTGTGCAAAAGGTTGGCAATTCCTCCAATGGCGGTGTTTTTGCCCGTGGTACCTTGGAGGATAATGGTGGGCATTTGGCTTTTATTTGCTTTGAAGCCGCCCTGGTTGAAAAAATGCGCAATTTAGAAGGCCCCACTGCCTTTATGGTAGGGGGCGACGTGGATATCAATAAATTTGCCAATGATATGACTTTACAGTTGATTGTAAAGCGTTTAGAGGATTTAGTCCCCGGTGATGATATTAGCAATCTTGTTCCTCATGGGGATTTTGATGTGGAGGGGTATAAAAATAAGCTGGGTAATTATATCAAGGCTGTACATACACCTACCCTACGCAAGCTTTTAGAAACTGTATTTAGTGGCAATACTTACGATGCCTTTGTGCATAATCCTGCGGGCATGAAGCTGCACCACGCCTATATCGGTGGCTTGCTGCAGCATTCTGTGGATGTAGCCGATTTGGCTGTGGCCATGGCTGACCGCATTGAAGGCGTGGATAAGGATTTAGTTATAGCAGGTGCGTTACTCCATGATATTGGTAAAATCAAAGAAATCTCTGCTGAAATTGGCTTTCCCTATACCAATGCTGGTCGCTTCATGGGTCATATCGCCATGACAAGTATGATGGTGCAGGAGGCTGCCTTTAAGCTTAATATTCCTGCACAACGTCTTGAGCAGCTGCAGCATATTCTTTTGAGCCATCATGGTGAAAACGAGAAGGGTTCTCCTGTGGCCTGTGCCACTCGTGAAGCCTTTATCGTGCATTATGCTGACGAGATTAACGCTGTGATGAACCAATTTGAGCAGCGTGAGGGTAAGGGCGCTTGGGAATTTAATCGGATGCTAGGGCGCAATATCCTTAAGGAAAGGCTTTGAGCAATAGCTTTTTGAAAGTAAAAATGGCTTGGAATCTATAATTATAGTAATTAAAAAAGGCTGCTACCGAAGCTTCAGTAGCAGCCTTGCTTTTTAGCTGTATTATAGGCTATGTATATTATTTTCTGCCGGGATAAGCTTTCAGTGCTTCGCCTAAAATGTAGATAGCGCGCTCCAAATCCTCGGATTTGAGAACATAGGCCAAGCGAGCTTCGTTTACGCCAGCGCCGGGAGTGTTGTAGAAGCCATTGCCGGGAGCAAACATAACGGTTTCACCGTCGATGTCAAAATTTTCCAGAGTCCAAATGGCAAATTTTTCAGCATCGTCCACGGGCATATTAACCATGATGTAGAAGGCACCCTTGGGGTCGGAGGCTTTAACGCCATCCAGCTTAGCCAGAGCAGCTACAATGGTATCGCGACGTTTTTTGTATTCCTTGTTAACCTCTTCCAGATAGGAAACAGGAGTGGTGTACAGGGCTGCTGCGCCAACCTGCTCTAAGATGGGGGAGCACAGACGAGCTTGGCAGCATTTAATGATTTGCTTGCTCAGCTCTTTGTTCTTGCTGATGATGCAGCCAATACGAGCGCCGCAAGCGCTGTAGCGCTTAGAAACAGAGTCGATAATAATCAGGTTTTCGTCCAGCTCAGGCATGGTGCCAAAGGAACGATATGCGCCATCGTAAACGAACTCACGATAAACTTCGTCAGCAATCAAGGCCAAATCGTATTTGCGCACGATGCGGGAAATCATATCCTGTTCTTCGGCTGTGTAAACAACGCCGGTGGGGTTACCGGGGTTGGTCAACAAAATAGCCTTGGTATTCGGGGTAATGTGTTTTTCGATTTCTTCTTCACTGGGCAGGTGATAACCATTGTCCACGCTGGTGGGTACGGCATTGATTTTAGCACCAAATTCCTTGCAGAAGGTGGTGTAGTTAGCATAGAAGGGCTCAAAAACCATGATTTCATCGCCAGGGTCGCACAGAGCCATCACAGCCATAATCAAGGCTTCGCTGCCGCCATTGGTAACAAAAATATCTTCAATAGCGTAATCCATGCCCTTTTCGGCATAGTATTTTTGAATCGCCTTTAAAAGGAACATTTCACCCTTAGAATTGCTGTAGGCGATAACGGGAGCTTGGTACTCGCGGATGCTGTCCATAAATTGGTCCGGGGTTTTGATATCGGGTTGACCAATGTTTAAATGGTACACCTTTTTGCCGGCAGCCTTAGCTGCATCGGCATAGGGAGACAGCTTTCTAATAGGGGAAGAGGTTAAAGCTTGAACGCGTGCAGAAAGTTTCATATAATATTGCTCCTTTAAAAATAATTTTCCTAGAATTTGTGTCATGGCATAAGCCATAGGTTTACTTTTCTATTATAACACAAGGAGTGCGCCTGTGGTAGCATCTTTGCAATTTATACTGTATACATTGCAAGGTGAATAGGCACATTTGCCCACTAAATGTGTAAATATTAAGTCAATAAATGCTCGCCAGCGCTGGATATAGTTTGACTTTTACAATGCATCGTTATATAATAATACAGATAATGCATCTGTAAAAATGCTGCCTGAGGCAGTAATAATCATAGCTTTACTGCAGGAGCAGGACAATTTGATGTTGGAGGTATTCACATGCTGCAAGAAAAGTATGCTCCCCATGAGATTGAAGCCAAATGGCAAAAATACTGGGAAGAGCACAAAACCTTTAAGGTAGAAATCGACAAAAACAAGCCTAAATCCTATGTGCTGGAAATGTTCCCTTATCCGTCCGGTAATTTGCACATGGGCCATGTGCGCAACTATTCCATTGGTGATGTGGTTGCTCGCTTCCGTACCATGAAGGGCTTCAATGTACTGCATCCCATGGGCTGGGACTCCTTTGGTATGCCCGCTGAAAACGCTGCTATTAAGCATGGCATTCCCCCGAAAAAATGGACTCTGGAAAACATTGCTAATATGACCCGCCAGCAGAAGGCACTGGGCCTGTCCTATGATTGGGACCGCGAGGTTGCTACCTGCAAGGAGGATTACTATAAATGGACTCAATGGTTCTTCGAGCTGTTCTACAAGCGTGGCCTGGCTGTGAAGAAAAAATCCGCCGTTAACTGGTGCGACACCTGTAACACTGTACTTGCTAATGAGCAGGTTATCGACGGCAAATGCTGGCGCTGTGACCACGATGTAGTGAAGAAGGATTTGAGCCAATGGTTCTTCAAAATTACCGATTATGCTGACGAGCTGCTGAAGGATTTGGATCTCCTGGAAGGCTGGCCGGAGCGCGTTAAGACCATGCAACGTAACTGGATTGGCCGCAGCGAGGGCTTGGAATTCACCTTTGAAATTCCCGCTTTGAATGACAAGGTTGCTGTTTACACCACCCGTCCCGATACCGCCTATGGCGTAACCTTCATGGCACTGGCTGCAGAGCATCCTCTGATTGAAAGGATTTGCGAAAACAATCCTAAGGCTGAAGAGATTAAAGCCTTTTGCGAGCGCGTGCGCAACCAAAGCGATATTGAACGTACCTCCAGCGAAAGCGAAAAAGAGGGTATTTACACCGGTGTTGACTGCGTAAACCCCTACACTGGTCGCAAGGTAGAAATTTGGGTAACCAACTATGTACTGTATGATTATGGTACTGGCGCTGTTATGGGCGTGCCCACTGGTGACCAACGTGACTGGATGTTTGCTGATAAATATGGCATCGATAAGATTGTTACCATTTGCCCCATTGGTAAAGAGCTGAAGCTGGAAGAGATGACCTGTGCCTATGAGGAAAAAGAAGGCATGCTGGTTAACTCCGGCGAGTTCACTGGTATGGAAATGCATGCTGCTATGGCTGCCATCATGGACAAGGCTGAAGCAGAAGGCTTTGGTAAACGCCGCGTGAACTACCGTCTGCGCGATTGGCTGATTAGCCGTCAACGTTATTGGGGCGCTCCCATTCCCATTATTTATTGCCCGCACTGCGGCGAGGTTCTGGTGCCCGAAGAAGAGCTGCCGGTACGCTTGCCGGAGGATGTAAGCTTTACTGCCGGTGCTAAGTCCCCCTTGGCTACTAGCGAAAACTTCGTACATTGCAAATGCCCGAAATGCGGTGCTGATGCAACCCGCGAGACCGATACCATGGACACCTTCCTGTGCTCCTCCTGGTATTATCTGCGTTATACCGACCCGAAGAATGCTGAAAAGGCTTTTGACAAGGATGCCAATATGTATTGGGGTCCTGTTGACCAATATATCGGCGGCATTGAGCATGCGATTTTGCACCTCTTGTATTCCCGCTTCTTCCTGAAGGTGCTGCGTGATGCTGGCCTCGTAGATTATGACGAGCCCTTTAGCAATTTGCTGACTCAGGGCATGGTTATTAAGGACGGCGCTAAGATGTCCAAATCCTTGGGCAACGTAGTATCTCCCGAAGAAATTCTGGAGAAATATGGTGCTGATACTGCTCGCCTGTTCATCCTTTTTGCTGCTCCCCCTGAAAGAGAGCTGGAGTGGAGCGACCAAGGCGTGGAAGGCTCCTTCCGCTTCTTGAATCGTATTTGGCGCATTGTGGCTAACTTCATGCCCCAATTGGAGCAAAAGGTTACCAGCTATGATGCTGCAGCCCTGACCGAGGCTGATAAGGAGCTGCGTCGCATTCTCCACAGCAGCATTAAGAAGGTTACCAGCGATATCGAAACCCGCTTCAACTTTAACACTGCGATTTCCACTATGATGGAGCTGGTTAACGCTCTTTATGCTTATAAAGAAGCTAAGCAAGAGCCCAATGCAGGCCTTGTTTATGAAGCAATTGTTGACTTGATTAAGATGCTGAGCCCCTTCGTTCCTCATATTACCGAGGAGCTGTGGCGCGGTGCTATCGACGAAAATACCAGCGTACACGAGCAAAGTTGGCCTGAATATAGCGAGGAAGCTATGAAGGTTGACAATGTGGAAATCGTACTGCAGGTTAATGGCAAGGTACGCGGTCGCTTGACCGTTCCCGCTGCTGCTACCAAGGAAGAGCTGGAGAAGATTGCCCTGGCTGATGCCAATGTGCAAGCTCATATTGGTGGGGCTACCGTGCGCAAGGTAATTTGTGTACCGGGCAGACTTGTTAATATCGTAGCCAAATAAGAGCTTTTAAACTGTTTCACAACTAAATGAAGAGCATTGCTTTAGTGCATTGTACTTAGGCTAAAGCGTAAATCAGAGAGTCTCTGAGAATGAAGTTTTTGTTCTCAGGGACTCTCTTTGTTTATTTTGCTTATTATGGACGAGGTGATTTTGTGGATAATAGACAGAAAAAGATAGCCTTTTTGGGTATTTTACTTTTGGGCTGTCTGGCAACTAGCTGGTTAAGCTCTAGCGATGTGACGAAGAAACAAGCTCCGCCCTCACTTGCTACAAAGCAAGCTTGGGGTAGCGATACGAAGGAGAATAAGAAAAAAACCATTGAGGTTTATGTAAGCGGCGCTGTGCGTGAGCCAGGCATCTATACCTTGCCTCAGGGAGCTAGAACTACCGAGGCCTTGGAGGCTGCAGGGGGACTGAGAGAGGATGCCAGGGCAGAAAGAGTTAATTTGGCGAAAAAGCTCAAGGATGGAAGTCATGTATATGTGCCTGTGGCAAAGAATAATGCGAATAGGCAGTATGGGTCTAGTGAGGTAGATACTAAAAATAAGATGAAGCGGGATGGCAGCGGTTTGAAAGCTTTGGGTAAGGAAGCATATGGCTTGGTGCCTTCTAGCTGGGGAAGCGAGGGCAATAAGCTTAACTTGAATACAGCAACCCAGCAGGAGCTGATTGCCCTGCCTGGGATTGGTCCGGCTATGGCTACTAGAATCATAGCATTACGCAATGTGCGTCGCTTCACTAAGGTGGAGGATTTATTGCAGGTGCGCGGTATTGGTGCTGCGAAGCTAGAAAAACTGCGACCCTTAGTCAAAGCAGAATAGGATAGTAAGATTATGTTATGTAAATTGTTTATTTTTCTTATGGTGGGCAAAAGCCAACAATTCCGGCATAATCTTGCAAAAAACAAAGAAAAATGCTGAAATAACGAGCAAAATATGGTATAATATCTTTTCAAGATAAGAGCGAAGTAAGCAGCTTATCCATTGTCAATAAAACTCAAAATACGCCATTATTGGAGTTGGGAGGAAGCTTGTGTTAAAAAGTATGACCGGCTTTGGTCGCGGTGAATATGAGGACGCAGATTTTTCTATCACCGTGGAAATGAAAACCGTAAACCATCGTTATAATGAGGTGGCAATTCGTTTGCCCCGCTTTTTAAATCCCCTGGAGGATCGCATTCGCAAAACAATTTTGAAAACTGTGAGTCGTGGTCGCATTGATGTTTTTATCAACGCGGACTACACCACTAGCGATAACTGCACTCTTAAGGTGGATAAAAACTTGGCTGCTGCCTATCATAGGGCGCTGCAGGAGGTGGGCGAGGCCATCGGCGCCTGCGATGCAGGCATCAACCAAGCTCAAGAAATCCTGTACATTTCCCGTTGCCAGGATGTTATCAATGTTAAGGAAGGCTTCTTTGATGTGGAAAGCGTTTGGCCTAAGGTGGAGCAGGCTGTGAAGCAGGCACTGCAAAATCTTGTGGCAATGCGCGAAACCGAAGGTGGCAATATTTATGGCGACTTTATTTATCGCGCAGACTTGATTGCCCAAAAGCTGGCTTTGATTGAAGAACGTTCTCCCATGGTTGTGGAGGAATACCAAGCAAAGCTCAGTGAGCGTTTGACCAATCTTTTGGCGGACCATAATATTACCATGGAGCCGGAGCGCCTTTTGCAGGAGGTAGCAATTTTTGCCGACCGTACCAGTATTACCGAAGAAATTGTGCGTCTTAAAAGCCACATCAAGCAATTCAAGACCATCATTGCCTCCGACCAGCCGGTGGGTCGCAAGCTGGACTTTTTGATTCAGGAATTTAATCGTGAGGCAAATACCATTGCCTCTAAGGCCAATGATTATACCTTGGCGCAAATTGTTGTAGATATTAAAGCGGAAATCGAAAAAATCCGTGAGCAAATTCAAAATATTGAATAAGAGGGGAGAAGCAACGTGGATATTAAGCTAATTAATATCGGTTTCGGCAATGTTGTCGCCGCTAATCGTATCATTGCCATTATTAGTCCTGAGTCCGCGCCCATTAAGCGCATTATCCAGGAAGCCCGTGACAAGGGATTACTTATTGATGCCACCTATGGTCGCAGAACCAGAGCCGTAGTAGTAACTGACAGTGGTCATATCATTTTAAGCGCCGTGCAGCCGGAAACAGTTGCTAATCGACTCATGCCCACTGATTTGGAGGAAGAGGAGTAGGAATATGGCTGTGGAAAAAGAGAATGTCACTCCGCAGGGCGTGCTGCTGGTAGTATCCGGTCCCTCCGGTGCTGGCAAGGGCACTATTTGTCAAATTCTGCGAGAGCAATTACCTGATTTGGGTTATTCCATTTCTGTCACCACCCGTCAGCCCCGTGTAGGCGAGGTGGATGGCAAGAGCTATTTCTTTAAAACCGTGCCTGAGGTTAAGGAAATGATTGCCAAGGGCGAGCTTTTAGAATATGCTGAGGTTTATGGCAATTATTATGGTACACCTCGCAAATATGTTATGGATCTTTTGCAAAGTGGTCATGACGTTTTGCTAGAGATTGATATTCAGGGCGCACTGCAAATCAAAGAGCGTTTTCCTGAAGGCGTTTTCGTCTTTATCGTGCCGCCTTCTCTGGACGAGCTTTCCGCACGCATTTATAAGCGTGGTACCGACAGCAAGGAAGTAATCGAGCGTCGTATGGCTTCGGCTGCCAGTGAGCTTACCTATGCTGCAAAATATGATTATATTATTGTCAACGATATTGCTGAAAAGGCCGCCAATAAGGTGTTAACCATTATGGAGGCGGAGCGTTATCGTGTAGCAAGAACCTACTTTATTGTGGATGAAATCTGCAAGGGTAAAAAAGAGAAATAATAAGCTAAAGGAGTGAAGATAAATGTCCATGGTAGATCCTTCTATTGATTATTTGGCTGAAAAGGTGGATAGCAAATACACCTTGGTTATTTTGGCTGCTAAAAGAGCTCGCGAGCTGACTAAGCCGGCTATTAATGCACCTGAAAAAGAGGTTAGCAGTGCTTTGAAGGAAATTGCTAACGATGTAATTACCTACGAGCGCACTAAAAACGTATAACATAAAATAAACATAAAAACGCGTATTAGCGGGAGGAAAAAGCCTTGTTAAAGGGTAAAAAGATAGTTTTGGGGGTTACTGGCGGCATCGCCGTCTATAAGGCTGTGGATTTGGTTAGCCGTTTGCGTAAGCAGGGCTGCCAGGTGCGCGTGGTTATGACCGAGCATGCGCAGCAATTTGTTACCCCTCTCACTTTTAAAGAAATTAGTGGCAACCAGGTGGCTGTGTCCATGTGGAGTGCTAATCAAGAGTTCAATGTGGAGCACATCGCTCTTGCCAATTGGGCAGATGCCTTTTTGGTAGCACCGGCTACTGCAAATATTATTGCAAAGATGACCTATGGCCTTGCTGATGACCTTTTGAGCACCACGCTTTTGGCAGCGCAGGCACCGATTGTTGTGTGTCCGGCGATGAACACCGGCATGTACGAAAACCCTGCTACCCAAGCAAATATTGCCAAGCTCATGGAGCGTGGCGTTACGGTTATGCCGCCGGCGGTGGGCAAGCTAGCCTGCGGCACCAGCGGTGCCGGTCGCTTGCCCGAGCCACAGGCGATTGTGGAGTTTATGAGCGCCTTCTTCGCTAAGCGCGAGGGCGACCTGCGCGGGTTGAAGGTACTGGTTACTGCGGCAGGCACCCGCGAGCCCATCGACCCTGTGCGCTTTGTTGGTAATCGCTCCAGCGGTAAAATGGGCTATGCTGTGGCGCAAATGGCGGCAGAGCGGGGTGCCGAGGTGCTGCTTGTGAGCGGTCCTTCTGCTTTAGCAGTTCCCGCCAACGTGAAGGCAGTGAAGGTAGAAACCACCAACGAAATGCTTGAGGCCTGCCTAGCTGCCTATGACGACGTGGATATCGTCGTCAAGGCGGCAGCTGTGGCCGACTATCGTCCTCGTGACGTAGCCGAGCAAAAGATTAAGAAAAAAACTGACGATGCTTTAACTGTAGTTATGGATAAAAATCCGGATATTTTGAAAACCTTGGGCGGCAAAAAGACCCATCAGGTTTTGGTTGGCTTTGCAGCCGAAACCCAAAATCTTTTGGAAAATGCTAGGGACAAGGTAGTAAAAAAGAATCTGGATATGATTGTTGCTAACGATGTTACAGCTGCTGGCGCTGGCTTTAATGCCGACACCAATATTGTAAAATTCCTTTTTGCTAGTGGTGAGGTGCGCTCCTTGGAGCAAATGCCCAAGGTTGATGTAGCCAACTGTATTTTGGATGAAGCCTTGAAAATCCGCAAGCAGCGTCAAGAAAATAACTAAGTTCATATTGAAACCTTGTCTTGATAAGCATTAAAGGGCTTTAGAGTTAAAATTTTTGTGGAAAACTTGTAAAATCGCTCTAAAACCTATTGCCATCATGGGCAAAATGTATTATAATGTGCAAGGTGAAATTAATAATACTCATCAAGAGCGGTGGAGGGAATGGCCCTGTGAAGCCGCAGCAACCATTGCGGAGTGATGTCCGTAAACGGTGCTAAGTCCTGCAGCACTTGAGCTGTAAGATGAGGATGCTTTAAAGCGATTTACGGCGTTCTCATGTAGAGAACGCCTTTTTTATTCCTCATTAGAGTGTAAAGGTTGTTTTAGCTTCCGTATTTATCGTTATTTAAGGTATGTCTGTGAAAGGAGACAAACGAACTATGAGAAAATTATTTACCTCTGAATCTGTAACCGAAGGCCATCCTGATAAAATTGCCGACCAGATTTCTGATGCTGTGTTAGATGCTATTTTAAAGGAAGATCCCAAGGGTCGTGTAGCCTGCGAAACCATCGTAACCACCGGTCAAATCCATATTTTTGGTGAGATCTCCACTAAATGCTATGTTGATATTCCTCGCATTGCTCGCCAAACCGTTATCGACATCGGCTATGACCGTGCTAAATATGGCTTTGACGGCAATACCTGCGGCGTGTTGATTTCTATCGACGAGCAATCCAGCGATATCGCTATGGGCGTTGACAAGGCTTTGGAGGCTAAGGAAGGCCGCGCAGCTGAAGAAGAAGCAGGCGCTGGTGACCAAGGTATGATGTTTGGTTATGCAACCAATGAAACTGATAGCTATATGCCCATGCCCGCATATTTGGCAAACAAGCTGGCTCTGCGCTTGACCGAAGTGCGCAAGAACGGCACTCTGCCTTACCTGCGTCCCGATGGCAAAACCCAAGTTACTGTGGAATATGTTGATGGTAAGCCCGTACGCATTGATGCTATCGTTATTTCCTCCCAACATGCTCCCGAAATTACCCATGAGCAAATCCAAAAGGATTTGATTGAAAACGTTGTTAAGGCTATCGTTCCTACTGAAATGCTGGACGAAAACACCAAATACTATATCAATCCTACCGGTCGTTTTGTAATCGGCGGTCCTCAGGGCGATGCTGGCCTGACAGGTCGTAAGATTATTGTTGATACCTATGGTGGCATGGCTCGTCATGGCGGCGGTGCCTTCTCCGGCAAGGACCCCTCCAAGGTTGACCGCAGTGCTGCCTATGCTGCTCGCTATGTTGCTAAAAACATCGTAGCTGCAGGCTTGGCTGATAAATGCGAAATCCAATTGGCTTATGCTATCGGCGTGGCTCAACCTGTTTCCGTTTTGGTAGAAACCTTTGGTACTGCTAAGATTGACGAAGAAAAGATTGCTGAATTAGTACGCAAGAACTTCGCTTTGAGCCCCACCGGCATCATCAAAGAGCTGAATTTGCTGCGCCCCATCTACAAGCAAACTGCTGCCTATGGTCATTTTGGTCGCACCGATGTGGATCTGCCCTGGGAGCACACCGATAAGGCTGCTGCCCTGCGTGAGCAAGCCGGTCTGTAAGAGCTATTGAGTTGATTAGGCTTAGCACATTTATGCCTGATGTTTGCATAAAGTATTTCAACTGTCGGCAAATTATGCACATAACCTCTGCGGTTTGTATCGCAGAGGTTATTTTTATACAGAAGCCCCTTTTAAAACGTAACAATTTTTGATATAATTAGTACTAATCTTATTTAGTTAAATTAGGGAGAGAGGTTATCGGATGAGCTTGAAAAATGGTGATGGCATTGAATGGCCGTTGGGCAAGCGGATTGCTGTGATGGTGACCTTTGATTTTGATGGTGAGCTTTTGCGCCGCTCCGTCATTGGCAAGAGGGAGATAGGCTTTTCGGACCGCAGCCGTGGGCAGTATGGACCTGACGAGGGCCTTAAGCGTTGCCTAGATATGCTAGAGCGCCAACAGCTCAAAACTACCTTTTTTGTACCGGGCTATATGGCAGAAAAATATCCTGAGCACGTGGCAAGGATTGCGGCATTAGGGCATGAATTGGCTTACCATGGCTATATGCACGAGGCTACAGTGGATATGCCTGCGGCCGAGGAAGAAGCTAACATGGTTAAAAGTGAGGCCCTTTTGGCACTATATGCCAAGGCAAAGCCAGTTGGCTATCGCGGTCCCTTGGATTTATTGCCTAACTGCGCGCTAGAGCTAATGACAAAGCGTGACTATCTATATAATTCTACACTGAAGGATTGTGATTGGGCTTATCTGCACGAGGGCACAGGCATTGTAGAGCTACCTACAGAGCCAAGCCTGGACGATTTTTCTTATTTTTATTTTTCTTACGCAGACGAAGCAACCATAACTTGCAGCTATCCTGTGGATTATGTTTATCAAATTTGGCAGGATAATTTTGACGAGCTGGCCGAGGAAGGGGACAAGGTTTTTGTGCTTAAGCTGCATCCCCAGCTTATTGGTCGCGCTAGCCGTGTGCGCATGCTAGAGCGTTTCATTACATATATGCGTGAGCAGGGTGCCTGGCTGACAACCTGCCAAGAGGTAGCGCAGTATGTTAAGGATTTTTATACTCAACGCCATAAGCAAGGGGGTGCATGCTCATGAATTGGCACTGGCCCCATAATAAAAGCATGGCGTTATGCTTGTCCTTTGATATTGATGCCGAAACTTTATGGCTTACTCGCAATGATATCAACGCACGCCATTTAGTGCATATGTCCCGCGGCTTATATGCCACCAAGCAGGCATTGCCCAGAATCTTAAATATGCTTGAGAATGAAGGTTTAACAGCAACATTTTTTACCACTGCATATACGGCTGAAATTCATCCGGAAATCATCAAATATATTGCTGACTCAGGGCACGAAATTGGCTATCATGGTTATATGCATGAGGTAATGGACACCTATGAGGCTGAAAAAGCCTTAATGGATAAGGTGGATGAAATTTTTTATAAGCTCACTGGCAAGCGTCCTGTTGGTGTGCGTATGCCCGATGGCATTATTCACGATTTTCACAAAAAGCTGTGGCTGGAGCGAGGCATTATCTATTCGTCTAATTGGCGCAATAACGATGGGCCCTTTTTGCTAGAGCTTGACGGCAGGGAAATTCCCATTGTGGAGCTGCCCAAGGATGGGGTGGTGGACGATACATCCTATGATATGTATACACTGCAGCATCCTGAGCATTATTATTTGCGTAGCGGTAGAGAAATGGTACAGATTTGGCAGGATGAAATTGATGCTCTTGCCGAAGAAGGACGCATGCTAAATTTTGTGATGCATCCGCAGTTTATTGGCCGTCCCGGGTATGTGCGGGCATTGCGTGACTTTTTGCGTCATGCCAAGGAAATTAATGCCTGGATTACTACGGACGAGCAGGTTGCAAGGCATGTATTAGCCCAAAAGGGGTATAATATATAATAAAAATATTAAATGAAGAGGGGTATGAAAAATGAAAAAATTATTTGCATTATTGGCAACAGCTATGCTGGCTATGATGTTAGTTGGTTGCGGCGGTGAAAAGAAGGAAGCTCCTAAGGCAGACGCTAAGGGTGATAAATGGGTTGTAGCTATTAACTCTACCTTCCCTCCCTTTGAATCCGTTAAAGAGGGTACCAAGGAATATCAGGGCGTGGATATTGATATTGCTGAATATCTCGCAAAAAAAATGAACAAAAAAATTGAGTTCACCGATATGAAATTTGCATCCCTTGTTCCTACTCTGCAAAGTGGTCGTGCTGACGTTATTATTTCCGCAATTTCTCCTACCGATGAGCGTATGAAGGTTGTGGACTTCTCCAAGCCTTATTATTTCCCCATGAAGGCTTTGATTTGTAAAAAGGGTGCTAATATCGACTCCATGGCTAAGCTGAAGGGCAAAAAGGCTGGCGCTTCCATGGGCACTACCTATGCTAAGGAGCTGAAGGCTGCTGGCGGCATCGAGGTTGTGGAGCTGGATACTACTCCGCTTGTTGTACAAGATATTAAGAATGGTCGTTTGGCTGCTGGCTTGTTTGATTCTTCCCAAGCTGCAGTATTTGTAAAACAAAATCCTGATATCGAGCTACATGTGCTCCAAGGCGCTGTTGTTAAGGATGATACCTTTGCTATTGCACTGCCGAAGAACTCTAAGGATACCGAAAAGGTTAACGCTTTGCTGAAGGAAATGCGCACCAATGGTGAATTGCACAAAATCCTCGTTAAGCATATGGGCGAAGAGGCAACCAAGCAATACGAAGCAGCAATTAAGGATTTGGAGATTGCTAAGCTGTAAGGAGCGTTGTAAATGTTAGATTTTTCCGTACTGGAGCCATATTTTCCGTTATTGGCATCCGCAGTGTGGATTACTTTGAAGTTCACCTTCTTTTCCACTATTATGGGCTTCATTGGTGGCTTCATTTTAGCACTGATTACGCTGTCTAAAAATAAGCTCTTGTCTTTTTTAGCTAAGGCCTATATATCCATATTTCGTGGCACGCCGCTTTTGGTACAGCTGATGCTGATTTATTTTGCCACACCCCAGCTCACCAGCTATACAATCAGCGCCTTGGAGGCAGGCGTGCTGTCCTTTGGCTTAAACTCTGCTGCCTACATTTCCGAGGCACTGCGCGGCGGCATTTTAGCTGTGGATAAGGGGCAATGGGAGGGCGCTACAAGCCTTGGCGTACCCAAGTATCGCTTCCTTTTGGATATTATCCTGCCCCAAGCTATCAAAAATGCGCTGCCTTCCTTGGTTAACGAAAGCATTATGCTGTTGAAGGATTCCAGCCTTGTTTCCGTTATCGGCGTAGCTGATACACTGCGCTGGGCGGATTTGATTCAAGCGAAGACCTTTAGGGCTTTTGAAGCCTTTATTGTGGCAGCTGCAGTTTATTATGTTTTGGTTATGGCCCTGAACTTTTTGGGCTCCTTGTTAGAAAAGAAGGTGCGCGTCAGTGATTGAGATTAAACACCTATCAAAAAGCTTTGGTGATTTAGAAGTCTTAAAGGACGTTTCGCTCACCATTCATAAGGGCGAAGTTGTAACCATCATTGGTTCGTCTGGCAGTGGTAAATCTACCTTGCTGCGCTGCATAAATCTTTTGGAGCAGCCCACCGGTGGTGCCATTCTTTTCGAGGGACAGGATATTGTTAACGAGAAGGTTAAGATTGAGGATATTCGCAAGAATGCATGCATGGTGTTCCAGCATTTTAATCTTTTTGCCAATATGACTGTGCTGGAGAATATGACCTATGCACCGAGAGTGGTCAATAAGCTTTCTAAGGCTGAGGCCACGGAAAAGGCGATGAAGCTGCTTGCTAAGGTTAATTTGAGCGATAAGGCCAATGAATATCCCAGTCGCTTGAGCGGTGGCCAAAAGCAGCGTGTGGCCATTGCCCGTGCCCTGTGCATGGAGCCCAAGGTTTTGCTGTTGGATGAGCCCACCAGCGCCTTAGACCCGGAAATGGTTAAAGAGGTTCTGGATGTTATCAAGCAGCTGGCCAATACCGGTATTACCATGGTATTAGTAACTCACGAAATGGGCTTTGCTAAGGATGTTTCGGATACTGTTTATTTTATGGATGGGGGCTATTTGATTGAAAGTGGCACTCCGGACGAAGTTTTTAACCATCCGAAAACTGAAAGGGCAAAGAAATTCTTGGCTTCTATTTTAGTATGATTGTGGTAGCAACATGAAGATATTTATAATTAATCCTGATTTTGGGGTTACTCCTGAGCAGCTGGCAGTGCGTTGTCGGCTGCTCAGCGCGCATGTGGGGCCGGATGTGGAGCTACACATGGAGTGCCTGCAAAAGAATAAAATCGAAATCGATTCTGCGTTGGATGTGGCCTTGGCGGCTCCGGAGATTATTGAGCTGGCTTTGAAGGCTCAAAGTGATGGCTACGATGCAGTGGTGCTTTATTGCTTTAGTGATCCTGCCTTGGATGCTTGTCGTGAGGTTTTGTCCATTCCCGTTATCGGAGCGGGGCAGGCGGCCTGCCTGTTGGCGCCGGTGCTTGGCCGGCAAGCCGGGTTAATTTTGGCGAGCGCAGGGCGCGAGCCGGAAAAGCGCCTGTTTGTGGAGCAGTGCGGGGTGCAGTCGAATCGTATTGCCGCCATGGGCGGCTTGACTAAGGCTGTGGACCCCTGGGGCGAGCGTGAGCGAGCCATTGACCTGCTAGCTGAGGCTGGTGCAAGACTAATGGAGAAAAGTGGTGTGCAGGTGCTCATTTTGGGCTGCTTGTCTTTTTTGGGGTTGGCAGAGCCTATTAGCAGGCGACTGGGTGTGCCGGTGATTGATGCTGCTGTGGCAGCTGTTTCGCTAGCAGAAAGCTTGGTGCGCCAAGGGCTTGCAACAAGTCGCCGTGCGTATCCTGCACCGCCCAAGCGACAGCGAAGCTGGAGCGGGGGAGAAATGTGAAGCAGGTTGCTGTTGGACGCATTTTTTGCTTGACAAAAGTTTAGTTTTCCTGTAACATAATATCTGTCTTTGGGGGTATAGCTCAGCTGGGAGAGCGCTTGAATGGCATTCAAGAGGTCAGCGGTTCGATCCCGCTTATCTCCACCAGATTGAGACTACGGCCACGCAGAAGCGTGGCCTTTGTTATAGTACAAGAAATAAAAAGCGAAGGAGCGAAAAAACTATGAAATACATGACTGGTAATGAAATCCGCGAAAAGTTCTTAAAATTTTTCCAAGATAGAGGCCATTTGATGCTTCCCAGTGCATCCTTGATTCCTCAGGATGACCCCACCTTGTTGATTATCGGTGCAGGCATGGCTCCCTTTAAGCCTTTCTTCACTGGTAAAATGAAGCCGCCCTCTCCCCGTATCACCACCTGCCAAAAGTGCGTGCGCACCGGCGATATTGAGAACGTAGGCCACACTGCTCGCCACCATACCTATTTTGAAATGCTGGGTAACTTCTCCTTTGGCGATTACTTCAAGAAGGAAATTATTCCCTGGAGCTGGGAGTTCCTCACTAAAGAGCTGGAGCTGCCTGCTGATAAGCTGTGGATTACCATTCACACCGAGGACGATGAAGCCTTTGAGCTGTGGAAGCAAGTTGGTGTTCCCAAAGAGCGCATTGTCCGCTTAGAAGACAACTGGTGGGAAATCGGTAGCGGTCCCTGCGGCCCCGACTCCGAAATCCACATCGACCTTGGTCCCGAACGCGGCTGCGGCAAGCCCACCTGTGGCCCTGGCTGTGACTGCGACCGCTTCTTAGAGCTGTGGAACTTGGTATTTACCCAATTCAACCAAATGCCGGATGGCACCTATCCGCCCTTGAAGAGCAAAAAC
Organism: Phascolarctobacterium sp.; assembly: GCA_051866495.1. Classification (GTDB taxonomy): domain Bacteria; phylum Bacillota; class Negativicutes; order Acidaminococcales; family Acidaminococcaceae; genus Phascolarctobacterium_A. Next base: position 6,577 of record JBJDXD010000115.1, on the reverse strand, counting down.
ATCGATACCGGTGCAGGTCTGGAGCGCTTGGCTAGTGTTATCCAAGGTAAGCCCTCTAACTTTGAAACTGACTTAATGTTCCCCATTATTGAATATGCTTGCAAGGTTGCTGGCGTGGAATATGGCAAGGATAAGGATACTGATGTATCCTTGAAGGTTATTGCCGACCATGCTCGTAGCATGACCTTTATGATTGGGGATGGCATTCTGCCCTCTAACGAGGGTCGCGGCTATGTATTGCGCCGCATTCTGCGTCGCGCTGTACGCCATGGTCGTTTGATCGGCATCAGCGAAAAATTCTTGGCCGGTGCTGTTGATATTGTTATCGGCATGTTTGGCCATGTATATACCAATTTGGCTGAAAAACGCGACTACATTCAAAAGGTTATCGACATGGAAGAAACCAGCTTCCTGCGCACCTTAAAGCAGGGCAGTGAGCTCTTGAATGAAGAGATTGCTAAACTGAAGGAAGCAGGTAAGACCGAGCTGGACGGCGCTACTGCCTTCAAGCTGAACGATACCTTTGGCTTCCCCTGGGAATTGACTGCAGAAATTTTGGAAGAGCAGGGCATGACCATGGATAAGGTTGGCTTTGATGCTGCTTTGGAGGTGCAACGTCAAATGGCTCGTGACGCTCGCAACGACAAGGAAGGCCGTCCGGTTGTTTACAACACCACCGGCATCGAGGTTGCTTCCTTAAAGGTTGATGAAGCTGCCACTAAGGCTACCATCGTGAAGATGTATCCTGCTCATGATGCACAGCCCATGGAAACTGCTGGTGACGGCACCGAGGTTGCTGTTATCTGCGACGTAACTGCCTTCCATGCTGAGGGCGGCGGTCAGCTAGGCGATTTGGGCACCATTACCGGCCCCACCGGCGTGATTAACGTTACCACAACTAAAAAGCTGCCTGATGGCGCCATCATCATGATTGGCGAGGTAACCGAGGGCGTTATCAATGTAGGCGATGCTGTGACCTTTGCTGTGGACAAGGCTCGCAAGCTGGATATTGCCCGCAATCACACTGCAACCCATCTGCTGCATGCTGCTTTGAAGCAAGTTCTGGGCAGCCATGTTAACCAAGCTGGTAGCTACGTTGGTCCCGATAGACTGCGCTTTGACTTCTCCCACTTCTCCCAAGTTACTGAGGCAGAGCTGGCCGAGGTTGAAAGCATTGTAAATGAACAAATTCTCGCCAGCAAGGGCGTAGAAATTGAAGAGCTGCCCATTGAGGAAGCTAAGAAGAAGGGCGCTATGGCCCTCTTCGGTGAAAAATATGGCAAGATTGTGCGCGTGGTTACTGTGCCCGGCTTCTCCATGGAGTTCTGTGGCGGTAGCCATGTAAGCAACACTGCTCAAATCGGTATGTTCAAGATTGTTAGCGAAGGCTCCAGCGGTGCCGGTGTGCGCCGTATTGAGGCTGTAACCGGTCATGGCGCTGTGGAGCATGTAAATAACATGGAAGCTATGATGAAGGAATTGGCAGCATCTTTGAAATGCCGTTGCTGTGATCTTCCTGAACGCCTGGATGCTCTGCACTGCGAGCTGAAGGCTGTACAAAAGAAGGCTGAAGAGCTGACTGCCGAAATCGCCAAGGCACAGGTTTCCAATGTGGCTGACCAAGTAAAGGATATCAAGGGCGTGCCCGTGCTGGTACAAAAGGTACAGGCTGATAGCGTTGATGCACTGCGTAATTTGGGTGACCAAATGCGCGATAAGGTTGGCGGCGTAGTCGTGCTGGCAGCTGTAATGGGTGAGAAGGTAAGCATTCTGACCATGGCTACCAAGGATGCTGTGGCTAAGGGTGCTCACTCCGGTAATATCGTGAAGGCTGTGGCTAAGCTGTGCGGCGGTGGCGGCGGCGGTCGTCCTGACATGGCACAGGCTGGTGCTAAGGATGCGTCCAAGGTCGATGCGGCTTTGGCGGAGGCTACGGCTATTATCGAAGGTATGCTGAAATAATGATTTTAACCCCACTTGACAACAGGTGGGGTTTTATCTTGCAAAAATTACTATTAAACGCCACATTTTTGTGTTAAAATATAGTGTGTATAAGTAAGAACAAGCCGAAAGGAGTTGTTATTTATGTCTGATGTATCTCAAGAAACTATGATGTTTAAGCGCCAGCCGGAAAAGCTGGATGTGGCTGAAACCATTAAGGAAGTATATGCTGCTTTGGAAAAGAAGGGTTATAACCCTGTGGACCAGCTGGCTGGCTACTTGCTCAGTGGCGACCCAACTTATATTACTAGCTTCGATAATGCTCGCACCAAACTGCGCCGTCATGAGCGCTATGAGCTCATCGAGGCCATGGTCATTAGCTATTTAAAGCAAATCAATAAATAAGGAGAAAGTACATGCGCAAAATGTCCTTGGATGTGGGCACAAGAACCATCGGCATTGCGGTTAGCGATTTATTGGGCATGATTGCCAATGGCGTAGAAACAATAAAGCGTACCACCGAGGAGCGGGATTATGCCCGTATTGCTGAGCTTATCAAGGAGCACGAGGTTGATACCCTAGTTGTGGGCTATCCTAAAAATATGAATGGCACCATCGGCGAGCGCGCTCAGGCCTGCGAGGCCATGGCTCACAAGCTGGAGGAAATGTTTCCTGCCTGCAAGGTGGTGCTTTGGGACGAACGCTTGAGCACTGTTGCTGCTGAAAAGGTGCTAGTAGATGCGGATATGCGTCGCAAAAAACGCAAGCAGGTTATTGATATGATGGCCGCCGTGGTTATTTTGCAAAATTATCTTGATAGCAAGAGCTTTAAAATTTGACAGAAGCCACTAAAGTATTATAAAATAATGTAGTAATTATTTTTCTAGAAAGAGGTGCCCTAATGGCTGATAAGGATATTAAAAACGAAGAATTGGAAGCTATGCAAGAAGAAGCAGAAGAGGTTAATGTAGTTGTTCTGACCGATGACCAAGGCAACGAAGGCTATTTTATGGAGGAAATGATTATTCCTTACAATGGCAAAAACTTTGCAGTTCTTGTTGCTATTGACGACGATTGCTGCGAGGATGAGGATTGCGAGTGCCATCATCATGAAGAGGATGAGGATGATTACTGCATTATTGCCCGTGTTGATTTTGATGAGAACGGCGAAGCAGTTTATGTAGCTCCCACCGATGAAGAATACGAAGCCGTTGCTGAGCTGTACGACCAATACTGCGACGACGAAGAATAAAAAGCACCGGACTTCGGTCCGGTATTTTTATGTAAAATCTGATGAATGGGGAAATGCAGTTTATGGATGAAGAGAAAATCACCAAAATTAAGGCTTGGCTCAAAAGCAATTGGTATATTGCTTTGGCCGTACTCATTGTTGTGCCGTTGCTAGGCTTTTTGACGCTGCTACATAGTCGTGGCAATAACAAGGATTTTGCAGTGCATGGTCCCCATTTAATTGTGGTCAAGGAGGGCATGACCACGGCAGATATTGCCCAGCTTTTGCATGAAAAGAAGCTTGTAAAGGACCCAACTGCCTTTCGTTGGGAAGCACGCTACAAGGGCTTAGCGACCAAGCTGCAGGCTGGTCCCTACCAAATTGAGGGCGGCCTGAGTAATGGCGAGATTGTGGATGTGATGGCTAAGGGTCGCATTAAGCTATTGCGCTTTACTGTTCCTGAAGGCTATACGGTGGTAAAAACTGCGAAAAGGCTTGAAGAAGAGGGCTTGGGCAGTGCTGATAAATTTATTGCTGCAGCTAAAGCTTATGCTCCCTATGCTTATATGCAAACGGATGATCCCAATGTGCTTTTTAAAGCTGAGGGCTTTATTTATCCGGCAACCTATGAGATGCCTGTGGGGCTTAGTGAAGAAAAGATGCTGGCCTTTTTCGTGCGCCAATTTGACGAATATATGCGTGAGGAAAAGATTCTTGATGCTTGCTCTGCCAAGGGATTAAAGCTGCGTGATGTGGTGAATTTGGCGGCTATGGTGGAGCTAGAAGCAGTTTTTGCGGAGGAGCAGCCCCGTATTGCCGGCGTTTTTTTAAAGCGTTTGGAGATTGGCATGCCCATCCAATCGGATACCACCATTCAGTATTTACTAGGAGCACAAAAAGAGGTTATCACCTTTGACGATACCAAAATAAAAAGTCCCTATAATACTTATCAAAACCCGGGACTGCCACCAGGGCCAATTGCCAGTCCTGGCATGAGTGCCATTAAGGCTGTTTTGGCGCCGGAAAAGACGGATTATTTATACTTTGTAGCTGAAAAGGATGGACACCATCGCTTTACGAAAACCTATAGCGAGCATTTGCGCGCTATTGACGAGATAGGATAAAAAGTGGAGGAAAAATGACGAGAGCTTTTGTGAAGCCGGAGCTCCTAGCGCCGGCGGGTAGCATGGAAAAGGGCAAAATGGCCCTTTTGTATGGTGCTGACGCAATTTATCTGGGCGGAAAAATGTTTGGCCTTAGAGCCTTTGCTAACAATTTTGACCTGCCTGAGATTGCAGAGATAACTGAATATGCTCACAGCTTGGGCAAGAAGGTTTATGTAACTGTGAATATTTTTGCTCATAACGAGGATATCGAAAAGCTGCCCGATTATTTACTGGGCTTAGAAAAGGCCAAGGTTGATGCACTTTTAATTAGTGATTTGGGCGTGTGGCATACTGCTCGCCAGGTTGTGCCCAGGATGGCGCTCCATGTGAGCACTCAGGCCAATACTACCAATTTTGCCACTGTCAAGGCATGGGAGCAGCTGGGAGCAGAGCGCGTAGTTTTAGCTCGCGAGCTTTCCTTAAAGGAGATTGCCGAAATCAGCGCTAAGACTGAGGTAGAAATTGAAACCTTCGTACACGGTGCTATGTGCATTTCCTACAGCGGTCGTTGCCTATTGAGCAGCTATCTAACCGGTCGTGACGGTAACCGCGGTGCTTGTACGCAGGCTTGTCGTTGGGAGTATAATATGTATAAGCTGGGCGAGCAAAAAAGACCTGGCGAGTACTTTGACTTGGAAGAGGATGAGCACGGAACCTATGTGATGAACTCTAAGGATTTGTGCCTTATCGAATATTTGCCGGAGCTGATGGACGCCGGTGTGTGCAGTCTGAAGATTGAGGGCCGCATGAAGAGCGTGCATTATGTGGCAACAGTGGTCAGCGTTTATCGCAAGGCTATTGATGCCTGCTGGGCTGACAGGAAGCATTATAGTGTGCCGGAGGCATGGATTACCGAGCTTAACAAGGTGTCCCATCGCCAATACACAACTGGCTTTGCTGTGGCCAAGCCTGACAGAAATGCTCAGGTTTACACTAGCTCTAAATACGAGCAAACCCATGATTTTGTGGGCATAGTAACTGGCTACGATGTCGAGGCTAAGCGTGCTTATTTTGAGCAGCGCAATAATGTGAAGGCCGGCGAGCAGCTGGAGCTTTTGATGCCGGATGGCGAGCTCTTGCCCTTTGTTTTAACGGCAATGCAGGATGAGGAGGGGGTAGCAATTGACTGCGCACCCCATGCCCAACAAAAATTTAGTGCCGCAAGTGATGTGGCACTGTTACCGTTTAGCTTATTACGCAGAAAGGTTGTTAGATAAATGAGCGATAATGCCCCTGAACCCCACAGTATGATTTACGCCCAGGTAGAGCCTGAGCATATAGCGGATGTAAATTGGATTATGGAAGGCTACGAGCACTTGGCCATGGTGAGCACCGTGGACGGCAGTGCAGGCCTAATTAAGTTTTACGCAACCCCCGATACCTATTTCGATACCATGGATATAATAGAAAACATGCCTTTCAACATAGAAATTGTTGATAGTTTTGCCAATGAGTGGTAAAATAGTAGGGTAATACCCATGTTTAGATGGCATTTGAGGAAAAGAGGTTGACTAATGACGCGCATTAACAGAGTGTTAGAGCTGATGGCTAAGCATATAGTGGACAGTGTCATTATAAAGGATGTTACAACAATCCGCTATCTCACGGGCTTTACTGGTGATTCCAGCCTATTTTATCTGGACCGTCAGCAGGGAGTATTGATCACTGATGGTCGCTATACACAGCAGGCAAAAGGCGAAATGAAGCTGTTTAAGGTGCTTGAATATACACCGGCAAATCCTAACAGCATGTGGGACGCAGCTGCCAATTTAGCTAAAAAGGCCGGAGCTCAGGTGGTTGGCTTTGATGGCGCTTGGTATAGCTATAATGATTATGTAACACTAAAAGAGCTTTTGGGAGAAATACCCATGGAAAGCATTGATTTTAGTGGTATTCGCATGATCAAGGATAAAAAGGAGCTGGAGCTGCTTTTAAAGGCTGCTAGCATTGCTGATGAGGCTTTTGTGGAGCTTCTGGATGATATTCGTCCGGGACGCACGGAGCGGAGTTTGGCAGGGCGTCTGGAGTATTATATGCGTGCCCATGGCAGTGAAAAGAACTCCTTCGATACCATTGTTGCCAGCGGTGCTCGTAGTGCTTTGCCCCATGGTATGGCCAGCGACAAGGTTGTTGAAATCGGTGATTTTATTACATTTGATTTTGGTGCCGTTTATCGTGGCTACCACTCCGACATGACCCGCACAGTTGCCTTAGGCATGGCCAATTCCTGGCAAAAGGA
>JBJDXD010000114.1:0-28440 GCA_051866495.1 Phascolarctobacterium sp. | reverse complement strand
CAAACTACAATTTATCCCCAAACAAAGGAGAAAACTATATGAAACTAATCGTCGGCTTGGGCAATATCGGCCGAGAATACGAAAACACAAGGCATAACATCGGCTTTATGGTCGTAGACGAGCTGGCCAAGCGCCTCGGCGTCACCTTCGGCAAAGAAGACCGCAACGCCTACTGTGCCGAATACCGCGCCCCCGAAAAAATTCTCATCATCAAGCCCACCACCTACATGAACCTGAGCGGCATTGCCGTCGGTGCTTATGCCAACTTCTACCACATCGACCCTGAAGACATTGCCGTCATCCAAGACGACATGGATTTACCTGTTGGCCACCTGCGCATTCGCCGCAAGGGCAGCGCCGGCGGCCACAACGGCATTAAATCCATCACCGAGCATCTTGGCACCGAGGAATATCCTCGCTTTAAAATCGGCATTGGCCATCCTGAGCGCAATAATAAGGCCGTTGTTAACCATGTGCTGCACCAATTCCAAGGCGAGGACAAAGCAGCCATCGAAACAGCAGTTAAAGCCATGGCCGAGGCACTGGAGCAATGGCTCAAGGACGGCGACCTCAACGCCGTCATGACCAAATATAATACCAAAAAGGCTAAGAAAGAAAAACAGCCCAAAAAACAAGCTATTGAAGAACAACAAATAGAGACAAAAGTAGAACAAACCGAAGCTACTAAAGCTGAAGCTCCTAGCCTGCTAGAAAAGGCTGTGAAATGGCTTAGCGAATAATAAGAGCATAGAAAAAGCACTGTAAGCATCACAACGATGACTACAGTGCTTTTCTTTATCTGCGACTCTGCCAAACCTCCTGCAGCACACGCTGCAAGGCATTCACATCAAAGGGCTTATTCAGCATGCCGTCCATGCCCGCCTCCAAAACCTCCTGCTTCGTTTCATTCATAGCGTTCGCAGTCAGGGCAATGATAACCTTCTGCCCTACCTCCTTATCAGGCAGGCACCTGATCATACGGGTGGCCTCAAGACCATCCATGACCGGCATCATCAAATCCATCAGGATTAAATCCACCTTGGCACCCCTAGGCTGGGACATATAATCCACCGCCTCCTGGCCATTGACGCAGGTGCTAACCTCAAAGCCAGCCTTTTCCAGCATCATCTGGGCAATCTCGCGGTTCAGCTCCACATCATCCACTAGAAGCACATGCTTACCCTTAAAGCTGAGCTCAGCTGCCTTGGCTTCAGTTTTAGGAGTTTCCTTAGGCTCCGGCACTACTTTCAGGGGCACATCCACATACACCACCGTGCCCTTGCCCACTTCGCTTCGCACATCGATCTTACCATCCAACAGCTCCACGATGGTTTTAGTAATCGTCATGCCAAGGCCTGTACCTTGGATGCCGCTGGTCGTAGTATCACGCTCTCTCGTAAAGGGCTCGAAAAGCTTAGTCATAAACTCCTCACTCATGCCAATGCCGTTATCGCTGACACGGAAGCTAAAGAGAGCTTCTTCACCAATGGCCGTGCCCTTTTGCTCCGCACGCAGGCTTACAAGCCCACCTGCATCAGTATACTTAATGGCGTTACTCAGGCAGTTCAAAAGCACCCTTTGCAAAAGAGCTTTATCGCATAACACCTTACCGGTGCCAAGTCGACTAGCATCTAGCAAAAGCTGCAGCTGTTTTTCCTTGGCAGCCGGCAGCAAAAGCTCATGCAACCCCTTCAATAGCTCCGCTAAGTCACAGGGCTCCTCATGAACCTTCAGCTTGCCGTTTTCGATGCTGCTCATATCCAACACATCGTTAATCAAGGATAAAAGGTTCTTGCCCGACAGCAAAATCTTCTCCAAATACCTGCGCGTCACAGGATTAACTGCCTGCTCCTGGGCCAGCTTGGCAAAGCCCATAATGGCGTTCATGGGCGTGCGAATATCATGGGAAACGCTGTTGAGGAACACGGTTTTAGCCTTGTTGCTGGCCTCTGCCCGCTCTAGAGCACAACTCAAAAGCTCCTGTTGCTCCTCTAACTGCTCATTCTTCTTGCTGATAATTTCCATATTCTTTTGGCGCACATGCAACAAGCCCAGCAAGGAAATAATTCCCACCAGTACAAAAACAATGATACCCACAGCCCAAGGGTCATTTATGATCTCATCGAATAGCGTAGGTCTGGACTGCAGCGTAGCATAGCTACCCAGAAGCTGGTCCACATAATTAGCTCTAACACTGGCTACGGATTTATTGACAATGGAAGCCAGCTCAGGGCTTTCCTTAGCATTAATGCCCAAACAATAACTGAGCTGCACACCGGGCACGATAGCCATCATCAGACTTTGACTAGCATCACGTCCCACAACATCCTGCGCTTGGAAGGCATACATATAAGTAGCATCGTATTCGCCCTTTAAAACGCCCTTAAGGCACTCTTCGAAGGAATCCAGCAGAAAAACCTGCGCACCCTTGGGCAAAATCTCGGGAAGCTGCCCATAATTATATGCTGATTTTACAAAGGCTACCTTTTTAGGAAGGTCTTGATTGCTACGCAGCTTAACCATAAAAAGGGTTGAGCTTAAAATTGGTTCGCTCAGCCTATAGCCCAGCTTTTCTGCTTGATAATTATCCAAGGGCATATCTAAAATAATATCTGCCTTATGTTGCTTAATAGCCTCTAAATATTCTGTACGATTTTTTACGGATACATATTCATATTTAAAGCCGGTGCGACGTGCCATTTCCTGGGCCAACTGGGGAAAAATGCCTTTATACTCATTATTTTCCAGATAAGAATAGGGCTTGCGGTCGGGATTAACCAAAACCCGCAGCTTCCTACCCAACGCATTGGTCAGCTCGCGATAAGCAAGCTCTTCGTGGCTCAAGGGCAAAATATTACCCTTACGCGGTGTATAATACTTAGAATACAAATCCTGACGCCACATGGGATTAACATAATCCATCTTGTGGATAGCATTATTGACCTCTTTAAGCAGATTTTCATTGCCCTTTTTGACAATGGCAAAGAGAAATTCCGAATCATATTGGTCCAGCACCCGTTCTTTATCCATAAACCTCATGCTGGTAGTTAAAATTGCATCCACATCCTTCTTCACCCGCAGGGCATCCTGCAAGTCGTTCATGTTTTCATAATAGCGAATAGTATAAGCAAAATCCTTCTCCTTAGCAAAGGCATCAAAATTGATATTGACAATGCTCCCACGCAGAGCGCCCACACGCATATCTTGATAGGTGCTGTAATTACCGGAGATATAGCGAGCATCCTCTTCACGCACTACTAAAACAGAAGAGCTGCGCCCTATAGGATTGCTGCTATAAGAAAACTTAGCTAAGCGCTCGCTGCGCTTGCGCACACCGGTGATAAGGTCAATCTCACCTCGCTCCAGCATCTTGAAGCCATCATTCCACTTCTCGTTATAGCCAATATATTCACAGCTCCAGTCATTGTAAAGCTGTAGCTTTTGCAGCAGATCATAGCCATAGCCATACAAACGACCACTGGCGTCCATTTCATGGTAACCGGGCAAATAAAAATAACCTACCCTTACCTTTTGATTCTCCACTGCCTCGGCCGCGTTCAGCGAAAGCTGGCCCAATAATAAGAAGCCTAGTAATATGTAAAGCAGCATATGCAAGCCGCTTTTAAACACTTCAATAACCTTCCTCATGATGATATCCTTTCGTGCTTTATGGTATAGCCAATACTTTCAGCAAACACTTTTCTAAACCTGATTATATTTTAACTACTGACTATGCATTTGACAAGTAATACTAATGTAAAAAAAGTATGTATTCTAGGCTTTTCAGAACACTTTTTTCTTGCTACAATATACATAACAATAAAAAACGAGGAGGTTATCCCCTATGAAAAAACTGATTCTCTGCATTCTGTGCCTGTTAGTGTGCTCCGTTTGCGCTGCCGCTGCTCCCGCTAAAAAGGTAGTGTTCTGGTATCAGGTTCCTGACGTAATTTTGGAAGTACAAAATCCTGAAAATAACATTGAAAAGGGCAAGGTGGAGCTGGAAGCTTTCCTGAAAGAAAATTATGGTAAACGCTTCGATATCCAAATCTTTAAACGTGCTCCTGAAAAAGAGCTGACCCCCGCCGATGTTTCCCTGGTTACCCGTCCCAACTGGACTCCCGTTGTTGTGAAGATTGATTTGGCCGGCGTTGGCACCGGCGATAAGCTCGTGGGCAAATATGCTACTGTAAAGGTTGCACTGAAGGAAAGCATCGTAGCAGATGGCAAATTCTATAGCTATGACTACGGCGTGAAGGAATATGATAGCAGCATGCTGCGTGTAGCTGGCTATGTTGTAGCAAGCGAGGACGACCCCCGCATCAACACTAAAAATGCTGTTAACGACTGCATTACTGACGCTTGCAAGCTGAATGATAAGGTTAACCGCTATGCCGATCCTGCTTCCTACGAAAAGGAACAGGCTCGTTATAAAGGCGAATTTAATAAGCTCTAATAGTATAGTGAACATTTATTTCAAGTAACGTTTCGTTACCCATAAAAATAAAGGTAGAACAGCTCAAATAGTTGTTCTACCTTTTTTCTTATTCAACCTTTACATAGGCGGTGGGAGCTGCCAGCTGCTTGCCCACTTGGAAGTAGCGCAGCCAATTAGGCCGTACAAACTCTTTGCCTCGTACAAAGGCGCTCTCGCCTGCTTCAGGGAAAAGCTCTAAGGCCTTTAGTCTAAAATAGGTTTCCTTATCGAGGACTGTGACCTTATACTTTTTCTTCAAATCAAGAGCTTTACCATTTTGAGTAACGGTCTTCAGCTTAAAGCCTTGCTTGCCTTCCTCTGCGATATATTCCAGTCCTGCGGTAATAGGTAGCAGCGTTTTATTAAAGGGCTGCACCAGCGCAGTGGGCGCTACATTCTTCGAGCCTTCCACATAAATGCGCAGCAGCTTCGTAATTTCCTCGCCCGTCATTTCCTTAGTGAAGCTTTCAAGGCTGTTGGGCATGATTAAATATTGCAGCTGCTTGTTAGAATAACCTGTCGCATGCACCGGGCTAGTGAAGCTATATCCTGCAGCGAGAACGATTTCCGCATCATATACCTTGGCCAAGGTATTGGTCAGGGCAGAGCCAGCTTGATTACCACCATTGCGCTGGAAGATAATAGGATAGCTTTTATCAAATACTGCCACACTATTTGCAGCTTTATCCTTTGGTCTGCGCAGGAAAGCATCCAGCTCTTCATAAGCCTGCTTGGCGTTAATTTCACGCTTTAAAAGCTTATCCACTACCATTTTAGAGCCAGCGAAGAAATCATTGGATGCCAGGCGCAGGTACAAAAGATTGGAGTCAATATAGGGACGAATGGAGTCCAGGATGGGATTGAGCTCCAGCTTGGTATTGCGGCTATAGGCAATGATATCATTCTTTTGGGCGATAATGCGTTGCCCGCCCTCAGAGAGCATTACATTTAACACTCGCATAGCCTTTTCCTTGCGTTTGGCGTCCTTTTCCAAATTGCCATTCAAAGCAACTTGGCAGAAGGGATAGGTAAGCATCCAATCGTTGCCACCATCCTGACCAAAATACGGCAAAAAGACTAAATCCATCTTAAATTCCTTGGCATATTGCAAGGCCAAGGGGCCGGTAAAGCGTGCCATGGCAGCTTTTTCGTGAATAAAAAGGTCCATTACCTTATTATACTCAAAATCCACATCACCGGGCTCAAGACCGGCATCCGCAATAAAGGCTTCCATGCGCTCAAAGGCACGGGGCCAAATTTTTTTGTCCAAGCCGGGGCGCTCGTTACCCTTGGGGTTTTCGTAAGCAAGACGCCATTTTTGCCCCTCTAAGGATTGCAGCTGCGAGATGGATAGGCCTTGTAAAATCTCCATGGGCGTATAATCATAATAAAAATCGCTCACAAAGCCGCGAATGCCATGCTTGGCAAATTCCTTGCAGGCAAAGCGAAAGCTTGCATAATCATGGGGCAGAGGAATATTGTATTTAGCAAATAAGGCCTTGTTAGCAACAAACCCATCCGGTTCACCGCACAAGGGCAGCCAGTTAATGGTGCCATCCTTATTCTTGTAGTTATCCAAAAAGCCTGCATAAATGGAGGCAGCAGCATCTGTTCTAGATAAATCCAGTAGCTGCTCGCGCAATTGAGCAGCATCATGCAGGGCAAAGCGCCGATTAGTAAAGATATCCGGCAACGAGCCCTGCTCCTTAAGGAATTTATAAAAATCTAAATCGTTATTACCCACTACAAACTGCAGCTCCACATCCGGCAGCTGTGCTTGGATATAGGGCGCATAATCACGCAGCATTTCCACAGTGAATAAATAAACGGTTATGGGACGTTCGTTTTGCCTAACTTCTTTGCCACCGCAGGCTCCAACTAACAGGGCCACCATTACTAACAAGCAAAGCAAGGTCTTTTTTAACATAGCGGCTCTCCTCCTCTGATTAAGATTAAAACGCACAAAGTTCAGTATATTTATTTTATTATAACATCTATTTATCACTTGAGCAAGAAACTTTTGCTATATGAAAAAGAGCGACTAAATACTAGAACTATTCATTTTTTATGTTATAATAATCTTATCAGCTTATTTGCTATTTTTACAGAGGAGGTCTACAGCTTATGCATAAAAATATATTACTTTACAAAGCTATGCTCCAGCATTTTTCCGGTGATGCGCGCCGCTGTCAGCATCTGATCAAGGTAGCCAGCCTTGCCAAGGAAATCGCCCTTTTAGAAGGAACGGACGCAGCGCTGGTTGATTTAGTGGAAGCCGCCGGCTTTATTCACGACTGCGGCATTGTGGCCGGTGAAGCCAAGTATGGCAAAGGTCACTGCACAGGCAAAATTCAAGAGCAAGAGGGGCCAGCCATTGCTCAGAAAATTTTAAGTAAGCTCGGCTATGCAGCTAAGGATGTAGAGCGCATCTGCTATCTGGTTGGCCATCACCATACCTATACTGATATTGATGGCTTGGACTATCAAATTTTGGTAGAGGCAGATTTTATTGTGAACTTTTATGAGGACGGACTGAGTAAGGAGGCCATCGCCCACACAGTGGAGAAAATCTTTCGCACTACCAGCGGCAAGGAGCTGGCAAGCAGGATGTTTGCTCTTTAAAGCTACTTAATAAACAACACACAAAAATAACGGCAGAGCTGCAGGTGATGGCAGTTCTGCCGTTGTTGTTTTACGGGTAATGAAACGTTACTGGAAAGAGAGTCCGTTATATGCTATACCTCTGCCCCATCCTTTTTGGCCTCCTTGCGAAAGTACGCCAGAAAGGTTTCGGCAGCAAGGCTCATAGTGCGATCCTTGTTCCAATAAAACATCTTATTAAATTCCAATTGAGAGTCCTTAATGGGCTTTTTGGCTAAGCCCTCCACCAGCTTTTCGTTGGGAGTGGCAGCGATAACACCAATATTATTGCTGTTTTTCACTACGGTAAGGGTGGTGTGGAGTGTATTCGTCATAAAATGGGTTTGCAGTCTAATGCCCTGCTTTTCGTAAAAGCGCCTGAGCAAAGAGAACTGAGTGGAATAGCTGCACAGCGGTAGTTCCGCCAAATCCTTAATTTCCAGATATTCCTTGTCCGCCCAAGGCACCGTCAAATCCTCACGATACACCGCAAAAAGCTTTTCCCTTTCAAAATTAATCATGCCAAACTCAGGATAAATCTTGATAGCCGCATTGGAAAAGGCAAAATCAATATTACCCGCCCGTATTTTATCCACCTGATCGATGGTGAGCATTTCCTCAAACATAAAGGTAATGCGCGGATGCAATTTTGTAAAGGGCATCAAATAGCGCTCGATAAAATAGTGACTGCGCATGGGAGATACGCCAAAGCGAATAGTACCAAAAACATTGCCGTCATATTTTTCCATGGCCAGGGCCAGCTCGTCCTCACTTTGGCACAGCTTGCGTACCTTTTGCACAAACTCAATGCCTGCGGCAGTAAGCTCAATATGCTTGCTGCCCTTTTGACGCTTCACCAGCCTCACGCCATAATAATCCTCCAGCTTAGTGATTTGACTGCTCAAGGCCGTTTGCACGATATTCAATTTGCGAGCGGCGGCGCTCATGGTGTTGGACTCGGCCAGCACGAGGAAGTTGCGGTAAAAATCAAATTCCATTTTACTTCTCACTTTTTTTGTTAAATAATAGGTTTTTTCTTCGTTTTACTTTATTATAGACTTAGTTTATACTATAGTCAAGTAAGAGAGTGCGCGCATCTCCGGAAATTAAATATTAAAGGAGTGCAATATCATGACCAACAAACAAGCTGTTACTTCCCTCGTTTTCGTTATCCTTATGGCTGCTGCTTTTTTGGGAAAATAGATTTGCCAATGTCTTCGCCCGATAATTGCCGTTTATCATAACCCCATATAGCATTAGTCATTATTTTCAAGCCAGCAAGAGCCGCCGCTTTTGTTGGCTTGTTTTTTGTCTAGCGCACATACTACGCCAATCGCCAGTAAAAAGCCTTTGTTTTCTTTGCGAAATGGTGATATAATGAACAACATTATGGTACTTATAAACTGCTGTCCTGTTTATAGGACACTTATCCAAAATAAATTCTGTGAAGGTGCACTATGTTATCACTAATTTTAGCCAAAAAAATTTTCTCGCTTTTCATCATTATGATCATGAGCATGTCCCTGGTGCGCTTAAAAATCGTCAAAGCCTCGGACAGCAAAATCATGTCCATTTTGTTACTATATTTATTCTTCCCTTGTGTAATTATCGAGTCCTTTCAGGTTAATTTTACGCCAGAAATCCAGCACGGACTGATGCTCAGCACGGTTGCTGCAGTAATTGTGCAGGCTATTTTGCTTTTCTTGGGCATCTTTTGGAAGCGTGCGCTCAAGCTAAACGCAGTGGAGCAGTGCTCCGTGATTTATTCCAACGCAGGCAATTTGATTATTCCCTTGGTTATTGCTGTTTTAGGGCCTGAATGGGTCATTTATTCCAGCACCTTTCTTGCTGTGCAGCTGGTGCTCTTCTGGACACATATGAAGTCCGCCATGGCCAGGGAAACACACATGGATTGGAAGGCCGTTTTTACCAATGCCAATATGATCGCTATTTTCATCGGGCTCATTTTGTTATTTACGGGCTGGCGCTTGCCAGACCCTGTAAATGATGCCTTTCATGCCTTGGGACTGGTTATCGGCCCCTCCGCTATGATTATCGCAGGCATGCTTTTGGGCAATATGAGCTGGGAAAAAATAAAATCCTATAAGCGTGTGCCCTTGGTCGCCTTTTTGCGTTTAATTGTAATGCCGCTGATGGTGCTTGTATTCTTAAAATACAGTGGTCTAGCAAGCTTTTCTCCCGATGGAGAAACAATTTTGTTGATTACGCTCTTAGCCACTGCCACTCCATCCGCTACCACCTGCGTCAGCATGGCGTCCCTTTTTGATAATCAGCCGGAATATGCCAGTGTTATCAACGTGGTTACGGCCACCCTATGCACCATTACCATGCCTATTATTGTGTGGATTTATCAGCTGTGATGATGCTTCCTATCCCCAAAACGCGGCAGGAAATATTTGTTCGCTTTTAATAATTTTCTTGGAGGCATAAGCCATGACACAAAAAGAGTTCTTTGGCAATCCCAAGTTGGCACCCTTTCTCACCCTAGCATGTATTTTGGCATGGGCCGGAGACTTTCCTTTAATCAAGCTAGGCTATAGGGAAATTGCTATGCCCCAGATTGCAGACAAGCTGGTTTTTGCAGGGATGCGCTTTACTTTGGCGGGCGTGCTAGCTATGCTCTTTGCCTACCTATTAGGCAGAAGCTTTCGGGTGCCCACCAAAAGCTGTGTGCGCAGCCTATTGCTATCTTCAGCTCCTTTATGCCCATTGCAGGTGTTATGATTTCCGGTTGGCTCTTGGGCGAGCCCTTTGTCACGCGCTATTACCTCGCTGCTATTATCGTGGCCTGTGGCATTTATATCATCAATAGAAGTAAATAGAAGTCCGAAATACAACAACGGCAGAACTGCTTTCACTTGCAGCTCTGCCGTTATTTTACTATATTATATTACCCATTCGTGGAAAAGAGTAAGCTAAAAAATTATCCACGGATTAATTTAATACCAGGCACTGTGCTTCTTACGCATTTCCAAAGCAGTACGGAGATGCTGCAGTCCACAAAGGAATGCACAACGGTGCCCAAACCTACTAAAACAACTACACTCATGATAAAGCCACTGTCTAATTGTGCCGGAGTAAACATATAGCCGGAGAAGAAAGGAGAAACCACCAAGACCTCGCTTAAGCCGTGAATCAGGGCCAGACCGGCATTTAAGCTAAGGCAAGCGATGGGCTTATCAAGAATATCGGTGTAACGCTTGATCAGCAAAGCGCCGATGAGGGCGAAGATAATATGAGAGGCTGCACGCATGGCAATGATAATCGGTGTGGTCATAAAAAAGCCCATAGTGGTTCCCAAAACCACAGCAGCGGCAACCTTGGGAGAGATAAACATGGCCAAGAAAATCGCCACATGGGAGCCCAGGGTGAAGGACATAGGCCCTAAAATTACCTTGGGCATTACCATGGGCACCACTAGGCCGATAGCGCACAAAACTCCTGCCAATACCAACTGATAAATATTTTTATGTTCCATTTTTGTGAAGCATCCCCTTCTAAGTGTAATGTTAGCGATAGTTATACCACCATTTGCAGGGGACGACAAAGGATTTTTTCTTGCGTACTTTCTTGCGTACTTACCAGTGATACTTCTCACCCCGACTAATCTTAAAAGCCCGGTAAATCTGCTCGATTAAAAGCAAGCGTATCATTTGATGGGTGAAGGTCATTTTGGAAAAGCTCAAGGCCAAATCGGCCCGCTTACGCAGGGCGTCGGTATAACCAAAGGCCCCACCAATGACAAAGGTGATATGGCTCGTGCCAGCCAAGGTAAGGCTATCAATCTTCTCCGCCAGCTCAGGACTAGAGATTTGCTTACCAATCACATCCAGCAAAATCACATAGGAATTTTCCGGAATAATGGCCATAAGCCGCGCTGTTTCCCTTTCCAAAACCTGCTGCTTAATGGCAGGCGCAGGGTCGTCCGGCATGCGCTCCTCATTGATTGCCACTGTTTCCAGCTTGCAAAAGGGCGTCAAGCGCTTAGTGAATTCTGCAATACCTGCTTCCAAATATTTTTCTTTAATCTTGCCCACGCAAGCAATAGTGATTTTCATAAATTGCCTGCCTAGTTACCCATTTGCTCAGGGAGAGCCTCAAGCACTACGGTGCGCTCGATTTCGGCATCACCACGGCGCAAAGTCAATACTAGGCTATCGCCAACCTTGCTTTCCTTAACCTTTTGGCTAACCTCCTTAGAGGTGCTGACCTTTTTACCATCAATCTTGATAATAATGTCGCCAGGACGCACGCCGGCTTGATAAGCCGGGCTATTGCGATACATATTGCTAATGTACACACCGCCATGGAGGTCTATGCCTACGCTATCCTTATCCGCATTTTTATTCTTAGCCAAAGCTTCACTATCAATAATCATGATACCCAAATAAGGTCTAGCTACGGAGCCCTTTTCTACCAAGGTTTGCAGAATGGGCTTGGCAGTGTTAATGGGAATAGCAAAGCCAATGCCTTCAACACCATTACCAGCATATTTAGCGCTGTTAATGCCCATAAGCTCACCATCAGCATTTACCAAAGCACCGCCGGAGTTACCAGGGTTAATGGCAGCATCGGTTTGAATCAAAGTATATTTATTATCGCCCACAGTGATTTGTCTGTTCAAAGCGCTAACAATGCCCACAGTTACACTACCGCGCAGCTCCATGCCCAAGGGATTGCCAATAGCAATGGCAGGCTCGCCCACCTGAATGGTGTCGGAGTCGCCCATGGGGGCCTCGGGCAGATTATTCGCATCAATTTTCACTACAGCCAAGTCCGTAGCAGGGTCGGTACCCAGCACCTTGCCCTTCACATTGCGGCCGTCGGTTAAATAAACGGTGATTTCCTTGGCACCGGCAACAACGTGGTTATTGGTAGCAATATAGCCTTTTTTAGCGTCATAAATAACGCCACTGCCTACGCCCTCAACAACACGCTCCTGCACCCTGCGTCCACCGCCAAAGCCCGGCAAATTGCCAAAGGGAAAGCCAGGGAACAAATCTGCTAAATCAGGCACTACCTCGCGCTTGATAGCTTTGGTAGCAATACCTACAACGGAAGGCCCCACCTTTTTGGCAGCCTTCACAATTGGGGTATTACGAGCAGAGCTCAGCTGCTGCTCTTGCTTAGCAGCCGGCTTTTCGGCTACGGCAGCAGAGGTCTTGCTATCGCCACAGCCGGCGATAAGCACTGTGGCGCCCAGCATACCACATACAAAAATATTCAATGCTTTTTTCCAAGTAGTCTTTCGCATCATCTTCACTCCTTACACCAAAGTGTTCATCAAGATTATTCTTCAAATAAACCTGGCAGATCCAGCTGCCCTGTTAAAAAATCCGCTACAGGCTGATGCTGGCTTGCAACAAAAAGCCTTGTTTCCTGCAAGCGATTTTGGCTCTCCAAGATGTTTTTGACAGTGTCCAAAGCAAGCTGGGGCAAATTATTTTGCTCGCTCAAATGTGCTAAAAACACATGCTTGGGCAGCTTTGCCTGCTGCAGCAAAAACTGTCCTGCCGTAGCATTGGACAAATGCCCCCGTGTTCCCAAAATACGCTGCTTCAGCTCGTAGGGATAGCTACCATTTTTGAGCATCTCTATATCATGGTTGGACTCCAACACAAGCACATCGCTACCCTCGGCCGCCTCACGCACCTGGGGCGTCACAAAGCCAGTATCCGTTACATAGGTGCATTTACAGCCACCGCTGCGCCAAAAAAAGCTGTAGCCCACGGGCTGCGCCGCATCATGGGAGGTTGCAAAGCAGCTAACGCTCACATCCTCCACAAGCATCCGCGCGCCTGCTAAACGGCAATTAGCCCGATTCAGCTCCGGATATTTGCTAAAAACTGCGCGCCATGTGCCCTGACTGGCATACATGGGTATTTGATATTTTTTAGCAAAGGTCACTATTCCTTTAACGTGGTCCACATGCTCGTGAGTAATAAACAATCCGCCCAATTCCTCTGGGCAGGCGCCCACCTGTTGCATGCGCTTCACCAGCTCCCGACAGCTAATGCCCACATCCACTAAAAAACGTTGGCTGTCCGTGCTAATCAGCGCTGCATTTCCCTTACTGCCGCTGGCTAGCATCACAACCTGAAAATCTTTCGCCAAAATTGGCACACTCCTATCACTAAACGCTTATATTATAACAGAGAAATTTAACATTTTTGTGGCATTTTCGTAAAAATCTATGAAGAAAGAGAAAAAGGTGCACCAACCAAATCAGTCAGTCCACCTTTGTCAAATCCATTAGTGTAGCTTGCGGCATTTAGGGCACAGGCCGTAGAAATAAAACTGTCCGCCCGTAACGGAATAGCCGCTTTGGTCCTTCACCAAATTGGTTAGCTGCTCACGCACTTCCTTATCCATTGCTACATCCTGAATATGACCACATTCGGTGCAGCAAAGATGATAATGCTCGTGCATATTAGCATCATAGCGATAGCTGTCCTCTCCGGTATTAAGAATCTGAATAGCTTTAATATCACGCAGTATCTCTACAGTTTTATACACCGTGGCAAAGCTCATGGCCGGGTATTTAGGCTGTAGGGTTTTGTACAGCATTTCTGCATTGGGATGCCAGGGCTTTTCAGCTAAAGCCTCATAAACAGCCAAACGCTGTGGGGTTACCTTGTAACCATGGTTTCGAAGCAGAGCTGTGAGCTCTTGACTAGTAAGCATGTTACATCACTCCATTGCTAACAACAGGGGATACAAGGGCTGTCCCCCGTAGAATACTTCTACTTCCCAATCCTCATTAATTGCTTCCAGCTTTTCTGCTAAAGCACCGGCAGTGTCTTCGTCCAAATCAGCGCCATAATACAAGCTCAAGAGCTCGTAATCCCCATCGCTGAGCATCTTTTCCAAAACCTCTTCGATGCTCTTACCGGTGCAAACAATTTTATCATTAAGTATACCAAGATAATCACCCTGGCGTACCTCAAGTCCATTAACAACGCTATCGCGCACGGCCACGGTCACGCTGCCGCTGGCAGCCTCCTTGGCCTCCTTGGTCATAACCACAGTGTTTTCGTCCAAGCTGCGGGTAGCATCAAAATGCAGCAGCGCTGCCAAGCCCTGTGCCATATTAGTAGTGGGCACAAAGGAAACCTTGGAATTGCCAAGCAGCTTGCGCACCTGCTCTGCTGCCAAAATAATATTCTTATTATTGGGCAGGATAATATATTGCTCGCAGGTGCCATTTTCGATGGCTTGCACAAAATCCTCCACCGGCGGATTCATGCTTTGACCACCGCTGATGATTTCGGCTGCGCCCATTTCGTGCATAATGCGAGCAATGCCTTCGCCTGCAGCCACAGTGAGCACACCCACGCCATGCTTCACAGGCTGAATATCTTCCGCAGAGAAGAGACGGTTTTCATGCTGGTCACGCATATTTTCAATCTTAATATCGTGGAGTGTGCCCCATTGTTGAGCAGTGTTGAGCGCATTGCCGGGATTTTTAGTATGGATATGCACCTTCACAATATCCTCTACCACAGCCACAATCATGGAATTACCCAAGCCCTGCAGCGCTTCGCTCACAGTCTTTTTATCTACGCTAGCACCCTTTACAATAAATTCGGTGCAATAAGGATATTCCAAATCCAAGGGCTCTGCCACCATTTTTATACTGCTAGCACGAGGAGCAACCTCCAGCACTTGGCAATCCTGCCCTCTGAGGCCTGCTAAGCAGCCCTCGAAAAAGGCAATCAAGCCCTGACCACCGGCATCAACCACACCAGCCGCCTTTAAGGCAGGCAGCTTTTCCGGCGTTAAGGCCAGCTCCTCCTTACCGGAGCGAATGGCCGCCAAAAGCACATCCTCAAGGCTTACATTCTCGCTGCGCACCGCCTGATAGGCACCCTTAGCCATGCCACGGGCAACGGTCAAAATAGTGCCCTCCACGGGCTTAGCCACACTTCTATAAGCATACAAAATGCCAAACTGAAAGGCCTTGCCAATTTCAGTATTATTCAAGGTTTTTTTGCCGGCAACGCCCTTGCCAATGCCACGCAAAAGCTGGGACAAAATTACGCCGGAATTGCCACGAGCACCCATAATGGCTGCGCGCGCTGCGGCAGCACCAACCTCGCCAGCCTCAGTCTCATCGCTCATAGCACTGATTTCTCTGGCAACAGAAGCCATCGTGTGCATCATATTAGTACCGGTATCACCATCAGGAACAGGAAATACATTCAGCTCGTTAATGGCTTGATAATTCTTTTCAAAGCTATGATAAGCCCCCAGCAGCATGTCCTTGACCTGCTTGCCAGTAATCTCCTTCATTAACTCCATCACTCCCACACCTTTCCTTAGGCCCTTCTACGAACAAAAACGCCAATGGCGCCGGGCCCCAGATGAGCAGCCAAAACGGTGCCAATACTGGTCACCATCACAGGCACTCCAGGATAACGCTCCTGCATTTCTGCTGCCAACGCCTGTGCTTCATCGGGCACAACAGCATGAGCCACAAAAATTGCCTCGATAGGGTCGTGGCTTGAAGCTAGCTCCACCATACGCTTCAAAATCTTTTTGCGAGTGCGAGCCTTATCGCCGATTAAAAGCTTGCCCTCCCTATCAAGATGAACAATGGGACGAATGCCCAATATATTGCCAACCAAAGCGCCAACCGCACCAATGCGGCCACCCTTTTGTAGGTAGTCAAGAGTTTTGACAGTAAAATAGGTTTCTGTGCGCAGAGCGCAATCACGAGCAAAAGCCTCCAGCTGGTCCATATCCTCCACGCCGGAGTCCGCCAAGCGCAAAACCTCCATGGCCATGCCGCTTAAAGGACACGCAGCGGTGAGTCCGTCCACGCATCTAATATCGGCACCTTTAATTTCGCTCATAACCTGCTTGGCCACCATGCAGCAGGTTTGGTAGGTACCACTGAGCACGCTATCCACAGCAATATAAATAATTTTTTTGCCTTCCTTAGACAAATTAGTAAAGAGCTCGTGGATATAGCCCACGGGCGGCTGGGAGGTGCCGGGCAATTGACCGCTTTTTTCAACCATAGCGAACATTTCCTCTAGGGAATGGTCACCATCCCACCATTCTTCGTTACCATGACGAGCAATTAAACGCAGCACATGACAGCGAGGGTCATCCTTCAAAGGGGTTTCATGGGATACAGCGATGGTATCCACAACTACATGTATTTTATCCTGCATATAAGCCTCCTGTAGGGTGTTTTTTCTTTTTAACGTATTTAAAGCGTATTTTTTCCGCACTTATTCCATATTATCTTATATTGTACCATAATTCAGCAATTTTTACCACTGAATATGTGTCCATCCTGTTATCTTTTACTAATTAAATAGTGAACTGCAAAATGGCAAAAAAAAAAGCCCTTACGAAGAAGGGCCAAATGAGGGGCTGTTTTGATGATATAAGTATAACATCTTTGTATACAAAATGCAAGACTTTTTTTGTAATTTTTCTAACAATTTTTTCTGTGTTGCGAAGTAGATGATGCCTTATAATGTGTCTTGATTATTTATAGTCTGCGCCTAACATTATAACCCCATCACAGTCCGCCGCACCATCGCGACTGATGCGCAGCCTGTGGGCAAAGGGCACATTGGATAAGCGACCAACCACCGCACCGTTATTAGTTGTGGAAATTACAGTGGTTTGTGCTATAAGCTCGCCACTGCCGCCATTGATAACGGTAAAGCCGGCTCCCTGCAGCTTGCTGATAGCACTGGCAGCTGCAGTTTTGCTACCGCTACAGTTCACAAGGCGCACCACTGTGCCACCCCTTTTAACTGCAGTCCCCTTGGCAGGGGTCTTGCTAGCATCGGCCTTAGCCTTGTCCTTCGTGGCTGCCTTATCCTGAGCAGCCTTTTTCTTTTCTGCCAAAGCCTTTTCTTCCTTCACAGCTTCCTTATTCTCGCCACTGTCGTCTCCCTGCTTAGCCTTAGCCACAGCAGTGGTGTATTCCTTTTCCATAAGCTCCGCAGCAGATTTATAGCTGGCAGTCATGGTTGCGCCCTGCATTTTTACCATTTGCTCACGCAAATCGGTGATATCGGGCAGCCAATAGCTAATGCCGTCAATATATTCAGGAGTGCCGGGCACAGTTGCCATAGCCAAGCCCTTGCTCTTTACCATTGCGTGCAGGGCTCGACCCAAATCCACCATATCCGTAAGGGGCAGGTCCGTCTTCACCATATTGGTCAGCTGCTTGGCCAGTCCGGGGATATGCAAAAGCATGTTGGCAGAGGTAATGCGATCATAAACAGCCATAATAAAATGCTGCTGACGACGAATGCGGCCTATATCGCCCTCTTCATCACGATAGCGCACATATTGAATAGCTGTTTTGCCATCCATGTGCTGCATACCCTTTTTCAAATCAATTTTAAAGCCGTCCCATGTATCGTGATAATACATGTCCTTTTCTACGTTAATATCAACGCCGCCGATGGCATCAACAAGGCCCACAAAGCCCTTAAAATCCACCATTACATAATTATTGATTTTGATGCCCAAAAGCTCCTCGGTTGTCTTTTGTGTCAGCTCGCGACCGCCGTAAGCATAAGCGTGGTTGATTTTATCCCAACCATGGCCCTTAATGCGCACGCGCGTATCACGGGGTACGCTCAGCAGGGAGGCAGCCTTTTTATTAGTATCAAACATTACCACAAAAAGAGTATCGCTGCGACCCACATCATATTCCTCAGCACGCTCGTCCACACCAAGGACAATAATATTCTTCTTTAAGCTCAGTCTATCGCTGGGCGCAAGATTATCCATACCCTTTTCAGGATTAAAATAGCTAAACAGCATATAGCAAACTGCGCAAACCGCAGCCACTATGCCCAAAATCTTAACTTCGAATATACTTTTCATACTGCCATCCTCTCATTTGCATTCTTAAAAAAACACACTATCACTCTAGCTCGTTCTCAGCCGCAGCCAAAAAAGCAGCCAGCTCCTGGTGACTGCGCCGCAAAAAGCCATACAGCATACGCGCCGTCAGACCCCAAACAACGCGCTCTCCACATTCATAAAAATAAACATAGTATTCTTTATGCTTGCGCCAGCCCCGCATACGGTTAGGCACTAAATCAAAGGGAAAATCTTCGCCTGGATGGTCCGCAAGCTCCATGGAACAACGCTTGGGCGTCATGGCAAGCAATGTTTTTAAGGGTACAGTAAAAACGCACTCAACCTCACTTGGGCTATAGGATATTTTGCTTATATCCTTAATCAGACCCACAAAGGGATGAATAATGGGGCCCATGTGAGTCACCAGTGAATCCAGCTCGCCACAGATTATGATATCCTCCGGCTTAAGCC
Source organism: Phascolarctobacterium sp. (assembly GCA_051866495.1). Lineage (GTDB taxonomy): Bacteria > Bacillota > Negativicutes > Acidaminococcales > Acidaminococcaceae > Phascolarctobacterium_A. The sequence goes on along the minus strand of JBJDXD010000114.1, from coordinate 9,989 downwards.
CCAGCTCCTCGCAGGTTTCGCGCACTGCGGTCACAGCAAAATTATTGGCATCACTGCACTCCACCTTGCCTCCGGGAAAACAAATCTCGCCCGGCTGCCGACGCAGGCTATGTGCACGCTCCTCAAAAAGCACAGCTATGCCTTCCTCCGTTTGCACCAGGGGTAACAGCACAGCCGCCTCCCACAAACGATCAAGCTTATCAATTCCCGGCGGACGCCGATGTAAGCGCTCATATAAAACTTCTTGTAGCTTTTGCATCTTTTCCATGATAACACCATATTATAACACTTGTTGTAGGCAAATGTCACTAAAAATAACACTCTGCCTGAAATACCATTAAAACTTATATTTTAAATATCTTCTACAATAGCAAGCCCCACTCCTGCCTAGCCACAGAAATTTTACAGTACCATTATGCAAAGGAAAAAGCGCCGCCCGCACATTGCAGGCGACGCCAAGGGAAAGGACAATATTAGTAGAGAGGCTCTTGAACGTTAGCGCGCTCGCTCTTGTCAACCATAGCAGCAACAGTTGCGTCACCAGTGATGTTAACAGCAGTACGCGGCATATCCAGAATGCGGTCGATACCAGCGATCAAAGCAGAGCCTTCCAAGGGCAGACCCAGAGTGGTCAAAATCATGGTCAGCATGATGAAGCCAGCGCCGGGAACGCCTGCGGTACCAATGGAGGCCAGGGTACCGGTCAGGATGATGGTCAGGTATTGAGCACCGGTCAGCTCAATGCCGTAGAGCTGAGCGATGAACAATGCGCAAACGCCTTGGTAAGCAGCGGTGCCGTCCATGTTGATGGTTGCGCCCAAGGGCAGTACGAAGGAGGAAACCTCTTTGGAAACGCCCATCTTTTGTGCGCAGCTCATGGTCAGGGGCAGGGTGCCGCCGGAGGAGCAGGAGCTGAATGCCATCAGGAAGGCCGGGGAAATGCCCTTAAAGAATTTAATAACATCGTAGCCAGCCACGAATTTCAGCAATGCGCCGTAAACAACCACTGCATGAACCAAGCAAGCCAGATATACAGCCAAAACAACCTTCAGCAAGGGCAGCAGAACTGCAGGACCATTAGCAGCAACTACGGGAGTAATCAAACCGAATACACCGATAGGAGCAACGGACATGATGTAGCCTACCATTTTGTAGGATACTTCAGCCAAGCCGTTAATGGTGTGCTTTAAGTAATCAGCCTTCTCGCCAACAGCGGTGATGCCAACGCCGGTGAACAGAGCGAAGACGATGATTTGCAGCATATTTGCCTTAACCATTGCACCCAACGGGTTGGTGGGGAAAATGTCGATGATAACCTTCATCAGAGGAGGAGCAGCCTTAGCAGCTACCTTAACAGATTCAGCAGGCATGGACAGGCCAGCACCCGGTTGGAAAGCAGTACCAAAGCCTAAGCCGATGATGATTGCAAAAGCGGTGGTCAGCATGTACCAAGCAATGGTCTTAATACCAATGCGGCCAACCTTCTTGATATCGCCCAAGCTACACACGCCAATTACTAAGCTGGAGAATACCAAGGGAACGATGACCATCTTGATCATGTTCATAAAAATAGTGCCCAAGGGTCCGATCCAGGTCTTGGCAAAGCCAGCACCTTCAGCACCCAGCTCTAAGCCGGCAATAATACCGAGAGCTAAACCAATGAGAATTTTGGTAGATAAGTTCACGATGAATAACCCCCTAAACAAATCAGAATATCATTGGTATTATTATAGCAGACGTTTTGCAAAAAATCTCATTGTATACAGTATTATTGGCGTGTATACAATATATTTCAATGCACAGGGCTGTTACAGTCTCCATCCTCAATTGTGTTTGCAAAGTTTGCTCACAAAAGAAAAATATCCCCTGCATCGCTACAAGGGATATTTAATGTCCTTTTATTTTGCAAATAGCTCGAACAAAATCACTGCTACTGCGCCGGGAACGCCAAAAAAGCCCGCTATCAGCGCCTTAAAGATGGTGATTTTTAAGCCAAAGCCCACAAAGGTGCCTAAAAGGTTCACCACCCACAGCAAAAGAGCCCCGCAAATACCATTCCACACCAGCTTAAAGGGCATGGATAATAGCTTAACAATTATTAGCAGCAAAACGACACCCACCAGCAGGGGGCCCAAGGAGCCCAGAGGGCCAAGTCCGGCGCTAGCTGCCATTCCTTCTAAAGTCGCCATTATTACAGCGTCTTCCTTTCTTAACTTACATTGCGCGCCTATTTTCCAAAGCCTTGGACAGAGTTACTTCATCGGCATACTCCAAATCACCACCCATGGGCAAACCATGAGCAATACGACTCACTGTGATGCCTATGGGCTTTAAAAGCTGGGCCAGATAAGTGGCCGTTGCCTCACCCTCCACATCGGAATTGGTGGCAATAATAATTTCACTAATTGATTCGCGCTGCAAGCGCTGAAAAAGCTCGCGAATCCTGAGCTTATCCGGCCCCACCCCGTCAAGAGGAGAGAGCACGCCATGCAGCACATGATAAAGGCCATTATAGCCATGACTGCGCTCCATAGCAGCAATATCCTGAGGCTGCTCCACCACACAAATAGTGAAGCTATCCCGAGAAGGGTCGCTGCAAATAGCACATTTATCACCGTCGGTAAGATTATAGCACTGGCTGCAATAGTGAATGCTTTTTTTGGCACTGCTTAGTGCCTCTGCCAGCTGCTGTACCTCCTCCGCGGGCATATCAATAATATGATAGGCCAGGCGCATGGCCGTTTTCGAGCCCACGCCGGGCAAACGGCGCAGCTGCTCATAAAGATTGGCCAAGGGCCTGATCATCCGGGCCATCTTACATGCCGGGCAGTTTCATACCGCCGGTAATTTTAGCCATTTCCTTTTCGCTAACTTCCTCAACCTTTTTCAGGCCGTCGTTAACAGCAGTAAGGATCATATCCTCCAGCATCTCCATATCATCCACATCCACTGCTTCAGGCTTAATTTTGATGGATTGCAGCTCCTTTTTACCGGTTACCACTACGGTTACGGCACCGCCGCCCACAGAGGTTTCAAAGGTGCGTTTCTTTAAATCCTCTTGCATTTTTGCCATATCGGCCTGCATTTTTTGCACCTTTCTCATCATTGCTTGCATATTACCCATACCACCAGGAAACATAGTTAAATCCTCCTTCAATATCTAAATCAAAAAATTATATTTATCTTGAGCTCCGCTAAAGGCGAAACAACAATTCTTAATCAACCTTGGTAATGGTGCCCCCCAAGGCATGCATTGCTTTTTGCAAATTTGGGGGCAATTCATTCGTATCCAGTCCTTGAGCAGGCTTGGAAGCAACTGCCTGCTTGCTAACAACAGCCGCCTTGGGCTTAGCGCCCCCAGACCGCTTCTTTAGCTCGGCCTCCGCCTCGCACTGCAGGCGAATCGGTCTGCGCGCTAAGCGCAGCAGCACCCCTTCAAAATAAGTACGAAAATCATCCTTGCTCATGCGCTGGCTTTGGAAGGCACTCTTAAAGGCCACAACTAAAATGTCATTAGCAAAGCTGTAGACCCTGCCAGCCTTGGCGCAGGAAAACATGGACATCTTTTTCTCCGAGTGCACCAGCTCCAAGGTTTGCTGCCAAAAGTCCTCCCCGGCAGCGAAATCGCCGCCGTATTCTTCGATAGCCCCAGCCATAGACGTTTCTTTTGGGTGAGCAGCAGACGTAGCCATCTGATTGTCCTCCGCTTTAGGTTCAGCTGCTTTTGGCGTTACGTTAATCGGAGCTGCTGCTTTTGGCATTGCAGCAGCCGACGCTTGCGTAGCAGTGACCTTGCCGGTCGCAGGAGTAACAGGCGCTGCCTGTTGAGAAGCCACAGCCCGCGGCGTAGCCATAGCAGCCAAGCTAGGCTGGGCTGACACTGGCCTCGGCCCAGCTGTAAGCTGGGCCAGCTCCTCGGCCGTAGGCACGCCCTCATCCGGCTCCACGAACTGCTCTTCAGGGCCTGTGTAGAGCAAATGCTGCGGTATTGGCTTGGCTTGAGGCACAGGCTTAGGCGCTGTTTGTTGCTGCGCCGGCGCAGCAACTGCTTGCGGCGGAGCCTGATACGGCGGTCCTTGCACCTGGCCATAGGCCGGTGCGGGCGCGCCGCCGGCCAGCTGCCGCTCCAGGCTTTCCACGCGAGCCGTCAGGCTCGCTAAGGCACTGCCTTCGCGGCGGCACAAATCCAAAAGACACAGCTCTGCCGTAATGCGGGGACGCATGGTGCCACGCAGCTCTTGCAGAGCTGCGTGCAGACGCTCCTGTGACGCCATAATCCTATCCGTACTATATAACGCAGCCAGCTCCGTCAAGCCTTCTGCCGTATCAGTTAAATAAACCTCGTTATATTGGGGCACAGCCTTGAACAAAAGCAAAGCGCGCAGATATTCCACCAGCTCTTGGATAATCTGGCGCACATCCTTGCCCTGCTCCAAAAGCCCATTGAGCTGCGCTAAAGCCTGGGGTACATCCTGCTTGCCAATGGCTGCCACCATTTGGCGCAGGGCCTCGCGGCCCACAATGCCCAAAACCTCTCGCACCGTAGCTACGCTGATGCTTTTGGCCATGACGCCGCATTGGTCCAAAAGGCTCAGGGCGTCACGCATACCGCCCTCGGATTGGATGGCAATTAAGCGCAGGGCCTCCTCATCCGCCTCCAGGCCGCTGCCCTTGGCCACCATGGCCAAATGCTGCACAATTTCTTCCACCGTTACGCGCCTAAAATCAAAGCGTTGGCAGCGAGAATGAATGGTGGCAGGAATCTTGTGAGGGTCGGTAGTAGCCAAAATAAAGATAACATGACTGGGGGGCTCCTCTAAGGTCTTCAAAAGGGCGTTAAAGGCCTCCGTAGTCAGCATATGTACTTCGTCGATTATATACACCTTATAACGGCAATCAACAGGAGTAAAGGCCAACTGGTCCCGCAGTGCTTTGATTTCGTCAATACCACGATTGGACGCAGCGTCTATCTCGAACACATCCATGGAGGAGCCTTCGGCAATGCGGCGACAGTTGTCGCACTCACCGCAGGGACTGGCCGTGGGACCGTGCTCACAATTCAAGGCTTTGGCCAAAATGCGTGCCGTACTGGTTTTGCCCGTGCCGCGAGGCCCTGCAAAAAGATAGGCGTGAGCAATTCTGCCACTGTTTAAGGCGTTAGAAAGCGCCTGCTTCACCGGCTGCTGCCCTACCAAGGTATCAAAATTTTGTGGGCGCCACTGGCGGTACAAAGCCACATAAGCCATAGCCATTCTCCTTCCATGCAATGTTTTAACTACTAACAAAAGCTAGCAATACCTCAAAGATAGCTACACTTTAACAGATATATTATAGTATAAACACCGCTTAGCCGCAAGAACAAAAAAGCGCTGAGCAAAGCTCAGCGCTGCTTACTTCCCTGTAGGGCCGCAAACCAGAGCACCCCCACGGCACATGAAAGTATCCGCTTAAGGCTGCTTCCTTCCGGACCTGACCTGGTTCACAGGCTCCCATTGCGCAGGACTCAAGCTTACGGTCCTACAGAGAAGCAATAAAAAAGCCGCATGTGCGGCCGATTTTTAATGGCGGAGAGAGAGGGATTCGAACCCTCGGTACGGTATCCCGTACACACGCTTTCCAGGCGTGCACCTTCAACCACTCGGTCATCTCTCCAGGGTTGAAAACTAGAACAATTTTCAATTCCCGCACCCATTACAGGCACGCACAGTAAAACAACTGCGAATATTATTATACTTGTTTAGTCGCAGTAAGTCAAGAGCTTTTTGTAAAATTTTTAATAAAAACGGCAAATTTGCTAGCTACCTTGCATACAAAAGCGATGCCGCCCAGGAAAGCTCCCCGCATTGGCATCGCTCTTATGACATCATTTAATCATCATTTTCTTCGGCAGGAACAAGCATCACGGCGCAGTCCACATTAAGCACTACGTTTTCCGAGGTACTGCCCAGCTCGTCACCATTGGTCATATCCGCGCCGGTTTTTGCCATCATAATCAGGCTCACATCATCGCGCTCGCAAATTGCAGCAATTTTTTTCGACGCCACACCGTGGGCCACATGATAATCTGCTTCGATGCCAAAAATCTTCATTTCGTCCACCAGCTCCTGCAAAAAGAGCATGGCACTGCCATATTTTTCCTTGTAATCGTGCTTATTACGGCTGTGCTCAATAACGTGAACAAAAATCACCTTGCCCACAAACTCCCGCAGGCTGCGAATAATATTCAACGCCTCCAAGGATTTACGCGAAAAATCTGTGGGGACTAAAATAGTTTGCAAAAGATTTTCCTGCTCCTCGTGGGGCTCTGCCTTATTAATCAACAGGGGTATATTGGTCATACGGGCCAAATCAAAGGTTGTGCTACCCATTAGAGCGCGCTTTAAAAATCCCTTGCGATGTGATGCCACCAAAACTAAATCGGCATCAAATTCCTCAGCCAAGCCATTAACAGTTTCTCCAATATCACCTGTGCGGGTAACAATGGAAATCTCTTCATAGCCTGCCTGCTCTATATCATTTTTATAACCCTCTAAGCGGCTTTGAGTGCGTTTATAGCTACTACCGTCAGGGTCGGCGTCGTCATCATCATCAAAAACGTGCGCCAAAACCACTTCCGTTTCCGTATCGGGGCATAGGCTAAACAGACACTCAGTCAGCTTATCGGCCTGCGGGGACAAATCGGTCGCCAGCAAAACCTTGGTGAATGTACTCATTTATCTGCTCCTTTAAACAAAATATATAATAGTAACCTTTCGCCATCAATCGCAAAATTCCTGCTAGGTTTTGTAATGTTTGTTGGGAAAATTGGTAATTACTTAACGCCTACTCAACGGGTCCACCACACCATTGGCCAAAAAGGCAGCCTCTCTATCCCGGCAGGTACCACACTTGTGGCATGGCTCCTCGCCACCATCGTAGCAGGACCAAGTGAGCTCATAGGGCACACCCAAGCGCAAGCCCTCGGCCACAATATCCTTTTTGGTTTTATCCACAAAGGGAGCTATTAAGCGCACCTTTTGACCACTGCCCAAATACACTGCTTGATTCATGGCCTCGTTAAACTCATGACTGCAGTCCGGATAGGCATTGCCCGCGGCATCATCAGCATGGGGACCATAATAAATCACATCACATCCATATTCCAAGGCAATGCTCGCCGCAGTAGCTAGGAACAAGCCATTGCGAAAGGGCACATAGGTCGTCACGGCCTCACCCTGACGCTCCTTGAGCTGCTCAGCGTAGGAGGTATGGGGCACAGTCTCCGTAGAGCCCTTGAGCAGGCTACAATTGCTATGAGCAAAAATTTGAGCCAAATCCATCTCTAAAAGCTCCACCTTATAATATGCTGCTATAGAGCGAGCAGACTCAATCTCGCGACTATGCTTTTGTCCATAGCTCATTGAAAGGGCCAGCACCTGCTCCCCATATTTTTCCTTTGCTAAGGCTAAACAGGTGGAGCTATCCACCCCGCCACTCAATAAAACCAATGCCTTCATATTCTAAATCCCTCTCACCTTCAAATAAAATAAGCAGGAACCACTAGGGCTCCTGCTCAAACAAAGCTATTTAGTTTTTGCCGGCCTTTAAAAGACGCAGGAGCTCGGTCAAATCCTCCAAGGTTACCTCGGTCTTTTTTTCTTCCTCGGGTTTGCCTTCGATATCCTCAAAGAAGCTGCTAATAGGAGTTTCCAAAGCTTCGTGCAATTTAATCAGATTAGGAATAGTCAAACCTGCACGACCATTTTCAATATTGCTTAAGTGGGTTTGGGTCACCCCAATTTGCTTTGCCAATTCAGTTTGAGAGATACCTTTAGTGATGCGGAGCATCTTTACTCTAGTACCAATCATTTTGTTGTAATCTTCTGTCACTGTAAACACCCCTTCAGTATATATTTTTCGTACATGCACAATTTTTAATTTTAAATGAATGGTTATTGAAATTATAACACATCATTCTTCTGTTAGCAAGCATTGTACATATATAAAAATTTACTTTTTGGTCTACAACGAAGATTTTTTATTATAATCTGCCACAATCTTGTTAATTTTTCAGATTCACTAATTTGTAATAAATATTATTTATTGGGCGTCAATCAGCTTACCAGGATTCAAGACATTATTGGGATCCATTGCACGCTTAATGGTTTTCATAATAGACATTTCTACTGGATTACAGTATTCAGCCAGAGCATGCAGCTTTTTCGCACCAATGCCATGCTCACCACTCAGGCGACCGCCAATGCTATAAACATAGGCATAGCAAATCTTGTGGAACTCGCTCACCTGACGTTCCCATTCCTCGTCGCTCATATCCATTTTCAAAACATTAAAGTGCAGGTTACCATCGCCGGCATGAGCCAAGCACATGCATTCAAAATCGTATTTCTTGGATTCTTCCATCAGGTGGTTCAGGCAAATAGCAATCTTGTCCACGGGCACAACCAAGTCATCGGAGGTGGATACCTTGCTCAAGGCCTTGGAGCCTTCAAGGCAGCTACGGCGTACCTTCCACACGCGCTCATCAGCCTCTACAACATCGGTAGCGCCGCAGGCAGTGCAAATTTCGTCCAGCTGCTCCATCTTCATATCCAGCTCGTCTTCGCTAAAGGTTTCCACAGTAACGATAACATAGCTACCATCCTCATAGTGGGGCAGACGCAGCTCGGCATAATCGCTGGCAGCACGCACAAAGCCATTATCCATAAACTCTACGCTGGTGGGATTCAGGCCAGCCTTAATCAGCGCGGGCACAAGGTCAACAGCCTTTTGCACATCGGTAAAAATTGCCAAAATATCTAAACGATAGGGGCACAGGGGCAATAGCTTTAAGGTTGCCTTGGTAATAATGCCCAAGGTGCCCTCACTACCCATTACCAATTGGTCAAGGCAGTAGCCGGTGGAGCATTTCTTGAGACGATTACCCAGCTCTACTACTTCGCCGGTGGGAGTAACAACTTCAATGGAGAACACCTGATGGCGAGTAGTGCCGTAGCGCACAGCCTTATTGCCGCCAGCATTAGTAGCAATATTGCCACCGATAAGGCAACTATCAGCGCTGCAGGGGTCGCCAGCGTAAAGCAGGCCTGCATCATTCGCCATCTTTTGGATTTCCACAGTGCGGGCGCCTGCTTCTACGACCATGTACATAGCATCGGTGTTCATTTCGATAATCTTATCCATGCGCTCTAGGAGCAGCACAATGCCGCCGCATACGGGGATAGCACCGCAGGAAACGCTAGTACCGGCGCTGCGAGGAGTTACGGGCACTAAATATTTGTTGGCTAGCTTCATAATTGCTGCTACTTCTTCGGTGCTGCCCGGCAGTACAACTACCTCCGGGAGGTGATGGTAATGGGGATCCGGCTCTTCGTCGGTCTTATAGCGCTCCAAGGTTTCCGCATCATTTTTCACGAACTCTGCGCCTACGATGGCACGCAATTCTGCCAATACTTCTTCTGTTACGGGGTTAAATTTTGTCATTTACTTCAATCCTTTCCATGCTACTTTGCAATCTTTTCCTAGACTGTGGAGAAGGTACCAGATACAAGTCACGTCGCCAAGCCACGACCCATGTGGTCACAAGCGCAACGCAGTGAGCACATGCTGGTCGCGCTGTACCCTTGGGTGCGACGGCGTATCGGAAATACTCCTAGGAGCCGTAACGCAGTAGATGGTGCCTTATACACAGTCTTATAAATTGAATACTTTACCGGGATTCAGGATATTCTTCGGGTCCCAGGCTTTTTTTATTTTACGCATCAAAGCCAGCTCGCCGCTAGGAGTGAACTCCTCCATAAAGCCGCTCTTTTTCGCGCCAATGCCATGCTCTCCGCTCAGGCGACCGCCATGAGCATATACATATGTGTAAATCTCCTTAGTAAAGCGAGCTAAATTCTCCTCCCATTCCTCATCGGTCAAGTCCATCTTGCACAGCACGATGTGCAAATTGCCATCGCCGATATGGGCGTTGATACGCAGAGGTAAGGGAT
>JBJDXD010000113.1:0-5166 GCA_051866495.1 Phascolarctobacterium sp. | reverse complement strand
ATTTGGTGCGGTCGATGGGATTTGAACCCATACGGGATTTCTCCCACCACCCCCTCAAAGTGGCGTGTCTGCCGTTCCACCACGACCGCGAGGAAATAACCTTAAATATAAAAATGGTGCGGTAGAGAGGATTTGAACCTCCACGGGGTTGCCCCCACTAGCTCCTGAGGCTAGCGCGTCTGCCGTTCCGCCACTACCGCAATTCACTTGTTGCCGTCACTTGCAACATAGTAATGATAACACAGAACAACAAGCTTGTCAATAACTTTTGTAAGAAAACACTCACTTTTATCAAATATTATTGACCTAAGACAGTGGCACCTTATCACGATAAAGCAAATAATACTTATCCCGATCCTGCAACACCTTAGTCACATATTCCCGCGTATCAGGAAAAGGAATGGCCTTTAAATCATTAAAATTGTCGTCCCAGCCATACTCACGCATCCATTCACGGGTCTGACCGCGACCAGCATTATAAGCAATCATCACCAAGGCCAAATTATGCTTGAACTCATGGTCCAGCTCCCCCAGATACCAGCAGCCCATACGAATATTGGTACGGGTTTGGTATAAATCCGTATCCTTATATCCCTCAAGACCCATTTGCTCAGCAATCCAGCGTCCCGTTTCGGGCATAATCTGCATCAAGCCCACAGCGCCGACCCTGGAAACGGCCTTTTGATTAAAATTGCTCTCGTTTTTGATGATAGCTGCAATCAAAAATGGGTCTACCTTATTTTTTTGGCTATAAGTAATGATATCCTGCTGATGCTCCCACATATATACAAAGCGCATTTGTACAGTGTCACTATTCCAAATCCTCCAGCCAGTAAAGCACAGACCCACAAGCACGACTAAAATGATCAGGCATTCCGGCAACCTACTGCGCTTTTTGCGCCTAGCTCCGCGAGTAATGGTTTTACGTTTAGCAGCCACTCTTATCACCTAAAAGCTTATCCAGCTCAGCTTGAACATGTGCCAGAGTATGCTCAAGACTACCGCTGTTATCCAGCACTACATCAGCATATTTTTTCTTATCCTCCAAGGACATTTGAGCTTCGATTCGTGCTACAACCTCAGCCTCGGTCATACCGCTGCGCAGCATGGCCCGCTCAATCTGCTGCTTACGGCTTACCGCCACCAGCCACACCTTGTCCACCTGTTGATGCCAACCAGTTTCAATCAAGAGAGGCACATCCAACACAGCAATTTTTGCGCCCTGCTCCCGCTGAGTTTGCAAAAAGCTTTCTGCATTCTCCCACACAATTTTATGCAAAATACCTTCCAAGGTCTTTAATGCGCTCTTATCATGAAAAACAAGCTCGGAGACCTTGGGGCGATTCAATTCGCCATCCTCAGTCAAATACTCCTTGCCAAAGGCTTCTGCGACTAAAGCCAAGCCCCTGCTCCCCTTAGCCACAGCATCCCTGGCATTTTGGTCCGCATCGAAAATGGGCACACCCTGACGACGCAGCTCTGCGGAAACCGTGCTCTTACCGGAGGCAATGCCCCCTGTTAACCCTATAGTAATCATTCTTTAACTCCCTATTTTTGACAATGCTCACAATAAACGGTACCACGACCACCAATCTTAGTGCCTACCAGCACGGCGCCACATTTTTTACAGGGCTTACCCTTGCGGCTATACACCAGCAAATGATTTTGATTATCGCCTTTATTACCCTCACCGTCCTTATAATCACGGAAGGTGGTGCCGCGATTTTTTATGCCTTGGGCAATCACGGCGTTAATGGCCTTGTGCAGCTCCACAATCTCAGCATGTGTTAAGGTATTGGCCAAGCGCATGGGCAAAATGCCACTCAACGCCAAGCATTCATCCGCATAAATATTGCCTAGGCCTGCAATCACCTTTTGGTCTAAGATAAAGGTTTTGATGGGCTTGCGGCTCTTGGCAGCCAAGGGCTCCAAATACTCCACCGTGAAGCCCTCGCTTAATGGCTCAGGTCCCAAGGTTTCATAGCCTTCAATATAAGCATCGTCATTGGTCACCAAATACAGAGTTCCAAAGGTACGAATATCGGTGAACCACATGGTCACACCATCAGTCAGCGTGAATTTAATTTTGGCATAGGCAGGCGGCTCTAGCTCGCTTTTTTGGGCAATCAGCGCGCCCGTCATGCGCAAATGCACAATGAGCTTTTGGTTCCCATCTGTTTGCAGCACCAAGTATTTACCCTTGCGACCAATCTTTTGAATGGTCTTACCAAGCAAGCCTTCTACAAACTTTTCCGCAGTAGGATGCTTAATTAATCTATCCAAGTAAACCTCTACGGAGGTTATTTTTTTACCCTCAATATGGGGAGCTAGGGTTTTGCGAACCTGCTCCACCTCAGGCATCTCTGGCATAATAATTTCTCCTTTTTTATTTCGTTTCCGCCCAATTCTTGCCGAAGTTCACTTCAGCTAACAAAGGTATCTCCATTTGCACAGCATTCTGCATTGCCTCTTGCACTAACGCTGCAACCTTATCCTTCTCGTCCTCGGTAACCTCTAGCACGAGCTCGTCGTGTACCTGTAAGAGGATACGGCTCTTCAGCTGTGCGGCTTCCAAGGCATGCTGCACATCAATCATGGCCTTCTTCATAATGTCCGCAGCCGTGCCTTGAATAGGCGTATTAATCGCTGTGCGCTCCGCAAAGCTACGCAGATTAAAATTGCTGTGACGAATATCCGGCAGATAGCGTCTGCGTCCCATCAAAGTGCTAACATAGCCCTGCTCGCGAGCCTTGGCCACAATGTCTTCCATATATTTTTTCACGCCTGTATAGCGCGCAAAATAGCTTTCAATATAGCCCGCAGCCTCCTTGCGGGAAACCTGCAGCTGGTTGGCCAAGCCAAAATCGCTGATGCCATAAACAATACCAAAGTTTACTGCCTTAGCCTTACTGCGCTGCTGGCTAGAAACCTCATCCAAGGGCAATCCAAATACCTCTGCCGCCGTGCGGGCATGCACGTCCTGCCCATGACGGAAGGACTCCAAAAGCAAATTATCCTGAGCAATGCAAGCCAAAATACGCAGCTCCACTTGGGAATAGTCGCAGCTCATGAGGTAATCGTAGCCAGCGCCCGGTCCAAAAATGCGGCGAATCTGCTTGCCCTCCTCGGTGCGAGTGGGAATATTTTGCAGATTGGGGTCGGTACTAGAAAGGCGCCCTGTGACAGTAACAGTTTGCTGAAAATGAGTATGAATGCGCCCTGTTTTAGCATTGACCAAGGGCTTGAGGCCATCCAAATAGGTGGATTGCAGCTTAGCCAGCTTACGATGCTCCAGAATCGTATCAATCAAGGGATGCTTGCCCTGCAGCGCTTCCAAAACTTTTACATCCGTGGAATAGCCAGTTTTCGTCTTTTTAATTACAGGCAGCTGCAAATGCTCAAAAAGCACCACACCTAGCTGCTTGGGAGATTTCAAATTGAAGCTTTCGCCCGCCTGCTCCTCAGCCAAGCGCTCCAGCTTAGCAATGCGGAAGGTCATATCCTCGTTAAGCTGTGCCAAAAGCTCCATATCAGGCGTAATGCCGTTATATTCCATTTGGGCCAGCACAGGTGCCAAGGGCAGCTCCAGCTCCTTATAAAGAGGCAGCTGTTCCCTTTGCTCCAACTGTTCCTTCAAAAGGGGCACAAGCTGGGCAATGTTCTCTGCCTCCGTGGGCAGGGGATTATTAAGATAACGTTTATTCAAATCCGCCATAGCGTAGGAGCTGTGACCAGGATCTGCAACATAGGCCGCCAAGGCCACATCCTCTACCAAGCCCTGGGGCTTGATGCCAAGGCACAAGCAGCATTTGTATATCTCTTTAGTATCAACAGTTTGCTTTAAACATGGTGAAGCAAGCCATGCCTTGAACTCATCCCAGCACTGACTCATGGTATCTAAAACATACACTGTATCTTTTAACAAAATTTCGACGCGACTAAAGAAGAGCTCGGGTAGGCTTCCAGAAATTTTAGCCACAAAAGGCACTGGCGCTGTAACCCCAGCTAGCTCCTTGAACAGCTTTTCCGCCTGCTCGCCACCGCCAGCGTTTACAATCTCAGCTGATTCCTGCTCGATGGTTTCGCCAAATAAATCAAAGCTATGCTGCTCACCGCCCAATACAGAGGCAAAGCGCTCGTACATATTGCGGAATTCCAAGTCCTGCAAAAGTGTACGAGCTTCCTCCTTGATAGGCGTTAGCTCATAGAGAGCAATATTGGTATCCACCGGTGCTTCCGTACAAATGGTGGCCAGCTTTTGGCTCAGCAAAGCGGATTCCTTATTAGCCTCCAGCTTAGCTCTGAGCGCCTTAGCGGTTACCTTCTCCGTATTAGCTAATACATTTGCAACAGTACCATATTCTTTAATTAGCTTAATGGCAGTTTTAGGACCAACGCCGGGCACACCGGGGATATTATCGGAGGTATCGCCCATGAGGCCCTTCAGCTCGATAAGCTGCTTAGGCTCAAGTCCTTCATAATTAGCAGCAAATTCAGCCTCATCAAAGATTTGAATATCGCTGATGCCGCGCTTGGTGTAATAAACCTTGGTACGCTTATCCACTAGCTGCAGCTCATCCCTATCGCCGGTGACGATGATGACTTCCACATCCTCCGGCGCAGTCTTGGCGAAGGTGCCGATAATATCATCCGCCTCGTAATTATCCAGCTCCAAGGTGTGGATACCTAGTGCGTCCAACACCTTCATAGAAAGAGGAAATTGCTCGCTCAGCTCGCTGGGAGTGGGCTTGCGCTGTCCCTTATAATCCGCATATAGCTCAGTGCGGAAGGTTTTGCGAGACTTGTCAAAGGCCACTGCCATATAGCGAGGCTGCAAATCCCCCAATAGCTTTAGCAGCATATTACACAAGCCATACACAGCGCCCGTGTGCACACCCTGCTTGTTCATCAGGGGCGGCAGCGCAAAAAACGCTCTATGGATAAGGCTACTACCATCTATAACTAAAAACTTATCTGCCATAATCATGCTCTCCTCTAACAATAAAGTGCTCTGAATTCGATGGAATTATGGCTCTTATTATATCATATTTTGATGTTTTTTAGTACGCAGTTCCCTTTGCATTTTATGAACAAATTGTAGTTTGACGAGCTGTTTAGGCGTTATCGCTCAAAGGTATACCTGTGAAGTGCTCCGGTCTGCGAATG
>JBJDXD010000112.1:0-5261 GCA_051866495.1 Phascolarctobacterium sp. | reverse complement strand
TGCACAGAGCGGAGGCGGACCTTGGCTTTCCCTTGCTCAAAAGCGTTAGTGGTGGTGCCCATGGTGGCGGTACGGTGCTGACACAAGAGGGCAAAATGCTTTTGGAAAAGTACAAGGAATTTGATAAACAAGTGCAAAGCTTTGCCCAAGCTGCTTTTATAAAAATCTTTTATGAATAGGAAAAATACTCCACTTGACTCTTTCTTCCTTCCGTTGTATAATAAACTTGCTTATTATTAGAAATAAATATCATTTAGCTTTTAAAATTAGCAACAATCATCATGCAAATTATTGTGTCAAGCTCTATCGAAGGAAGGTTTAAAAATGAGTGTATTTGGTGCAGCAGTCGATTATTTTGTCAAGGGTGGTCCTGTGATGTGGCCATTGTTGTTTTGCTCCATTGCTACCCTAGGGATAGGTGTGGAACGCTTTTTATATTATAAAAATGCAGATAGCGGCAAAGCTTTTACGAAACAGTTTTGCAATTATATCGAGAATGATGATTGGACTAATGCTAAGAAATTAGCTGACAGCACTAGGGGTGAGGTAGCTAAGCTAGCAACTATCGTAATGGCCCGCCAAGGCAATTTTGAACGTTTAGAGGGCTTTATTACGGCCCGCGCTGAGCGTGCTATCGATAAATTTGAGAAAAATTTAGGATATTTGGGTGTTTTAGTTGCACTTTCTCCTATTTTAGGACTCTTGGGGACTATTACCGGCATGATTGCTTCCTTCAACGCTCTCAACGAAAGAAGCACTAATCCCATGGCTGTAACCTCAGGTATCGGCGAAGCCTTGATTACTACTGTTTTTGGCCTGTGCATCTCCATATTTGCAACTCTATTCCATGCTTATTTCACTCGTCGTATGAAGGGTATTACTATGGATATTGAAGAAATGAGTAATACTTTGCTGGAAGCAATTGCCAAGAACATTTATGATGACAATCGTGAAGGAGCAAAAAAATGATTAAGTTGAGGCGTAGAGATGGTGGAAAGGCACCTGAGCCAATGCTAAGCCCCATGATAGATATGATTTTTTTGCTGCTGGTATTTTTTATCATCAGCACTATGTATATGAGTGAAATCAAAACTATTCCTATTCGTCTGCCCGTGGCTCAGCATTCTCAGACCGTGAGCAAGAGTAATTTTGCTGTAACCATCAAGAAGGATGGCAACATCTTTTTAGACGAAACTGCTATTGATGTGGAGCAGCTAGTGGCCAATGCTGCTGTGGAAAGCAAGCGTGACTCCTCCTTTTCGGTAATAATCCGTGCCGAGGGCGATGCCGAATATCGCACTGTAATCCAATTGATGGATAAGCTCAAGGGAGCAGGCGTAACGCGTTTTGGTCTAGCAACAGATGTGGGTGATGGCAAATGAAGGCTGAACAAAAGCGTTATGGTGTTGCCTTAGGTACAGCAGTGGGTATACATGTGTTAGCTGCTCTGGTGATTGGCATTTTTGGCTATCGCTTTGTGACCAGGCCTCCGGAAATCCTTGAAGTTGCCTTGGTTGGCGGCGGTGGCGGTGCCCATGAGCAGGTCGAGGAGCAGCAGGAAAATAGTATTTTACGTAGCATAGATGATATTATCGATAAAAGACTAAAGCCTGAAACGAAAAAGGTCGTTACGAAAAAAACTGTGACTAATAATACCAAGCCAGGACATGCTCCTAGTGAGTCTGTGGGCTCTGGTAATGGCTCTGCTGGCAGCACCAGCAGTGGAACAGGTAATGGTACAGGAAGTGGTAGTGGCGACGGAGTAGGGGATGGTCGTGGCGTGCCTGTTACCCCTCCCAGAATCATCTCTGCAGTGCAGCCCAAATATCCCAGCTCTGCCCGTAGTGCAGGTGTTGAGGGTGTTGTGGGCGTAAAAATGTTAGTTAATGGCAACGGTAAGGTTGAGGAAGCAAAGGTTGTGCGCTCCTCAGGCAATGCAGCTCTAGATGAAGCAGCCTTGGCTGCGGTTTATAAATGGCGATTTACTCCTGCCAAGGATAAATTTGGCCAAAAGGCACCTTGCTATGTTACCCAGGGCATTAGATTTGACTTAAAAAGATAGACTTTTTGTGCTGTTTTTGCTAGACTGCTATAAGGAACCCCTAAACCTTAC
Source organism: Phascolarctobacterium sp. (assembly GCA_051866495.1). GTDB lineage: Bacteria > Bacillota > Negativicutes > Acidaminococcales > Acidaminococcaceae > Phascolarctobacterium_A. Next base: position 3,148 of record JBJDXD010000112.1, on the reverse strand, counting down.
AGCAGTCTTTTTATCTTTAGGAAGCCAATATTTGAAGTGTGGTGAGCTCTGTGTCCCGAATTATTAACTTTAAAAGCTTGTTCTTAGTTATAGGCTTATATCTTATCTTTAGTATGTTCTGCTATGGGTGTAGCAAGCCCAAGCTAGAGCAGCCTCAGGGAAAGGCTCTTTATACTGTAACCGATGCTACAGGAGCAGTTATTTCTTTCACACATAAACCTGAGCGTATTGTATCCCTTTCCATTAGTACGGATGAAATTCTCTTGGATTTAGTCGACGCACATCGCATTGTTGCTCTTACAAAATATGTAGATGATGAAGGTATCTCCAATGCTGTTGAGCAAGCTAAAAAGGTTAAGGGCCGTGTACAGGCAGGTAATCCCGAAGCAATTTTAGCATTAAGGGCAGATTTGATTTTGATGCCGGACTTTATGAGTACGGAGAACATTCAAAGCTTGAGAGATATGCAACTACCGGTGTATGTTTACAAAACCCCTTATAATCTAGCAGGTGTTAGGGCTTGTATTAAGGAGCTAGGGGATGTAGTGGACGAAAAGCAGTCAGCTCAGGGAATTTTGCATAATATGGACGCTCGCTTGGCCCAGCTACAGCGTAAGCTTGGCTCTATACCAGTGGAGCAACAAATGCGTGTGATTTTTATGAGTGACAAGGGAGCTTATTATAGCCCTGAGCACTCCTTCAATGATATTTGCAAGTGTGCTCAAGTGCAAAATGCTTTAGCGCAGCTGCATTTTACAAAGCCTGTGACTGTTGCCCAGGAGGAAATAGTGCGGCTCAATCCGGATGCTTTTATACTGTCTGGATGGGTGGATAGCACGGACCAGGAGCCAAATGCTTTAGCCCATAACCTTAGGCATGATGCTTCTTATGCCTCTGTAAAGGCCGTGAAGAATAATGCTATCTATCCCATGCAGGCCAAGCATTTGCTCTGCCTATCCCAATACATAGTCGAGGCTTCTTATGATTTGGCAGCTGCCGTCTACAAAATAGATTTATGATGCGTGAAAGGAGTAGTAAGGATGCTTAAAAAAAGCTATGCAGGGCCAGCACTAGTTGCTTTAGTATTTCTATTATTGTTGGTTGGCTGCGCTTCACTAACTCTTGGACAAATTGATGTGCCTTTTGCAAACGCCTTCGCTGTGCTGCTTCAACAGCTGGGCCTGCCTCTTTTGCAGGATATTGAGCCTAGCAAGGAGCAGCTCGCCGTAATATGGTATATTCGTTTACCGCGTATGCTGGTTGGAATGCTTGTGGGCGGAGCTTTGGGTATTAGCGGTGCAGTAATGCAGGGCATTTTTAGCAATCCTTTGGCTGACCCCGGTCTCATTGGTATTTCCGCTGGTGCATCTTTGGGAGCTGTTGTTTCCATTGCCATCGGTGGTATGGCCAGCAGCTTTATGCTAATGCCCATTTTTGCACTCTGCGGCAGTATTTTCGCCGTTTGCCTCACTGTTTTCTTGGCCATGCGCAACGGTAAAATACCTGTTATGACCTTGCTTTTGGCTGGCGTTGCTGTGGGCATGCTTTTAGGAGCAGCTACAAGCGCTATTCTAACCATCATGAATGAACAGAAGCTGCAGCAGTACCTCTTCTGGATGGTGGGTGGACTTGATTATCGTCGTTGGGAGCATGTTTATTTGGCCCTTGGTCCCATCCTGCTTGGCATTTTCATTATGCTGCTTTTAGCAAGGCATCTAAATATTCTTGTGCTTGGTGAAACTGAAGCCAAGGCTGTGGGTATGCCGGTGCTAAAATTTCGCATGGGTCTCTTATTTGTCGCTGCCATGACAACTGCAACCAGCGTCTGTGTAAGCGGTAATATAGGCTTCGTGGGTCTGATTATCCCCCATATGATGCGGATGCTTTTGGGCCCTGATCATCGTATATTGCTGCCCGCTAGTGCCCTTGGCGGAGCGCTGTTTTTAATTTTCTGTGATTGTCTGGGTCGTATAGTGATGCCGCCTGCGGAAGTGCGTGTGGGCATCATGACTGCAGTTTTAGGCTCCCCTTACTTTTTATATTTGCTGAGAAAAATGAAAAAAAATGCTTTTTAAGCGGAGGAGAATATTTAAATGTCACATGCTGTTATTCAGGTCAATAAGCTAAATATAGGTTATGGTTCTCGCTCCGTACTTAAGAACGTAAGCTTTGCTGTATCTAAGGGCGAAATTGTGGGCATAATTGGTTGCAATGGCGCTGGCAAAAGCACCCTACTAAAGACCATTCGCGGACTGCTACCTAAACAAAAAGGTGCTGTAAGCTATTTTGATAAACCATTGGAGGAATATACTGATAAGGAGCTGGCTACTAAAATTGCTTATCTACAGCAGCATGTGGAGGTTGGCTTTGGTTATACCGGCAAAGATTTAGTTATGGCGGGCCGTTATCCCTATATGCAATGGTGGGAGAGCGAAAACGAAAAGGATGAAAAGCTTGCTCTTGCTTGCATGGCCTATACTGGAACGGCTGATTTAGCTGACAGACCAGTAACAGAGGTCAGTGGAGGACAGAAGCAGCGAATTCTCATTGCCAAGGTTTTGGCCCAGCAAACGCCCATCATTTTCCTGGATGAGCCCACTACCGGGCTTGATATGGTGTACCAAGAGGAAATATTCCGTTTTGCCAAGGCACTTGGTGAGAAGGGAAAGACTGTGCTCATGGTAGTGCATGAGTTAAACCTTGCCTTTAAATATTGCTCTCGCATTCTTCTTTTAGGCGAAGGTACATTGCTTGCAGATGGCACTCCTGGGGAAGTATTTACGGAAGAGCTCTTAAGCCGTGCCTATAAGGCCGATTTAGCAGTTGAGCATGATAAGTATAAGCAAAACTTAGTCATCAGCACTCGTGTTAGTGATGATACAAGGCAAGCTGAAGCAAAGCTTTTAGATGAGATTTGTGATTTCAAAAAATTCTATTGACATAACCCATATAAGGTGGTAGAATTACCGTAATGATAATTAATTCTAATAACGCTTTAGTTTGAAAAGCAGAGAAGTATCATAAAATATTCATAATGATATAATGGCTAAAACAGGGAAGACTGGTGAGAGTCCAGCACTGTAACGCAATAGTATTAGGGAGCGCGTCCATCAATACCTAACGCAAAGGGATGGGCGGGCGATGAGCT
>JBJDXD010000111.1:0-5331 GCA_051866495.1 Phascolarctobacterium sp. | reverse complement strand
ACTTCCGCCTCACTTCCTTATCCAATTTCAAGCGCGCAACCTCCGCCTCAAGCTCACGGGTGTAGGCATCATTGGGCACTTGAGTCTTTATATATTCCAAAAAATTCACCATTTGTGGTGTTACATCACCACTTACTCCATATGCATTCAAAAACATGGTGGTAACATCATTGGCAAGCTCTAGCTGTAAATTTTCTAGACAGCGACTTTTAAAAGTATACACATAGCGCCCTTCCTTAAACAAGTCAAAGGCACACACAAACACCAAAACCAGTGGCGATGGCTTATCATATGTCTGTCCCTTCTGCAGCATATCCATATCCATAACGGACTGATAATACCTAGCTCTCTTGGGCAACAGCGGCAATTTCGTCTCCTTGCCGATTACATTTCTAACCTGCATTTCCAGATTGTAACGATTGTTGTTCTTGTCAACCACAATCACATCCAAGCGCACGCACTTGCTATCAAAATAAGGCTCCAGCTCCTTTTCCGTATCAATATACTCCAAATCAACAACATCACACTTCACAACATTGCTGATAAAGCGCTGGCACAGATCCTTGTTGCCCATCACGTGCTTGAACATAAAGTTGCTTTGAATCGTTAAATCTTCAAATTTTGTGGTTTCAGTCTCAGTCATCTTCTCTTCCTCCTTAATTATAGCATAATCTCATTACTTCTTGCATGATAAATTTGTAAAACTCCCCCAATTAAACCATCCTCCAATGCCTATAACACAATTCGCCCTTATAACGAAAAAAGCACCTGCCAAGCTCTGACAGGTGCCACCGGAACGCACATCCGGGCAGAAGCTCCTTGCACTCACAAAAACTGTGCTTGCAAGGCTACCACTGCAACTACTTATATTATACAACTTTTCTTAATTCAGTACAACTGTTTATAATACGAACAAATTGTAACATTTTTATTCGCGAAATTACAATACGATACTAGTTAGGCTCGCCGTCCCCACCCCAAAACAAACGCGCCCCGATGCAGCGAAGATATGATTACTCTCAATTTCATCCTCGCAGCACTGGAGCGCTTTTCTTATGCCCTCATCAGGGCGCTTATTTGTTTGTCTCTTATCACTGTACAATCGGTGTGATTTAGACTCCTACCCGCTAACGCGGTAGGAAACGGGTGTTCGCAGAGGCTCTCTTACTCCTTCCCCTCGTACCGACTCCGATAGTACTCCATGGTCCTGTACTCAATAATATCCTTCAGCTCAGCCACGAAGGCAGGATTTTTCACTACACCGGCCAGCGAATCTGCTAAAGCAATAGGATAACCCTCCCGCTCTACGAAAAAGCCCCTGCCACTAGCCTTCAAAAACTTCACCGGATTGCGCAAAATATTGCTCAAATGAGCCTTGTCGCTAATGGCCCTGTATTCCTCAAGAGTAATCTCCTTCTTCAAATCCTTCCAGTTGGTGCCATCATTGAAGAATTCCTTCCAGCTGGCCAAAAGCTCCGCCTCCGTCACAGCCATGCGCACCTGCCCACTATTATAAAAGGCCCGCAGCACCGGCATCTTGTACACCTTGGTCATATCCGTAGTCTCCAAAAGATGCACAAACTCCTTGCCCACACCTCTACAAAGCTCCTGCTCCGCCGCTGTGAGTAGCCCCATTTCTTCCTTAAAGGCCAAATCATTCTTAAAAATATTCTCCTTGGCATTTTTCAGGCACAGGTAATAAATCTCGTCATCCATGTAGGTAAAAAGCTCCATGCGAGTGGGCACCTTGCCCAAAAACTCCTTCACCCGCACAAAATCCTGCTGAATGCGCTCCTTGATATGCAAGCGTCGCTGCTCCAAATGCTGGAACAAATCCAACAGAGGCATATCAAAATCCACAATGCAATCGTCAGGATATTCCAGCTCCCCACGGGTCAGCTTCCTGCCACCACTCATGGTTCTGCCCGCCAGCATAAAGGGCGCCCGCTCGGCCTTAGCATAATTGCCGATAAAGTCCAGCACATTCAAATATTTTTTGCCCTTATGGGTGCGCAGGCCCCTGCCCAGCTGCTGCAAAAAGACGATGGGGCTTTCCGTAGGACGCAAAAACATCACCATGTCCACACTAGGAATATCCACGCCCTCGTTGAACATGTCCACAGAAAAAATCACCTTGATTTCGCCCTTCACCAAACGGGAAATGGCGTCCTTCCTATCCACTGCAAATTCGCCCTGGGCATCGCTATACACCGCCACCGCAGGCACACCACGCTCGCAAAAATCCTTGGCCATCATCTCCGCATGCAAACGGGAACAGCAAAAGCCCAAGGCCCTTTGGGAGCGATACTTTAAATAATGCTTATAAATCAAATCGCTACGCCGCTGGTTACCCACATAGGCCGCATTCAAATCCTGCTCGTTATAGCGCCCACCCACAAAGCGCATGCCAGAGTAATCGGTCTCGTCATAAACGCCATAGTAATGGAAGGGCACCAGCATCCCCTTGTTGATGGCCTCCTGCAGGGTAATCACATAGGGCACGTTATAATCGCACAGCTCAAAAATATTGCGTCCGTCCATGCGGTCCGGGGTCGCCGTCAGGCCCAGCATAAATTTGGGCGTAAAATATTCTACGATATTACGGTACTGCTTATTCACCGCGTGATGGAACTCGTCCACCACCATGTAGTCAAAATAATCCTTGGGGAAGTACTCCTCATTTAGATACTGCTCATTGCCCAAGGTAGCCACAGAAGCAAACACTAGCTGTTTATCCGTATCCTTTTGCTGGCCCATAAAAAAGCCACAGCTATCGGCGGGACGCACGTTTTTAAAGGCCTCTGCCGCCTGCCGCAAAATTTCCTCGCGATGAGCCACGAAGAGCACGCGCTTAAAATTGACACTATCAAAGGCAGCTAAATATGTCTTGCCCACACCAGTTGCAGCCTGCACTACGCCCTTAGTCGCACCCTCCTCGCGAGAGCTGTTCAGGGCATACAGGGCCTCGATTTGCGCACCACGGGGCTGGAACAAATAGCTAACACGAGTATTATCGTCCTCTTTAATGTCGTAGCGCTCTAAATCCTTGGCCACACTGGGCTTGTGCCAGCTTTTGGAATAGCTTTGCAGCACTGCATCATCCACTACGATGGAATGATGCTCAAACAAATCATTAAAGGTTTCATAAAATGCCGTAAAGCTTTCCTCATCAATGCGCTTAATCAGCCGATAATTCCACTCGATGCCAGCAGTCAAGGCACTGCGAGAAATGTTAGAGGAGCCAATAAAAATCTCGCCCTCATCCCCATAATGGAAGATATAGGCCTTGGAATGGAAGGAGCGGGTGGTGTCGTTATAAAAACGCAAATCCACCCTGTTGCCCAGCTCTTTTTTGATCAAATACAGGGCCGCGGGCTGGGTAATGCCCAAATAGTTGCCCGTGAGCAGCCTGATTTTTACACCGCGGTCCAGAGCACTCTGCAAATCCTTGAGCAGCATGCGCACGCCGCTTTCCATCAAAAAGGACACCACAATGTCGATGGCGTCCGCTTGGCGAATGCTCATTTTTAGTTGGTAATATAGGAATTTTTTATAATTGTTGTCGCCTGTGATGACACTTATAGGCTCAACCTCTATTTCCCGTTGCAGCTCTTTTTGAGCAGCACATTCAACCATTTTTCTTCACCCCTGCCAGGACGCACATCCCCTGTAATCCACAGCTCTTTTACCTCTAGGCCGCCCACTTCCTTGAGCAACCTTGCGAGGCCTTCTTCATCCAAATCCGTAAAAAACCTGCCATTGCGTTCTCCGGTGAACTGGCCATATTTAAAGGACGTATAAATTACACCCTCGCCCTTCACCGAACGCACTATTTTCTGCATGACAACGACTAAATCCGCCCACGCCAGATGCAAAATAGAAGCGCAGGCCCAGATGCCATCGTACTTTGCCACGGCCTCAAGCTCATCAAAAAGCAGCTGCTTGACGCCTATACCGGTGTACTCGCTGGCCAATTTGCACAGCTCCGCCGAGCCATCCGTGGCCTCAACTTTAAAGCCTCTCTCCAAAAAGTACTTGGTATCGCGCCCACTACCACAGCCAAAGTCCAAAATGCTCGCACCTTCCTCCAGCTGCGCCAAAAATCTATCTTGAGTTATATGAAAATCCACATCCACCGTGCCTTGGACGAAGTCCTGGGCGTTGGCGTTGTAGTAGTTGAGAGTTGTGTTATCCATAACCTTATCCTTTATGCAAATAGTATATGGGTATATTTCTCTAAGAATAGGGTTTTTCCTGCCTTGGCAGATTATTATTGATGTCTAAGAACACAAAAAGCACCCCAGCGCAACAAAAGATGTGATTACTCTTAATCTCATCCTCGCCGCACTGGAGCGCTAATTATTATTTCTTATTTACTCTTAGAGACATAGTCATAATACGCCTGCCGTTCCTTTGGAGTACAATCTAAATCATCCATGGCCTCCTCGCAAGTCATATTCTTAAACTTCATTTTTCTCTCAACCATAGCTACAATCTGATTTGCTTCACCCTGTGCTTCGCCAGCAGCGAGACCCTCTGCAAGGCCAGCTGCGTGTCCCTGTGCTTCGCCAGCTTCAAAAGCGACAATCTCATGCTCTCTAATTTTAGCTTGCAGTACCATGTATTCCTCCCTCGCTTTCTTATCATTCTTTACAGCCCATACCTGACGTTCCACGTCCTTTGTAAAATCATCTACAGGCTTATTAGTCATTACATATTGCAAAAAGTTCTTCAACAAATCATTTATCTGTCCTTGATTTCCCTTGGCATTAACAAGCTTCACAGTAACATCATTAGCCAGCTCGAGCTCCAAGTTTTCCAAGCACCTACTCTTGAAGGTATATACGTACCTACCCTCTTTATAAAAGTCAAAGGTACAAATAAAAATCAGTACCAACGGATTGAGCTGATCAAAGTCCTGGCCCTTCTTCAGCATATCCATATCAATCACTGACTGATAATAGCGTGTTCTCTTAGGAAGCAGCGCCACACCAGCTTTGCTTATCACATTCCTAGCCTGCATCTCCAGATTATACCTAGTATGATTCTCGTCCGCAAGAATCACATCAAGCCTGATACCACGGCTGTCATAATAAGGCTGCAGTGTCTTTTCAGTGTCAATGTAAACAATATCCTCAATCTCCTGTTGCATGATACTGCCTACTAGCCGCTTGCACAGCTCCTTATTGCTTTTCATGACCTCCTTAAACATGAAGTCATTACTGATTTTTAAATCTTCAAACTTTGTTTCAGTCATCTTCTCTTCCTCCTTAATTATAGCATAATCTCATTACTTCTTGCATGATAAATTTGTAAAACTCCCCCAATTAA
>JBJDXD010000110.1:0-5351 GCA_051866495.1 Phascolarctobacterium sp. | reverse complement strand
TTTTTATATTTGCTATGTCTACTTAAGAGGTATCATATCAAACGCGGTAGGAAACAAATGTTTTGTTATTTCGTCGTGTACAAAACAAGGCACACCTCGTCCTGCCAGCTCTGCACCTCTGGCGTATCCAAAACGCCGTTATTCATAATGCTGAAGGCAAGGAGATGGCCGTTGGGTGCTGTAGTGTAGCCAGCTAAAGCGCTGACGCCCGTGAGGGTGCCAGTTTTCGCATGCACTGCGCCCTTAAGCGCCTTATTATGCATACGATAATCCAGCGTACCATCCACGCCACCAATGGCGAGGGCAGGATAGAACACTTTATAAATATCCTGATGGGCATAAGCATATTTTAAGAGGGCTATTTCTAGCTCCGGTGACAGATAATCATATAGGGAAAGCCCGCAGCCATCGGCAATATTATAATAGGCCGGATGCAAGCCCAGCTTGCTGATGAACTGATTGACAACTGCTCTAGCATCGTCAGCCGTAGCGTGCTTGCTGCGCTGAAAGGCTGCCAGCTGATAAAACAGTGCCTCGGCACACAGATTATCACTGTCCTTGAGCATGGGCTGCAAAACCTCTTGGATGCCGTGGCTGCGCACGCACAGCTCCTTAGCCGTGGCAGGAGTCTCGCCCCGCACTACGAGAACTGGCGGCGTAATCTGAGCCTCTCGCAGCTTGCTCTGGAAAACCTGCATAAACTTATCCTGTCCATTCACCAGCAGCGGGAAAAGAGGCGGATTATACTCGTCGTCATCCCAGCACCAGCCAATACCCCAGCGGGGACCGTCCATCATGCTCACATCCGCAATCAGGATTCCTTGAATAGTGTGGATCCCCAGGGCCTTGACGCTATCCACAAAGGCCTGCATATCACGACTATCAAAAAGAGGGTCAAAGCCGCCAATACAATAGATATTGCCCGTGAGCACTCCATCCGTGATGGTGCCATCATAGGCAAGCTTCGTATGAAACTGATAATAAGAGCTTAGCTTATCCAGCGCCGTAAGTGCTACCAAGCTTTTCATAGTGGACGCAGGTCGCAAAAGCTGCTTGGGCTGGTGCTGAAACACCACCTTCTCACTGGTCAAATCATAAACTATCATGCCTAGCTGGCTGCGCTGGAACAAATCATGCTGCAAAAGAGCAGTAAGCCTCTGGTTTAAGGCTTCTTCCCAAGGGGAAAGATGCGCTTTGATAGCAGGAGCCGCCTGCAAAGCAGTAGCTTCTTTACTAACATTGTTTATATCAGGAGCCTTGACATTTTTAGCAGCTTTGGCTGCCTTATCCACTTTAGCCGTTATCGCAGCTTTCTCTTTAGGCGCAGCTAAGCTCCGGTCTGCAAAAAAGATAAAGCTCGCACCTAGGAGGACTGCGCCCAAGGCAGCAAGGGCCAGTCCTTTACTTTTGGAGTTAGAAAATAACAATCTCGATCACCTTAATTTTTTATGAGAACATAAAGCTAAAATATTTATCCTTGAATTCCTTATCCAAGCCCCTGGATAAGGGGAGGCAGAGCTCGCTGCCCCGCATGGAGATTTCTTTAGTATTGAAATGCTCCACATACTTAAAATTAACGATATAACTGCGGTGGGACTTAAAAAAGCAGGGGTATACGCACAGCTTCAGAGCAATATTGTTGAAGGTGTCCCGCACCTCCAGCTTCTTACCGTCGGCCAAATTAAAGACCACCTGCCGGTTCACGGCCTCCACCCAAGCCAGCTCGTCAATACTAATGCTGCACATTCCGTTGCCGGATTTCACCACAATATACTGGCAGAGCTTCTGGTAAAGGGAGTCTAGAAGCTTACTAAAATCCTCATAAGTAGTGGGCTTGATGACGTAACCATAGGGATGCACCTCGTAGGCCGAGAGGGCAAAATCCTTAGAGGAGGTCAAGAAAATCAAAGAAAACTCGCTATTGGCATTGCGCAGTCTGCGCGCCAGCTCTAGGCCATTCATATCGGGCATGATGATATCCAAAATCACAATATCCTCATTGCGAGGCACATATTGCTCCAGCAGGGTCGTAGCGGTGGGAAAGGTTGCTAGCTCCAGCTCCAGGCCGCGCCCCTTGCCCCATTGCCGAGAATAGCTTTGCATGAGCTCCAACTGTTTTTGGTCATCATCACATAGAATAAAGCGTAGCATAAGTGGCTCCTTAAACGATAATTTGCAGTACGAAAAGGTTATTTTCCAAGGAGAATTTACACTGGCCTCCCAGCTTGTTGCAATTATAAATTATGCTTTGGGTGCCGATGCCATGGTCAACCTTGGAGGAAACAGGGATATCGTTCACAAATTTAGGCAATGTGTGGTAGGTATTCTTGAGGGATAAAAGCAATTTATTGCCCTTCTGCTTTAAACTCAGGCGGATATAGCGCTCGCCCAAAGGCAGCTCGCTGGTGGCCTCATAGGCATTTTCCAGGGCATTATCCAGCATAATGGAAAAGCACAGCTCAGGGCACGGTAAAAGCTCCGCTGTTTCGGTCTCCACCCTATATTCCACATGATTGAGCTTGCATTTGTCGCTATATTTAGTGAGCACAGCATTGACAAATTCATTGGCGCAATAGCGTTGTAGGCGCACGCTGTCCAAATCTCGTTGGCCATCGCTGAGGTATTTCACGGCGTCCTCATACTTTTGCTGTTGGATGAGGGTGGTGGCGGTACTCAAAACATGGCGCATATCATGGCGCAGAATGGACATGCGGTATTGAGCATTGCGCACCTGCTCCAGCTCGTGGACGGCGGAATGCATGCGCAGCTCGATAAGGCGGTTCTGCTGGGAAAGCTCCTTTTTCGCAAGATATTCCTCGGCGATCATACAGAAGAAAATTAAGCAGGTAATGCTGAGCATAAAGCCTAAAAACTCTACTACAAGACCATTGCCGGAGTATAACAGGGTGGTGTAAACAGTAGTCGCATAATCAAAGAAATAATAGGTCAGGGGCAGGATGCTGAAAATAGCCACCTCTTTCAAGGGGCGATGGAGCAGTACAGCCACGTAGGGGCTCACATAATGGGTTATGAGCACTAAAACCGGTGGCACCAGGGCGATGCGCACCAGATAGTAAAACCATTGGTCGGGAATAAAAAGCACGCCCACAAAGCCCAGCCATTTAGTGATTTGACAGCAGGCATAGGCAATGGTCACGGCAGTGATGGCGCTGTAGCAGGGAACGCGAAAGGCCACGACTAAAAAGACGATCAAGGGCAGATGAATATAAAAGGGATAAAAGCGCAGGAAATATTCCAGACCATCCAAATTAGCGTAATGGTTATACACAAGCTGCTGTAAAATGGTAGAGATAACCGTAAAGAGGCCCAGCTTGAAGAGAGCCTTGTTCTGTTTATGGACGCCTAGAAAGCTAGCGGTAAGGATAATACCAAAAATCAGCGTCACAATAAAATGAATTTGCGATAAGACATCCACTTGCATCATTGCTAGCCACTCCCTGCCTTGTATTTTTAAAGCCCAAACTTCCTTAGTTTAATTATATATGCAAAAAATCGTCTGGACAATTACTAATTTTGCATTTCACGCAGGAAAAGTAACAATTCAAGCAAGCACTATTTCTTTATCAATGCACTTTTGTTACAATTAGCTTGAAGTTTAATTTAGTTTATCCTAAATCAATGTTAACATGAGCCTAGGAATTGATAACGATGATGAAAAGATTGCGTAATTGGAAAAAGCTGGTGAGCTATTGGCGACAGCTGGACGGCGGCTATACAGTAATGCTGGTGCCCCATGATGGGCGACAGATCAGCAAAAAGGATTTGCACACCGAACAGCTCAAAAAAGCAGCGACTTGCTTGGGAGCTATTACTATTGGCACGGCCGGACTGATCTTTGTCTTATCCTGTATGCTCTACAGCAGCTCCAAAGAGGCCAGAGAATTGGCAGCTTATCGCCAAATTAAAAACCAGCAGGAGCAAAAGCTGGCGGAGCTGACTAAAAGCACGGAAGCAGTACAAAAGCAGCTGGCTGCACTCCATAAAATTGAATCCCAGGTGCGGGAGCAGATGAAAAAATCCGGCATGGAGGTGCCCGGCAAGACCGAGGTTACCGAAAAGCAGGGCGGTAAGGGTGGCCCTAGCAAGAAGAAAATCTCTAATATGGTGATTTTACAGGAGCAAAACGCCCTCCTGCAGCAAAACCTTGATGTCTCCACCCAGGATTGGGATAAGCTCTTAACCAGCATTAAAACAGAAAACTATCGTCAGGAGGTTACGCCTAATCGATGGCCTTTGGCAGGTGGATATATTAGCTCTGATTTTGGCAGTCGTGCCAATCCCTTTGATGGTTACTCCAGTGATTTTCATCCTGGGATAGATATTGCAGACAATTATGGCGCGCCGGTCTACGCCAGCGCCTCTGGCTATGTGCAAAGGGCGGGCTGGTATGGTGGCTATGGCAAGTATATCAAAATCTCCCATGATTATGGTTATGCTACCGCTTATGGTCATCTGAGCAGTATTGAAATCAGCAGTGGTGACTATGTAAGCAAGGGCCAGCTTATTGGTTATGTGGGCAGCACTGGCTATAGTACGGGACCACATTTGCATTTTGAGGTATTGCATTATGGTAAGCAGGTTAATCCTCGCAAGCTAATGAGATAGAGAGGTGGTATGATGTTCTTTTTTAAAAGTCAGGAACCAGCTAAGGTTGAAGCTAGCGTCAAAGCAAGTGAAGCTGTTCAGCCAGCGCCAAGCACTGAAGTAAAGCCAGCTTCTCCGGTAATTACACCCATTAAAAACATTAAGAAGGAGCAAAAGATAATGGATTATGAAGTAATTATTAGTCAAAACACTGCTATTAACGGCAATATCAGTATTAATGGCTGCACCCGCATTGACGGCGTCATTGATGGCACCTTGGCGGTGGATAGCGATTTGTTTATTGGCGAGTCCGGCAATATCCGTGCCACTGTGTATGCTAAAAACGCTACTATTTCCGGACAGGTTACCGGCAACATTTCCTGCAAGGAGCGCCTGGAGCTGACCAGCAATGCTAAGGTGTATGGCGACATTAAATGCACTACCTTGATTATTGCCGAGGGCGCTGTTTTCCGGGGCAAATGCGCTGGCTTTGAAAGCTATGAGGAAGCAGCAGAATAATAAAAGCAAAACATTTGTTTCCTACCGCGTTAGCGAGTAGGAGTCTAAATCGAACTCATTGTATATTAAGAGTAGACAAGAAGGTAGTAAATAAAAAGATAGTGGTAAACTAAAAGCCCACAGCTTCAGTTAAAAGTGAAGCTGTGGGCTTAATTTTTTGTTCTCTTTTTATCTTCGTACCTTAGCCAGCGCCTCCAGCAACTTTTCTACCTTAAAGGGCTTGCTAA
>JBJDXD010000109.1:0-5354 GCA_051866495.1 Phascolarctobacterium sp. | reverse complement strand
TCGCAAAAATCACCACGACTATGATGATTACTTATTACGAATTTCACTATTGTAATGAGCTCGCCAAACTACAATTTATATAAGGACTTATTATGCTAGATCGATATAATCGCAACATTAATTACATGAGAATATCGTTAACAGACCGCTGCAATTTGCGGTGCATGTATTGCAGGCCTGATGTGACACAGATGGTAGAGCATACTGAAATTCTACGCTATGAAGAGCTTTTGCGTGTGGCAAGGTATGCCGTAACCTTAGGCATTACTCGTTTTAAGATTACCGGTGGCGAGCCTCTAGTACGCAAGGGTGCTGTGGATTTTATTGCTAGGCTAAAGAAGCTTGAAGGCGTGGAGCAGGTGTCCTTAACCACCAACGCCACACTTCTAGAGCAATACTTGCCACAGCTTATTGATGCTAAGATAGATGGCATTAACATCAGTATAGATACTTTAGATTGTGATAACTACACGCAAATTACTGGCGGAGGCAAGCTTAAGCAAGTTTTACAAAGTATCGTGGCTGCTGTAAACGCAGGCATCAAATGCAAGCTCAACTGCGTGCCTTTGAGTTTTCTTAAAAGCACGGATTTAGTCAAATTAGTAGAGTTTGCCAATGATTTGCATGTGCCCTTGCGTTTTATTGAGCTTATGCCCTTAACCTGCAACAATAAGCTTTCTTCCTACAGCGGTAGTGAAATACGTCAAATCCTAGAAGACACAGGTTATAGACTGGAACAAGTACAGCAAAACCTAGGTAATGGGCCCTCTGTATACTATGAAGCTACAAAAAATGAAACTAAGCAAATACTAGGCTTTATTGAGCCTTTACATAATAAATTCTGTAACAGCTGTAATCGTGTGCGTTTGACAAGCACTGGCCGGTTAAAGCCCTGCCTATATAACAAAAGTACCCTTGACTTACGCCAACTGTTACGCAGTGGTAAAAATGATGCAGAGATAATTGCGTTATTAAAACAATCCATCTACAATAAACCCATGGGGCATCATTTTGAAGACAGTCCCCCCACCTTTAGTATGAACGAGATAGGAGGTTGAGCATGAGCGAATTAACCCATTTTGATAAAAAGGGCAATGCCATTATGGTGGATGTGTCAGAAAAGGCCGTCACCATGCGTACAGCCATTGCCATAGGAAAAATATATGTGTGCCAAGAGATTTTTGAGCATATTCGAAGGCATGAGATTGCCAAGGGCGACGTACTAGGAGTGGCACGCCTTGCAGGCATCATGGCAACAAAACGAACCAGCGAGCTTATTCCCTTATGCCATCCTCTGCCACTCACCAAATGCGAAGTGAATTTTTCCCTTCATGAAAGCACATCAACCAAGAGTTTTGAATATGTCAGCATAGATAATAAATCTGCCATGAACACACAGGCAAATGCATATTACATTGAAGCTACCTGCCTTGTGAAAACAGATGGCAAGACAGGCGTGGAGATGGAGGCCTTGACTGGAGTGCAGATAGCGTTACTTACCATCTATGATATGTGTAAAGCTATAGATAAGGGAATGGTCATAAGTGATGTACATCTCGTAAGTAAAAGTGGTGGTAAGAGTGGGGATTTCTTGTGGAATGAGGCTATTACAAAAGAAGAAGGTGTAGTAATATGAGCGAGATTAAAGGAAAAATTGTAGCCTTATGCATAAGCGAAGCGCGAGGCACAGTGAAGCATGCAGTAGAGAAGGCGAAACTTATAAAGGGCTACGGCATTGAGGGTGACGCTCATGCGGGACACTGGCATCGCCAGGTTAGTTTACTAGCTATTGAACAAGTAGAAGCCTTTAACCAACGCATTGCTGCCAGCAATGCGCAAATTCTTGCTAGAGCTGTAGAAGGTACCTTTGGAGAAAATATCCTTGTGCGCGGTATTGACTTACGTAAACTGCCAGTGGGTACCTTACTTAAAGCTGGCAATGTTGTACTCAAGCTTTCGCAAATCGGCAAGGAATGCCACAGCCACTGCCAAATCTTTCAGCGTGTGGGTGACTGCATCATGCCAAGGGAGGGCGTCTTCGCTACCGTTGAGCAGGGCGGGGTAATCACTCCAGGTATGGAAATAAAAGTGGAGCTGCCTAAGGCAGACGCTCAGCTGCGTGCTGCTGTTATCACGCTTTCGGATAAGGGAGCTGCGGGCGCAAGGGTAGACACCTCCGGACCGCGAGCAGCAGAGCTGCTCGCCCAAGCCGGCTACGAAATTGTGGAGAAGGTACTTCTGCCTGACGTACAAGTAAAAATTGAGCGGGAGTTGAAGCGCCTCGCTGATAGTCGCCAAGTAGATTTGATCGTCACCACTGGTGGCACAGGGATGGCCCCAAGGGACGTCACCCCCGAAGCAACCATGGCGGTAGCCACTCGCAACGTGCCCGGTATAGCAGAGGCTATTAGGACAGGCTCTTTAGCCATCACTAATCGTGCCATGCTCAGCCGTGGTGTCAGTGTTCTTAGAAATAGCACTCTCATCGTGAACTTGCCTGGTAGTAAAAAGGCAGTTGAAGAAGCTCTCGATATAGTATTGCCCACCTTACAGCACGGCATTCGCCTAGCTAAGGGCACCGATGGGGAGTGTGGTCGCACATGAATAATGTGCTAGACCTTTCCCCTTTATGGATAAGCCTTGAAACCGCCGCCGCAACTATCGCCATAGTTTTTGTTCTGGGCGTTCTTGCTGCTTGGTGGGTCGAGCGTCTGCAAAGCGAAAGTGCCAAAATTATAGTGGACGGCATCTTTACTCTGCCCATGGTGCTGCCTCCCACGGTGGCAGGCTTTTTCCTATTAGTCATCTTTGGCAATAACCGCATTGTAGGACGCTTTTTCATCGATACCTTTGGCGTACAAATTGCTTTCAATTGGATCGCCACAGTGCTCGCGGCCGGCGTAATTTCCTTTCCCCTCATGTACCGCTCCGCTCGCGGAGCGCTGGTACAGGTGGACAAAGGAATTATGGAGGCCGGCCGCTCCCTGGGCATGACGGAATGGCGCATTTTTTGGCGCTTGCACTTGCCCAACGCCTTGCCGGGGATAATCGCCGGCGGCCTCCTGGCCTTCGCCAGGGGCCTAGGCGAGTTTGGTGCCACGGCAATGCTGGCGGGCAATATCGCTGGCAAAACCCGCACGCTGCCGCTGGCGGTTTATTCCGCCGTGGCTGCCGGTGATTTTGATAGCGCCGGTATCTATGTTCTGATAATCGTGACCATCTGCTTGGCAGTGGTCATTGGTTTAAATTATTATCAATACCTTACTAAAAAGCAACAGGAGGGATAATCATTAAAAAATTTATAGTTTTTGCAATTTGCATTATGGCTTTGGTAGCTATTGGCTGCGGCGGCGACAACAAAAAGGCTGCCGCTCCTGCCAAGGAGCAAAAGACTGTTCAGCTTGCAGCAGCTGCCAGCCTTGAAAAGGTGTTTGAGCAGCAGCTTATTCCCATGTTCAATCAAAAGCATCCGGAAATTAAAATTCAGGGTGTTTATGACGCTAGCGGCAAGCTTCAGTCCCAAATTGAAAATGGCCTCAATGCTGACATTTTTATCTCAGCAGCTAATAAACAAATGCAGGCCTTGGATAAAAAAGGCTATATGGATAGTGCATCAATTAAACCATTGCTTGAAAACAAGCTTGTTTTAATTGTTCCCGCCAATGGTAATAGTCCTATTAAAGAGTTCAAGGATTTGGCCAAGGCTAAGCATCCTGCTATTGGTGATCCTGCTAGCGTACCTGCTGGCCAATATGCGAGCGAAGCACTTGCGAGCTTGGGCATTTGGGAGCAGGTACAGCCTAAGGCTAGCCTAGGTACCAATGTAACCCAGGTGTTGAATTGGGTGGGTGAGGGTAGCGCTGATGCAGGTCTTGTTTATGCTACCGATGCAGCTCTAATCAAGGATAAGGTAATTGTAATAGCGGAGGCGCCTATTGGCTCCCTCAAAAAGCCCATTATTTATCCCATTGGCATTTTAAAAAAAGCTCCTCAAGGAGCTGCTGCTAAGGAATTAGTCGCTTTTTTACAAACCGATGTAGCTATGCAAGCCTTTAATAAATATGGCTTTGCTAAGACTAAATAATTGAGGTGCTATGATGAAGTTAATTAAAACTCAAGATGCAGTAGGCAGCGTGCTCTGCCACGATTTAACGCAAATTATCAAGGGGGTTACTAAGGACGCTGTTTTTAGAAAGGGACATATTGTGCAGCCTGAGGATATTCCTGTACTCCTTTCCATTGGCAAGGAGCATCTTTATGTGTGGGAAGCTGATGAGAATATGCTTCATGAAAATGATGCTGCTCGCATTTTATGCGACATTTGTAAAAATGATAATATGCTGGTGTCCGAGGTTAAGGAGGGCAAAATTGAGCTTAGCGCTGCCTGCGAGGGCTTATTTAAGGTTGATAGCAAGCGTCTACAGCTAGTAAACAGCTTTGGACAAATGATGATCGCTACCCGTCATGGTAATACTCCAGTGCGGAAGGGTGATAAGCTTGCCGGTACTCGCATCATTCCTTTAGTTATTGAAAAAGAAAAAATGTATACTGTGCAGGAGCTCTGCGGAGAGGAGCCAATTTTAAAGCTTATGCCCTATAAGCTCAAAAAAGCTGCCGTTATCGCCACAGGTAGTGAGGTTTTTACAGGCCGCATTAAGGATACCTTTACCCCTGTTATCGAAGAAAAGCTGTCTGATTACGGCGTTGAGGTGATTTACAAACAGGTTTTGGGCGACGACCCCGAAGCTGTAACTGCAGCTATTAAAACTGCTATCGATGGAAAGGGAGCGGAGCTAGTTTGTTGCACTGGCGGCATGAGCGTGGACCCGGATGACCGCACACCGCTTGCCATTAAAAATACTGGTGCAGAAATTATTTCCTACGGTGCTCCTGTGCTCCCCGGCGCCATGTTCCTCTTAGCTTATTATGGAGAAAATAGAGTGCCTGTTATGGGTCTGCCTGGCTGTGTTATGTACTCCAAGCGTACCATTTTTGATTTACTATTGCCTAGAGTCATTGCCTGCGACCCCGTGAGAGCTGATGAGCTTGCTCAGCTAGGTGAAGGTGGACTCTGCCTCAACTGTAAAATCTGCACCTATCCAGCCTGTGGCTTTGGTAAGGGGTGGTAACATGGGCTATATTGCTCCCCAAAAATACCACATTAAGGTGCGCCTTTACAACGAAGAAATCGCCTTTGGTAAGGGTATTGCCCAAATTTTAAGCTTAGTAGAGCAGCATGGCTCCCTCAGTGCGGCCTATAAGGAGATGGGCATGTCCTCCAGTAAGGCTTGGAAGATTTTGCACAGAGCGGAGGCGGACCTTGGCTTTCCCTTGCTCAAAAGCGTTAGTGGTGG
>JBJDXD010000108.1:0-5615 GCA_051866495.1 Phascolarctobacterium sp. | reverse complement strand
AAGGGCGACGACAAGCCACGACCCACTTTATCACAAGCGTAGCGCAGTGAGAAAGTGTTGGTCGCGCTGTACCCTAGGGTGCGGCGTATGCGAAATATTCCTAGGAGCCCTGATGCAGGATATGGTGCTTTATCGGCAGGATCGGGAGGAGTTCTAAATGAAAATTGCAATGGCTTGTGACCACGGTGGCTTCCATCTGAAGGAGCACATCAAAAAGTATTTGACCGAAAAGGGTATTGAGATTGTTGACCACGGAACCTACAATGAGGATAGCGTTGATTATCCTGATTTTGCGGAAAAGCTGTGCAAGGATATTACCTCTGGCGAGAGCGGTGCTGAGCGCGGCATTTTAATTTGCGGCACCGGCATTGGTATTTCCATTGCTGCTAATAAATGCAAGGGTATTCGTGCAGCTCTGTGCGCCGATGTTTTCTCTGCCAAAATGAGCCGTGAGCATAATAATGCTAACGTTCTCTGCATGGGCGAGCGCACCACTGGTGTGGGCTTGGCCGAAATGATTACTGATACTTGGCTGGAGACTGAATTTGCCGGCGGTCGTCATCAAAGACGGGTTGACAAGATTATGGCTTTGGAAAAATAATACAGCGTATAAGGTATCATCTGCTTGAGATGATAGAGGAAATGGCTATGGAAGTTACTACAATTGTGAGCGAGCTTGCGGCTGCTGCCGAGGAGCTCATCAGCGTGGCTCAGCCACGCCAAGGACAAATTTTCGTTGTGGGCTGCAGTACCAGCGAAGTGCTGGGGAATAAAATCGGCACTGGTGGTAGCAGCCAGGTTGCCGTAGCCATGTTTAAGGTCCTCAAGGCTGTGTGCGACGCACATGGACTTTACTTGGCCGTACAATGCTGCGAGCATTTGAACCGTTCCCTTGTTATTGATGCTCCCTGTCAGGAGCGCTACAATTTCGATGAAGTGACCGTGCGCCCCATTGCCCACGCCGGTGGTGCCATGGGTACAGCGGCCTATGAAAACTTTGCTCAGCCGGTGATGGTGGAGCGAGTTGTGGCTCATTTGGGACTGGATATTGGTCAGACGCTCATTGGCATGCACCTGAAAAGGGTTGCTGTGCCGGTGCGCCTGCAATATAAAAAAATTGGCGAAGCAGTGTTGACTGCCGCTAAAACACGACCGCCATTAGTAGGCGGCCCAAGAGCGCATTATGAGGAAAATCGTCCATAATATTATGTTCTGAACGATTTTAAAATCGCCCATAACATGCGCACCTGTTTTATTTATTTTTTAGGAGGGACTTACAATGAATCTGGAAAAATTGGCTGTGGTTGACCCGGAGCTTGATGGAATTATTCATGAGGAGCTCAACCGCCAACGCAACAAAATCGAATTAATTGCCTCTGAAAACTTCGTTACTCCCGCAGTAATGGAGGCCATGGGTACCATTCTCACCAATAAATATGCCGAGGGTTATCCCGGTCATCGTTACTATGGTGGCTGCGAATATGTGGACAAGGTAGAAACCCTGGCTATTGAACGTGCTAAAAAATTATTCGGTGCTAAATTTGCCAATGTACAACCCCACTGCGGTGCTAGCACTAATATGACCATTTATTTTGCTTTCTTAAAGCCCGGTGACACCATGATGGGTATGGATTTGTCCCAAGGTGGTCACCTGTCCCATGGTTCTCCGGTAAACATTTCCGGCAGCTACTATAATGTGGTACATTATGGCGTAAACCCGGAAACCGAAATGCTGGACTATGAAGCACTTGAAGCCAAGGTTAAGGAATGCAAGCCCAAGCTGGTAGTAGCAGGCGCTAGCGCTTATCCCCGCATTATCGACTTCGAGCGCATTGCTCAAATTGCTCATGACAACGGTGCTATGCTTTTAGTAGACATGGCTCACATTGCCGGCCTTGTAGCCGCAGGCCTGCATCCGTCTCCGGTTCCCTATGCAGATTTTGTTACCACCACCACTCATAAAACCTTGCGTGGGCCCCGTGGCGGCATTATCCTGACCAATAACGAGGAATATGCTAAGAAGATTAATAAAGCAGTGTTCCCTGGCCTGCAGGGCGGCCCGCTGATGCACATTATCGCTGCTAAAGCTGTTGCCTTTGGCGAAGCCTTGAAGCCTGAATTCAAGGAATACCAAGCCAACATCGTGAAAAATGCCAAGGCCTTTGCCGAAGGTCTGGTGGCTGAGGGCTTCCGTCTGGTAAGCGGTGGCACCGATAACCATTTGATTCTTGTTGACGTGCGCAATAAGAACCTGACTGGTAAGGAAGCAGAGCATCTCTTAGATGCAGTTGGCATTACCTGCAACAAGAATACCATTCCCTTCGACCCTGCTAGTCCCTTTGTAACCAGCGGTATTCGCCTAGGCACTCCTGCAGCTACCACTCGTGGCTTTAAAGAAGAAGACTTCAAAGAGGTTGCTGCCATCATGGGCCTGGTGCTGAACAATCCTACCGATGCAGAAAAGCACGCTGATGCTGCTAAGCGTGTAGCTGCTTTGTGCGCTAAATATCCCATGTACCCTAATATCCAATAATTTTTGTTATGTTAAGCTGGAGCGGTCACTTGCTCCAGTAATTTTAGACAAGAAAGGACGCTTTTTATGCAGATTACAGTTGTTCACCATCCGCTTTTGCAAGTAAAAATGAGCGTTTTGCGTGACCTGAACACTAATTGCCCCACTTTTCGTCGGGTAATTGGTGAGGTTGCTATGCTGCTGACCTTTGAGGCAACCAAGAATATTCCCTTGGAGACCCATCCTGTAACCACTCCCTTGGCAGAAACCATTGGGCATAGCATTAAGGGTACTGTTAATGTTATCCCCATCCTGCGTGCTGGCTTGGGCTTTTTGGAGGGCGTACTCAGCGTGCTGCCCGAGGCTAATGTGGGTCCCATTGGTATGGCTCGCGATGAGGAAACCTTGGAGCCTGTGGAATACTATTGCAAGATTCCCAAGGATTTGAACGCTTATAACATCGTGGTTGACCCCATGCTGGCAACCGGTGGTAGTGCAGTGGCAGCTATTAATCAACTCAAAAAGCGTGGCCTGAAGAATATTACCTTTATGTGCCTTGTGGCAGCTCCTGAAGGCGTAAAACGCCTGAATGAAGCTCATCCTGATGTACCCATTATTGCTGCTGCTTTGGACGACCACCTGAACGAAAAGGGTTACATTGTGCCGGGTCTGGGAGACGCTGGTGACCGCATTTTTGGTACGGTCTAAGATGATGGCAGAGCTGGAACGTCCCAGCTGGGACGAATATTTTATGGAAATTGCAACGGTTGTTTCAAAACGCTCCACCTGTTTGCGTCGCAGTGTGGGTGCTGTAATTGTGAAAAACCGCCAAATCGTGGCCACGGGCTATAATGGTACGCCTAAGGACTTGCCCCACTGTAGTGAGGTTGGCTGCCTGCGTGAGCAGCTGAAGGTGCCCTCGGGCAAGAACCACGAGCTCTGTCGTGGCATTCATGCGGAGCAGAATGCGGTGGTGCAGGCTGCCTATCATGGTGTTTCCGTGAACGGTGGCACCTTGTACTGCACCCATCAGCCCTGTGTAGTGTGCACCAAAATCCTCATTAACGCTGGTATTAAGCGCATTGTCTACGCTAATCCTTATCCAGATAAGCTGGCAGAGGATATGATGCAGGCCAGCGGTATAGAAATTGAGGTCTTTCACAAGGAGTCCGTTGCTGGTAAATAAAAATAATCCCTGTACTATTGCTTTTACAGTAATAATACAGGGATTTTTTTGTGCGAGTGTTTGCTTGATGCTGCACACATCTGTTAAAGGCTTATAGCGCCTTGAGGGTGAAGTAATAAATGGCCATGGTGCAGCTTAAAAAACAGATAAAAAGATAATAGGCCATTTGTTTTAAGGGAAGTGCCAAGCTGGAATATTTTTCACAGTAGCTCCAAAAGCAGCCCAAGGTTATAAGATTAAAGCCGATAGCAATAACAAGCATGGTCCAAACGCTGCTTGCTAGAGGTAAATAAGAAAAGCTGAGGTTAATCACTGCCAAGAAAGGCATGCCAATCATCGTTTCCTTGTGATTGCCTCCTGCCATGGCAAAGCAAAGGGTAAG
The DNA here is from genome assembly GCA_051866495.1 of Phascolarctobacterium sp. GTDB lineage: Bacteria > Bacillota > Negativicutes > Acidaminococcales > Acidaminococcaceae > Phascolarctobacterium_A. The sequence continues at coordinate 1,535 of JBJDXD010000108.1, read as the reverse complement.
CACTATGCAACCAGCAATAATAGGGAATAGGGCAGCTTGGGCCAGCTTTTGACTTGTGGTACGCACTTCGTCAAGGCGGCTACGCCAATAAAAACGGCCAAACCAGCGATAGAGCAGGCGTAGCACAGCTAAATCAATGATAAAGCTGAAAACTGTGTCTAAGGCGCCCAATTGCATGAGACCGGTGATAAACAGCACTAGGACAAAGGCCAAGGAGCCTACTAAAAAGAATAATTGGTTATAAAGCCAGTACCAAAAGGCGATGGTGAGAAAGGGAGTAAACATGATGCACGTCCTTTGTGTAAAAAAGCGGCAAGACTTCTGCCTTGCCGCTCAAGCTTGCTTTTAATCCTCGAATTTAAGTGCCTCATCATATAGGGCTTTAACTTCGTCGCTGGGAGCAGGGCTTACGAGAGCACCCACGATGCCTGCGATTAAGCTAGCTACAAAGCCCGGCAGCAGCTCGTAAATGCCGGTAGATGCTAGGAAGGTGAACCAAGCGATATCTACAACAGCACCGACTACGATGGCAGCAACTGCGCCCTGGAAGGTGAAACGGCGCCAGAAGAGACTCAGCAAAATGGCGGGGCCGAAGGCGGCGCCAAAAACGCCCCAAGCATTGGATACTAAAGCCATAATGGAGCCGGCGTTGGGGTTAGCTGCTAAGTAGAGAGCAGTTAGAGAAATGGCCAAAACTACGAAGCGGCCCGCCCAGAGCATTTCCTTGTCAGAAGCTTTGTCGTTGCGGAATAAAGGCTTGTACACGTCACTAGCGAAGGAGGAAGCAGCAGCCAAAAGCTGGCTGTCTGCGGTACTCATAGAAGCCGCCAATACTGCGGAAAGCAGAATGCCAGAAATCAAAGCGGGGAAAATTTGGCGAACCATAGCGATGAAGACCAAGGAGTTCTTGCTGATGGTTTCGTCAAAGCCCAAGAACATACGACCAATGACACCTACTAAAACAGCGAAGAGCAGGATTAAGGTAGTCCAGCAAATGCCAATGGCAGCGGATTTACCCATATCCTTTTGCTTACCCAAGGACATGAAGCGGATGATAATGTGGGGCATACCAAAATAGCCTAAGCCCCAGGCCATACCGGAAACAATATCACGCCAGTCAGCATAAGGATTCCAGTAATTCACAGGAATTTCGGCAGCAGTAGCCGGGTTAATAAAGGAAGCGGCAAAAAGCGGTGCTACCAAAAGTGCTCCAAGCATAATCAGACCTTGGAAAAAGTCGGTCCAGCATACAGCGGAGAAGCCGCCTAAGAAGGTGTAGCTTACGATAATGACAGCCGCAAGATACATTGCCGTGGTAGCATCCATGCCGATTACAGTATTAAACAAAGTACCGCAGGCCTTGATGCTGGAGGCAGCATAAATGGTATAGGCAATGAGGAAAACCACTGCGCAAAGAATTTGTAGCAGGCGGGATTTGGACAAGAAACGATTGGTTAAAAATTGCGGTACAGTGATGGAGTCCTTGGCTACAATGGAGAAGGAGCGCAGACGAGGCGCTTCAAAAAGCCAGCTTA
>JBJDXD010000107.1:17215-32595 GCA_051866495.1 Phascolarctobacterium sp. | reverse complement strand
CTTTCTCACTGCGCTACGCTTGTGATAAAGTGGGTCGTGGCTTGTCGTCGCCCTTCCCTGTCTCTGGTACTTTATTGGCAATCTAATTTTATGTAAGATTATTGTATCATAAAAGCAGGTAATTGTTTATCCCCTTTTAGGGTTAAAACGCCTTTTTCTAGAGTTATTATTTGATAGCCAGCCGCTTTACGCAGGCGGTTCATGATGGCGAGGCCAATGCCGTCCTCGCTAACGCCCTGTGCCAAAATCACATCCGGCTTGGTTCTATCAAAATCACGGAGTAAATAGAACAAGTCAGCAGCCAAGGCCTCGCGACTCGCGCCCCAGCAGGAGAGCAGCACATGCTCATCACGGGGTAGTTTTTCGCTTATAACAGCATCGCAGAGCACGCCCACCCTCAGTCCTGCAGCCACAGCCTTATCGACGAGTTTCGGCAAACGTTCCACTGCCATCCCCTCCAGCAAATACACCGGCTCCTTGGGCGCGTAATGGCGGTACTTCATGCCTGGCGCGATGGGCTTAAAATTTTTATCGCCCAAAAGGGCCGGGTCGATTTCCACTGCGCCCAGCACCTCGGTTAGCATTTCGTAGGTCACTCCGCCGGGACGGCAAATAGTTGGCACCGGGCTGGTGGTATCCACAACCGTGGATTCCAAGCCCACGCCACAGCTACCTCCGTCTAGTATGCCTGCTACCTTGCCTTGCATGTCCTCCAGCACATCCTGGGCATTGGTGGGACTGGGACGCCCGCTAATATTGGCCGAGGGTGCCGCAATGGGGCAACCGCAGGCCAAGATAAACTCCTGCGCATATTTATTTATGGGAAAACGCACGCCCACAGTGTCGAGCCCTGCGCTGGTCACATCGGGAATAATAACTGCCTTAGGCACGATAATGGTGATGGGGCCTGGCATAAAATGCTCCATAATTTTGCGGGCATTAGCGTTTAAGCCTGTTGTCAACTCGTTAATATCCTCCTTACGAGCAATATGCACGATTAAAGGATTATCCTGAGGGCGACCCTTGGCGGCGAAAATCTTCGCCACCGCTTCGGGATTGAGGGCGTTAGCGCCCAGTCCATACACCGTTTCCGTAGGGAAGGCCACTACCTCACCTGCTCGCACTAGCGCCCCTGCCTCGGCATACGCCTCAGCATCCGCCGGTATCCCTTTTAACTTCCAATACTTTGTTTCCATAAATTAAATCTCCCTCGCTGCCTCGGCCAGCAACGCGTCATAGCGCGCCATGTCCTCCTCGCTAGTCGCCATCGCCTTCACAGCGAAGACCATGCGCTCGATGCCCGCATAGTCCTTGCGCACTGCCGTCTTCACAAAGCCCGCATCCAAGCACAGCTGCTGCACCGCAGCAGCTTGGTCAATGCCAATTTCAAAGGCCAGTACACCCTCCTCGGACATGTGATCCATAGCATCCGCCGTAATGCGACGATAAAAATCAAGGCCATCGGCGCCACCATCAAGGGCACCTCTGGGCTCCTGCCGCACATCTTTGTCCAGGCCAGCAATATCCCCTGCGGGGATATAGGGCGGATTGGAAACGATAATGTCGAACTTTTTCTCTAGGGGCAGCTTTCTAAACACATCACTGCGCACAAAGCCGATGCGCCCGGTAACGCCAATTTTTTCGGAGTTTTCCTTGGCCACAATGAGGGCATCCACACTTATATCCACGCCCACGCCCTTGGCGTTGGGCAGATAGTCTAAGAGCGACACAATAATGGCACCGCTACCCGTGCCAATATCGAGAATTTTTACATCGCCATCAGGGCGAAGCATGGGCGCAATACGCACTAAGCTCTCTACCAAGAGCTCTGTTTCAGGACGGGGCACCAGCGTCGCCTTATTTACTTTAAATGTGTTGCGCATAAAAGCTCGCTCGCCCAAAATATAGGCCAAGGGCTCAAAATTGCCACGCCTTTTCACATATTCGCGATACGTTGCCAGCTCCTCCTCGCTCAAGGGACGCTCAAAATCCACATAAAGCGTAATGCGCTGGCACTTTAAGACAGCACAAAGCAGTACCTCGGCATCAAGGCGTGGATTTTCCACGCCCCTTGCTTCAAAGTACTGCTTTGTCCAGTTTAATATTTTCATAATAGTCCAGACAGACTTAGCCATTTTATTTCACCTGTCGTAATTGTTCGCTTTGCTTTGCGGTAATCAGTGCATCCAAAAGCTCGTCCATATCGCCATTCACAATGGTGTCCAGCTTATGCAGGGTCAGGCCAATGCGATGGTCAGTTACGCGCCCCTGAGGATAGTTATAGGTACGAATACGCTCGGAGCGGTCACCAGTGCCAACCTGGCTTTTGCGGTCCTCGGCGGTGGCAGCACGCTGTTCCTCCTGAGCCTTTTCCAGAATGCGAGCACGCAGCACCCGCAGGCATTTTTCGCGGTTCTTTAGCTGAGATTTTTCGTCCTGGCACTGCGCCACAATACCCGTAGGAATATGAGTCATACGAACAGCAGACTCGGTCTTATTTACATATTGGCCACCTGCACCACCGGCGCGATAGGTATCAATGCGCAAATCGGCGGGATTAATCTCCACATCAACCTCCTCAGCCTCGGGCAGCACAGCCACAGTTACAGTAGAGGTATGTACACGACCCTGGGATTCGGTTTCGGGCACGCGCTGCACGCGGTGCACACCGCTTTCAAATTTCATGCGGCTATAAACTGCATCACCATTGATCTGGAAAACAACCTCTTTGAAGCCGCCCAACTCGGTAGGACTGGAGTCCATAACCTCCACCTTCCAGCCGCGTGTTTCCGCATAGCGTAGATACATTCTAAAGAGTACCCCTGCAAAAAGAGCTGCTTCTTCGCCACCGGCACCACCGCGAATTTCCACAATTACGTTTTTATCATCATTGGGATCGGAAGGCAAAAGTAGAATGGTCAAACGCTCTTCGTAAGCTTCAATTTGGGGCTTCAGCTCCTTGAGCTCTTCCTTGGCCATTTCCACCAGCTCTTCGTCCTCGTTGGCACGCATAATCTCCTCTGCCTCGTCACGAGCAGCGCACATATCGCGGTACTCACGGTAGGCAGTAACCACTGGCTCCAGCTTAGCATGGGCCTTGGTAGCCTTTTGCCAATTTGCTTGATCGGCAATTACATCTGGGTCACTAATTTTAGCCTCTAAATCTAAATATCTATCCTCTATTGCTTGCAGTTTGTCGAGCATATAGTTCTCCTTGTAATTTATTGTTCGTTAACTTCCTCAGGGGGTAGCACAGCCTTCAAGGAAGCGATAGCCACCTCGATTTGGCTGTCGTCAGGCTGGCGCGTGGTGAGCTTTTGCAGCAGCAGTCCCGGCATGATGCAGGCATGCACTAGACTGTTCTCTGCATGCGCCCCTGCAAAACGAATCAGCTCGTAGCTCACACCGGCAATCACTGGCATCAGCACGATGCGGGAAGCAATGCGCTCTAGTAAGCTGGGCCAGCCTAAAAAGGTAAAAATAAACATGCTAATTAGCATAACAATCATCAAAAAATTAGTGCCACAGCGGGGATGCAGGGTACTAAAGGGACGCACATTTTCAACCTGCAAGGGCAGCCCTGCCTCATAGGTATAAATGGTTTTATGCTCTGCACCATGGTATTGGAATACCCTTTGAATATCCTCCATGGAGGAAATAGCAGCGATATAGCACAAAAATATCACCATACGCAGCACGCCTTCAGCCAAATTAAGCAGCATGGCATCATCAGTCATAGTATGCAAAAAGCGCATGGACCAGGTAGGTACAACAATAAAAAGGCCAATGGCCAAGGCCACGGAGATTAGAATGGTAAACACCATCTCTTTATCAGAAAGCTGCTCATCCTCATCCCCGCTAACTTGAGCAGAATAGGCCAAAGCCTTCATACCATCGTACAGGGATTCAAACAGGGCAACAACGCCCCTTAGCAGCGGTTTTTTCAAAATTGGATATTTATCGCGGATGCTGCTGACGGGCTTTACATCTACTTCGATTTCCCCGTCTGGCTTGCGCACAGCCACGGCAACCTTGTCCGTGCCACGCATCATCACGCCTTCGATAACAGCTTGTCCGCCAACGTTAGGTCTCTTACAAGTCATTTTAGAACTCCTAAGTCATAACCAAGACAAAAACATTATAGAAATTTAGAAATCGTGGAGAAGGTACCATATACGAGGAATGGCGACGACGGCGTGTCTATAATACTCCTAGGAGCCATGACGAAGTAGATGGTGCCTTATACGCGATTTCCCAAAATAAATACAGCAGAGCGCGACACTAGCTGCTCTGCTGTAGATATAGAGATTATTGTTCTTTGTTATAGCGCTTATTGAATTTTTCAATACGGCCGCGAGCAGCAACGTTACGTTGTTGACCAGTGAAGAATGGATGGCATTTAGAGCAAACATCCACGCGAATCTCTTTCTTAGTGCTACCAGTTACGAAGCTTGCGCCGCATGCGCAGGTAGCAGTAACTTCACCGTATTTCGGATGAATCTTTTCTTTCATTCTTTACACCTCACTTTACTTTAGAACAGATTAGTTTCATCGTTAAGATATTAACACTACATGATTGTAACACATAGTCACCTGTAAAGCAAGCTATTTTTAGTTAGTTCAAGATTTTTTTGCTATTTCCCACGCCTGCCGATTAAATTATGGAGTAACTGCCTTCACGCCCAGCATATAGTTAATAAATTGCTGTGCCGTGCGTCCGGAAACACCGCCGTGATGGAGCTCAAACTTTTTGGCTTCTGCGCAAAGCTCTTCATCACTCATAGTAAGACCTGCCTTGTGAGCCAGCTCAACCACAATATTGTAGAACTCCTTTTGGTCGGGTTGACCATAGTAAATGGTGCAGCCAAAGCGATTTACAAGACTTAGCTTTTCCTGCATGGTGTCGGATTTATAAATACCCTCATTATGAGTTACATCATTGCGGTCCTTCCAGGTTTCGTTAATCAAATGACGACGATTGCTAGTAGCATAAATCAAAATATTGCTGGGACGCACCTCTAAGCCGCCCTCGATAATAGCCTTCAAATACTTATACTCTGTCTCAAATTCCTCAAAGGAAAGATCATCCATATAGATGACAAAGCGATAATTGCGGCTCTTAATTTGAGCAATAATGGCGGATAAATCTTGGAATTGGTGCTTATAAATCTCAATCATGCGCAGACCTTGATCGTAGTATTGGTTAATCAACGCCTTGATGCTACTGGATTTACCAGTACCACTATCGCCAAAAAGCAGCACATTATTGGCAGGACGCCCTTCCACAAAGGCTTCCGTATTCTCACGCAGCGCCTGCTTTTGGCGTTCGTAGCCAATGAGGTCGTCAAAGGTGATTAGCTCGGTATTAGAGATGGGTACCAGCTCCACCTCGCTGCCCCTATGATCAATGCGAAAGGCCTTATTGAGGCCCAGCTTGCCCACGCCATAAGCCTTGTAAAAATCGGTTACCAGCTTATAGAAATCATCGGCCGTAGCAGCCTGCTCTAGCTTCTCGCTGAGACCCTGCACCTTCTCGCTGATATTTTTGTTAAAGCGCGTTTCCTTCTTGGCTACAGCCTGATAATTGGTGATAATGTCAAAGCAATTAATGCCTAACGCCTTTTCCAAAGAACTGAAGTCATAGTCAAACAGCGCCTTAAAAATGGCAAAATCATTGAGAGCCAGCGCATTAACACTGCCCTCACAGGCGCCTTCCTTTTCGCAGGTAATGGCAAAGGGAGTCTCTACGCTCACCAAAAGATAGGTCAAATAATTATGCCACAAATTCTTATTAAACCCATACACGGTGGCAATATCCAGCAGCTTATGAATTTGGTCATAAACCTTCCCAATCACTGCCTCTTTCTCATAGCTACCGCTTTCCACCTCGGCACACACCTGCGCCAAGGGCATCAAGATGTTATCAACGGGCAGATTGCGGTAAACAATTAATTTTGAAACTAATTTATGCATGTTCCCCTCCATTTTTATGTTACAAATTGTAGTTTAACAAGCTCATTATAATAGTGAAATTCGTAATAAGTAATCATCATAGTCGTGGTGATTTTTGCGAGTCACGAACTTGTACAGTGCCGCGCACATAGCAGGATTTGTGCAGGGAGTTGTCCCCTTGGGGGCTTAACGCAAATTTCGTGGGGTTCAATTGGCCTCTGCGGGGTACTATTTGTCTCGCAGAATAATTTACGTTTTCGAACCCTTGAGGCCATTGTACCAGCCACTCATTTGCTAAAAATCACATCTCCTATGCTGATTACTTATTACTCAATTTCAGTTATTTTATCGAGCCTTCGCAAGCGAAAAGCGTATACCTTTGAGCGATAACGCCATAACTAATCTCCAAACTACAATTTACTCTACAAACGCAAACCTCTCTACATCGAACATACCCATATCAGTAATCTTTAGTCTCGGTATTACCGGCAAGGCCATAAAACTAAGGCTGATGAATGGGTCGATATTATCTGGCACGCCCTGGGCGTGGGCCAACGCCGCGATTTCATCGAGGCTCACAATCAAATCCTCCGTAGGCGCACTGCTCATCAACCCGCAAATATTGAGTGGCACAGTGCCCACAACCTGCCCCTCGCGCACCAAGGTGTACCCACCTTGTACACGCACCAGCTCATTGGCGGCCACCACCATATCCGCCGCATTCGTACCAAGCACAATCAGATTATGGGAATCGTGAGCCACCGTAGTCGCTGCCGCGCCACGCTGCAGGCCGTAGCCCTTCAGTAGGCCCAAGCCCACATTGCCAGTGCCATGATGACGTTCCAAAACAGCAATCAGATAAAGCTCACCAACAGCCACAGCAGCAGCTACATCCTCGCCCATAATGCTCTCACGCTCCGTATACACGTCGCCTGGCAGCATGCGAATCACAGGATACTCCTTGCCCGCCTCAAAATGGCTCACCGCAAAGGTCTCCTCGCTGAAGGCCGCAGGACGCACACTGCCCTGCAGGCTGGCCGTCAGCTCTACAGGTACAACCTTTTCGGCCTCCGCCCAGGCGTCACGCCCATGCCAGAACACATACAGGGGCTCCAAATCCTCCAGATTATTAAACACAACAATATCCGCGTCATATCCCGGCGCTACCGCGCCCACATGACGCAGCCCAAAAAGCTTCGCCCCGTTGATACTAGCAATCCTTAATGCTCGCACCGGGCTCATACCCAGCTCCACCGCCAGCTTTACGCAATTGCGAATGGTGCCCTCCCTGCGCATGTCTGACAAATGCTTATCATCGGTGCAAAATGCCAGATTTTGCACGTCGATGCCACTAGCCATTACTCCCTTTAAAATGGGCTCCAGATTGCGGCAGGCGCTGCTCTGCCGCACCAAAACAGCCAGACCAGCACGTAGCTTTTCCAAAGCTTCTTCCCAGCTCATGGACTCGTGGTCAGTATCAATGCCGCTGGCCGCATAAGCCTGCAGCTCCTTACCCTTGACCATGGGCGCGTGACCATCGACCACGCGGTTTTCGGCATGGAACAAGTCTAACTTCTTGTGTACCTCGGCGTCATTATAAAGCACGCCAGGTACATTCATCATCTCGCCCATGCCCAGTACGCCCTTGTCGTGCATAACCTCCGCCATAGCCGCTGCGTCCATGACGCAGCCGGCGTGCTCAAAGGGAGTGGCAGGCACGCAGCTAGGCAGTTCCACATAATAATTGATAGGCATCTGCCCACCGGCACGCAGCATATAACGAATACCCTCAGCTCCGGCCACATTGGCAATCTCGTGGGGGTCGGTAATAAGTGTGGTTGTGCCCCAGCGCAGCTCCTCACGCGCATAGCTTTCCGGAGCTGCCATGCTGCTTTCCACATGGCAATGCGCATTAACCAAGCCCGGAGCGATATATGCTCCCTGCAAATCGATAATCTGCTTGGCCTCGCTGTAGGTACCGCGGGGGCCAATAGCTGCGATTTTGCCGTCGGCAATAGCCACATCAGCTTCATAAATTGTTTCGGTCAACACGTCAACAACCCTGCCGTTCTGTAAGAGCAGATCAGCAGGGTCGTTGCCAAGTGCGACCGCTCTGATACGGTCGTTCATTTTTAATACCTCATTAAGCTTACATAAAGATGTATTTCAAAATAAAGATTACAGCCAGCACGCATACCAGCGCACTAACCTTCTTTTCCTTCAGCTTGCCGGTGAGCAAATTCAGCACTACGTAGGAAATAACGCCCATGGCGATACCTTCAGAAATAGAATACATGAAGGGCATAGCAATGGTAGCGATAAAGGCCGGTACAGCTTCAGTATAATCCTCCCAATCAATCTTCACAATGCCGCTCAGCATCATGAAACCTACCACAATAAGAGCCGGAGCGGTAGCGAAGGCCGGAATAGCCAGGAAAATCGGGGACAGGAACAGGCTCAACAGGAAGAGTACAGCTACAGTCAAGGAGGTCAAGCCGGTGCGACCGCCTGCTGCAACACCGGCACTGGATTCAACGAAGGTGGTAACAGTGGAGGTACCCAAGCAGGCACCAATGGCGGTAGCGGTGGAGTCAGCCAAGAAAGCGTTTTGGATTTTCGGCAGCTTGCCGTTTTCATCCAGCATATCTGCCTTGGAGGCCACACCAATCAGAGTTCCCAGAGTATCAAACAAATCCACGAACATGAAGGCTACCATGATGGTTATAAAGTTAAAGGTTGCAATAGCACTGAAATCCAGCTGCATCAAGGTCGGTGCCAGGCTAGGAATGGAGATGCCATTGGAAAAATTGGGCAACAAGGAGAAAGCGCCCAGCTTGGGATTGGGAACATAAAAGCCGGTCAGCTCGCAGATAATGCCTAAGCCCCAGGTTACCAAGATACCCAGCAAAATGCCACCGGGCACCTTTTTGGCTAAGAAGGCTGCAGTAATCAAAATGCCTAAAAGAGCTAAGAAAGCACCAATACCGGTGGAATGGAAGGTGCCGTCCGCCAAGGAAGCGCGGAAATTGTACAAACCTACCAGACAAGGACCATCCACAACGATTTTCGCACTTTGCAGGCCGATAAAGGCGATAAAGAGACCAATGCCGCCAGTGACGCCAAATTTCAAGGACATGGGAATGCAATCGAAAAGAGCCTCGCGCACCTTCGTCAAGGACAGAATGATGAAGATAATACCTTCTACAAATACGGCAGCCAGAGCAACCTTCCATGAGTAGCCCATAGCACCACACACAGTGAAGGCGAAGAAAGCATTCAAGCCCATGCCAGGAGCCAGAGCAAAGGGATAATTACTCAAGAAGGCCATCAAAAGCGTACCAATGGCAGCGCCCAAGGCAGTAGCAGTGAACACAGCACCAGCATCCATACCGGAGGCACTCAAAATACCGGGGTTAACGGCCAAAATATAGGCCATGGTCATGAAGGTAGTAATACCGGCGATAAGCTCAGTCTTAACGTCGGTGTGATGCTCCTTCAGCTTGAAGAAAGACTCGAGAAAACTCATTGCAATACACCCTCCTTAAATATTTTCTTATTAACCAAATAACGCAGAGAATGTGCCAGATACGAGGCGCGGCGACAAGCTACGACCCATGTGGTCACAAGCGTAGCGCAGTGAACGCATGCTGGTCGCGCTGTACCCTTGGGTGCGACGGCGTATGGTCAATACTCCTAGGAGCCGCAACGAAGTAGATGGTGCATTATATGCGTTATTTAATAGGTCAGCACCTCTGGCCCATTTTCTGTGATCAGTATAGTATGCTCCCATTGGGCGGACAAACTGCCATCATCGGTATAAACTGTCCAATCATTGGCCGCATCCACAAACACATCCTTGCGCCCCATGTTAATCATGGGCTCAATAGTAAAAATCATGCCCGGCACCAACACCATACCGGTTTTGCGCTTGCCCACATGGCAGATAAAGGGGTCTTCGTGAAAATCTATGCCCACGCCGTGGCCACCAAACTCGGTTACCACGCTATAGCCATGCTTACGTGCCAGTTGGGAAACGGCAGCACCGATATCGCCGATATAGCCCCAGGGTTGAGCAGCCTCAATACCCTTCAACAAGCATTGCTTGGTGATGGCCACCAAATCGCTGGCCGGCTTGCGCACCTTACCAATCATGAACATGCGGGAAGCATCCGCATAATAGCCCTTATAAATAGTGGATACGTCCACATTGACGATATCGCCACTTTTTAGCACATCGTGCTCGCTGGGAATGCCGTGACACACCTGGTCATTGATAGAGGTGCACACGCTCTTAGGATAACCCATAAAGCCAAGGGGAGCAGGGGTTGCTCCGTGAGCAATAGTATAGTCATAAACAATGGTATTGATTTGCTCCGTGGTCATACCTGCCTTAATATACTTGGCAACCTCATCCAACACGCCCGTGTTGATTTTGCAGGCCTCACGAATACCTGCGATTTGCTCTGGGGTTTTAATCATGCAGCGCTCCGGCACTTCCTTGCCTTGGGAGCGCAGCAGTTCAATTTTAGCATCAATCATTTGGTGACAATCAACATATGCCTTGCCGCTGCCACACCAGCACAAAGAATTTTTTTCTTCCATGTAATGTCTCCTTAACTAGAAAAACTAACAATAATCTTTTAATATCTTCTATTGTACCACATTTAAGGGGATTTTCACATTTTTTGTGGAAAATATTATGACAAAGTTCGGTTTTTCTGTTAAAATATCTTCATGTATTACTAAATCTACTCCTGCTCATCACGAGTGGGCTTAACGCGTTCATTTTTATGCAAACATTTTAAAGGAGAAAGGTTGAAGCAATGGAACAGTACGCACTCTATTTTATCGACATTATTTTACACTTGGACAAGCATCTGCCGGAAATCATGGCGGCCTATGGTCATTTTATTTATGCCATCCTCTTTTTGGTAGTATTCTGCGAAACGGGTCTGGTTGTTACCCCCTTCCTGCCCGGTGACTCCCTGCTCTTTGCCTGCGGTGCCTTGGCAGCTACTGCGCCCGAGGGCATGGATATTAAAATCATCACGCTAATTTTCCTTGTATCGTCCATTTTAGGCGATGCCTGCAACTATATGATTGGTGAAAAGCTAGGTCTAGCCATGATCAACTCCAAGCATGGCCTGATTAAAAAGGAGCATGTGGATAAGGCCAGCGCCTTCTATGCTAAGCATGGTCACAAAGCTATCTTCTTGGCCCGTTTTGTGCCCATCGTCCGCACCTTCGCTCCCTTTGTGGCCGGTGTGGGCAAGATGCACTACCTAACCTTTGCTCATTACAATGTTATCGGCGCCGTGGTTTGGGTTACCCTTTTCGTGGGCGGCGGCTATTTCTTCGGCAATATCCCCGTGATTAAGCAAAACTTTACCCTGGTAACCTTGGGCATCGTTATCTTTTCTGTATTGCCCGTGCTCTGGGAGCTGGTTGGCAAGAAGCTTTTCCACAAGGAATAATTTTTGTGAGTTTTAACTGCTGAGCTAGGGCTTGCTTGAGTAAGCGCCAATCTTTGCTGGCAAATTATAAATTTGAGAGGTGTTTTGATATGTATCGTTTCAATAGCGACTACACCGAGGGCTGCCATCCCGCTATTCTAGAGCGCTTGGCGGCGACTAACATGGACCAGACCGATGGCTATGGTCTGGATCCCTACTGCGATGAAGCTCGCACCAAAATCAAGGAATATTTTAGCTGCCCCAACGCCGACGTACATTTTCTCGTAGGCGGCACCCAAACCAATTTAACCGTCATTTGCGCCTCTCTGCGCCCCCATCAGGCTGTTTTTGGTGCTGTCCCCAGCCACATCAACACCCACGAGGCCGGCGCCATCGAGCATGTGGGCCATCGCGTACTGCCCCTGCCCAGCGAAGACGGTAAGCTCACCGCCGAGCAAATCAAGGCCGAGTGGATTAAATACGACACCGACCCCAGCCGTGAGCATTGGGCTCAGCCCAAGATGGTGTATATTTCCCAGCCCACGGAAATCGGCAGCATGTATAGCAAAAAGGAGCTACAGGATTTATACTCCGTATGCAAGGAGGCGGGCCTCTACCTTTTCGTGGACGGCGCTCGCTTAGGCTATGTGCTGGGCGCTCCTGATAATGATATGACTCCCGCCGATTTAGCTGCCAACTGCGATGTCTTTTACATCGGTGGCACTAAATGCGGTCTGCTCTTTGGTGAAGCAGTAGTTATTATGAATGACGAAATTAAGCCTGACTTCCGCACCATCGCTAAGCAATGCGGTGCCATTATGGCCAAGGGCCGCCTGTTAGGCGTACAATTCGGTGCTGCCTTTACGGACGATTTATATACCAGAATCTGTGCCAAGGGCACCCAGCAGGCGCTGAAAATCAAGCAAGCACTGCTGGACTGCGGTTTTAAATTCGTCACTGACTCCCCCACCAACCAGCAATTTGTCATCATGACACCGGAGCAATTCGCTAAGCTCAGCGAAGAATTTGCCCTGAGCCACATTGCCTATCTTCCCGATGGCAATTACAGCGTGCGCATCTGCACCAGCTGGGCCACCGACGATGCCCAAGTGGACAAGCTGATTGCCATGATCAAGGAGCTGTAAGACCATCCATAGCAAAAAATATAGAGCCGTGAAGAAATTAAGTGTTTTTTCACGGCTCCTTGTTTTATTTATGATGTTCTTTTTCCTGATAGGCCACAATGCCTCGTTGTCGTAAAGCTTTCTGCATATCCGCCATGACTACTTTTTTCTTGAGTTCAAAATCATACTTAGTCATAAAAATACTGACCCCCAAATGATAGATTTCTAGTCTAACATTCGGGGGTCAGTACAATTGCGGTTGTGCTTTTTTATACTACATTTGTCTTATAAAAGGGAAGTGTAGATGCGATATTGTCTAACTGTTGGACGCGCGGTGCGATTTAGAACAGCCACTGAGCGCCGATGCCGCCGCCGATGCCCCGTTGCTTGCCCATAGCGCCGTTCAGGTTGAAGTCCAAGGTCAGGTTTTTGCCTGCGTTCAGCTTGTAGCCTGCTTCCACGATGGCGCTGTGGCCCTGCAGGGAGGGAGTGGGAGCGCTATAGCCGTTGATGGCTGCCTTAGCGTCGCCGCCAAATTCATATTGCCATGCCAGGCCTGCGTAAGCCTTGCTCTTTTCGGTCAGGGTGGTGGTATAGCGACCACCGATGCGCAGACGATGGGAGTTCACAGCGTCGAAGTCAATTTCTTCGCCGGTAGCAATGGAAACATCGGAGCCATTGGTGTGGGAGAAGTAGTAACGACCGTAAACATCAAGGGTAGCCTTGTCGCTTACTGCCAATTCCTTGCCGCCGCCCAGGCTGAAGCCGTAATAGGTGGAGCTTTCGTCGTAGGAGGTGGCGGTGCTGTTGTAATCGCTCTTCACACGACCAGCGCGGAGGGCTGCGTCATAATGCACGCCGTTATCCAGCTTATATTCGCCAAAGATTACGCCGCCGGTGGATTTGATATCGCCGCTGGCATGCACGCCATTATCCAGATAGGAGTCGTAGTTGCCCCTGCCATGCTCAACGGCAACGCCGAAGAGCAGCTTGTCGGCCTGCTTAGCGAAGCCTACAGCGCCGTTCCAGCCGTTTACGTCCACATAAGAGCCGGTGGTGTAGCGCATATTGCTGCCGCCAACTGCAGCGAAGGGAGCCATGGTGCCGGCATCAATCGGAGTGACGCCGCCAGCTGCTGCCTTAGCTTGCTCCATACCTGTGCCCAGCATAAAATCGCTCATATTGTTAACCACAAAGGCTGCTGCAGCGCGGGTTTCCACCAGGGACTTGCCGTTTTCGTTGACTTCAACATTCAAAGTCAAAACCAGTTTCTTTTCATCATCAGTCAGAGCCACACTGCCGTTACCGCTTAACGTTGCACCTATTTTTACATCAACCGGCTCACCATTCACAAAACCACCAATAGTACCATTTAGACAATCAACCAAGGTAATGGTGTTATCGGTATTATTATCAACGGAAGGCTTGGGCTTGCCGGATACTGTAACAGCTAACTTACCATTGGGAATGTAAACATTGGGGTCATTGTTAACGCCATTGATAGTCAACATGGTTTCACCAAAGCGCATTTGGTCGTCAATAAAGAAATGGAGCTCGTCGAAGTTTTTTATGTTGCCAACGTTGATGTCAGAGCCGTAAACGTGGATTTCGTTGCCGGAGGGAGTGCCATTCTCAACATAACCACCATAAACGGTACCATTTATGGTAATGTTGCCAGAGCCGGTAAGAGTCTGTTCAGCGTTTACAGGGTAGGTTGCATCCTTGCCAACCAAAATAACTATATTATCATTGGCTGTACCATAGATAGATTGTATATATCCACCATAGATATCATTAAAAGTACCACCGCTAATGATAACGCTGTTTGAACTTATTTCTTGTATACTCCAACCTTTACCCCATCCACCACAGACATTACCAACAAAAGTGCCACCACTAATGCTAACGCGGTTGTCCTTGACTGTACCGGAGCCAGAATTTCCACCCCGGACCTCACGATAAAAAATGCCGTCACCACTAATGATAACGCTGTTGCCAACGGCGGCATTTGCACCTACTCCACCAGAGACATAACAATTAAAAGTGCCACCACTAATGATAACTTTATTATAATTGGCTGTATGGAAGGAATATCCACCAGAGACATGACTATCCAAATGGCTGTTTACACTAGTGCCGCCACTAAAAGTGCCGCCATTAATGATAACTCTGTTTTCATTGGCTTCACCGGAGTCAGAACGTCCACCACTAATAAAAGAATGTTTTTCAAACATCGTGTCTTCAATTGTAACTTTATTACCAGTCACATCACCGTCGCCACTAGTGTACCCACCATAGATTTCAGAAGCTTTTTTAAACGTCGTGCCTTTAATTTCAACTGTATTACCAGTCACATCACCGATGCTACTAGTGCGCCCACTATAATATACGGGGATACCAGGGATGTCAGGTCTTCCAAAACATCCACCATAAATATAAGCACTGCCTTCAAATTTTACATTAGAAATATCAACAGTATTGGATGTGGCATTGCCATCATTCACATTTCCGCCAATGATAGCTATCTTTGGAGTGATGGTCCTGTTGGGACTGTTAACGTCGTGAAATTTGATGGTGCAACCTTCTTCATCGCCGGGCACCCAACCAATTCTTATTAAATCTCCAGCTTCGCCGTTGACCGCGGTGATTGTGGCAGTATTTCCAGCTTTAGTATAGTCTTCACCTTCTGTCCCACCATCCATATTAAAACTTGCCGCTTCCGCGAATCCCGGCATCAAGCACCCAGCAGCCAGCACACCTGCTAAAACCGCCCTTGAGAGGTTATAGGCACCCCCACATTTTTTTGCGAACTGTCTTTCACGAATCTTAGACAGAAACCTCATTTTAAACC
>JBJDXD010000107.1:14736-17115 GCA_051866495.1 Phascolarctobacterium sp. | reverse complement strand
CATTTTTTTGCGAACTGTCTTTCACGAATCTTAGACAGAAACCTCATTTTAAACCCTCCTTCAAGATGCTTTAGGCATCCACATTAACACGATTCATCAATTAAACGACACTCTTTACAAAAGGGTATCATTACGCGGCTGATATGACCCCAAAAAGTTAGAGTTTTTCAGCGTGATATTCCAAATGGATATTACGCTTATTTTTTATGCAGCTAAACGACTAAGCATGTATTGAACAGGACTCAGATAGCCTACTCCTACATTGTAAAACTTATCTTGTCAAATTAAAAGCTTTCCAGGGGGTCGTAAATCCGCCAACTTACAAGTTTTAGCCTTATTATTCAAAAAAACAACTTTAACAAATGTAACTACACAAACAAAAACTTCTATAGTCAGCCACCTTCGCAGCCCCCTATAGAAGTTAAATTCATCTAAACAAGTCAGAATGTGTTCCTGTCCTAAACAAAAATAATTCCAAATCTTTCTTGAATTGTGAATACGTTTTATTTTTTCTTACCGCCATAATAGAGCAAAATCAGCCCTACCTTCGAGTTGGTTCCAGTCTTATCATAGATGCTTGTCAAATACCTTTGGTAAACACGCTCAGAAATCATCAGCTCCTTGGCCAGCTCCTTGTTAGTGCCATCTTTAGTTAAAATTAATTGCAGCACTTCCTCTTCACGAGGCGTCAGCTCATGAGCTTTAGCAAAGGCTTGAACGATTGGGCTTTCCTTATAGGCCTGCTCTAGCGCCTGCAGCTGTTCACGACTGCTTTCCAAAGCGCTTCTAGCCTGCTCCAGTTCTAAAAGAGCCTGTGTAGCTGTAGCCTGCGCCGCATTAAAGCGCTGAGCTGCCTGCTGCTCCGCCTGCATAGCCTCTTGCTTAACTGCAGATACCGCTGTAGACACCGCCTGAGCCAGCTTTGCCTGTGCAGTTTCGTTCATTATGGCTAAGCGAGAAGCATTTTCTTTTTCCAGCTTTAGCCTTTCCTGAGTACGCTGCTGTTCCTCAGCATAGGCACATAACAGCAGCACCCCTATGGTAGCCACAGCATTAGCGCTAATAACACCCCAAATGCCAAATTCATTCATCACTAGTTTAGCAGGTAAAATAACTAAAGCAGTGGTAAAGGATCGCACTATGCGTCCCATGCCAGCCCAAAGCCAGGGCTCTGCTGTACGGGGAGCAATATCCAAGAAAGCCGTAGTCAAAAACATTACATAAAAACCGCTATAGAGATACATAATGCTCATGCTAGCATTATACAAACGCGGCACCAATAGAGCAGGAGAAAGTAAAGCTAAGGAAAAGGCTATCCCCGTAATAATATAAATATGGCTGCGACGATTAAGGTCCACTAGATAGCCAGACAGCAGCAAGCCCAAGCCATAAAATAGTCTAGGCCAGGCAGCTACGTTCAGCTCACCCTTAGCATCCAAAGCCGTAACACATTCATCACTAAAGGCAAAACCCATGGTCATGAAGAAAACCATCAGTACGGCTAACAGACCCTCACGCGGCAAGGAGGGAGGATTTTGTTCATAGGGTAAGGCATTTTCAAAGCACCAGTCACCCAAAGGACGCCAAATCAACAGACAGATTCCTGCTACTGCCAGTCCTAAAACCAACAGCACCATACCATTCCCTTGCCACGGAGAATGCATTACCCCATATTGCAGAAGCACCGCAAGGAACATGCTAATACCGATAATACGACCCGTAGCAGGACTATTAGCTAAAGCGCAGGACATATAGTAATATATAGCTGCTGCCAAAAAGCCCATGGCTAAAAGAGCTAAACAGCCTGCAGGAATAGCTAGATTGCCAGAGGTATAAAGCAAAACACTAACACCAACCATGGCCATAAAGCTTATTAGAAATAGCATCAGCTTGCGATACTGCTCTTTCAGAAGACACCGTTGAGCTAAGGTATAGGCTAAATAGCCACTACCGGTGCAAACTAAGCCCACAGCATAAACGCCAAGAACAGAGCCTTCACCCCAAAGCTCGGCAGCTCTGATATTGACTGTAATTTCGGTCAGCAGAAATACAAAGCCATAGAAAGCAAAAAGCAGGATTAAGCTACTAAATCTGCTTAGAGCTTCTAAAAAAATTTCGTTTCTTTTATCAAAACTTCCCATATAAAGCCTCTTTTCCTGTTACAATTATGTAGAGCACATTGCAAATTATATGTTTTTAAATTTTCGCACACCTTCACAAATACAGTTTATCTCATAATTTGTCAAAAATAAAGTGCTACAGGGGGTCGTAAATCCGCCATTTTGCCAAATTTCTCTTTTTTACATAAGAAAAAGGCCCTATGTCCACATCTAGGAACATAAGGCCCTTCGTAAATATCATGTTATTTCTTTTGTCCGC
>JBJDXD010000107.1:0-14636 GCA_051866495.1 Phascolarctobacterium sp. | reverse complement strand
CCACATCTAGGAACATAAGGCCCTTCGTAAATATCATGTTATTTCTTTTGTCCGCTTAGAATTTTTCTACCAGCTTATAGCCACGACCAATCAGGAAGGTAGCGGTCTCGGGCTCAGTTGTTTTGAAAACAACAACGGGCTTAACATTCTCGCGGTTAAAGGAGATGTACAAGTAGGAAATATCGATATTAGCGTTATCGAGAGCGGTCAAAATGCCGTCCAGATAGCCCGGAGTATCGTTCATTTCCACGGCGATAACCTTGTCCTGACGGCATTGCAGGCCTGCGGCTCTAAGGGCTTCAATAGCAACATCGCCCTTATCCACGATTAAACGTACAATACCATACTCTGCGCTGTCGTTAGCCAACATAGTGTAAATATTAATGTCAGCCTTTTTAAGAATACTAGTAATTTTTAACAAACCACCTTGGGTATTTTCAGTGAACAAAGAAACTTGATTAAGCATTTCTAAACTTCCTCCCTAATGTTTTTACAGCATATCAGCCAAATCCAGCAGCATGCGCTCGGTTTTCTCCCAGCCTAAGCAGGGGTCGGTAATGGATTTGCCGTAAACGCCATCACTAATGGCTTGGCAACCATCCTCAATATAGGACTCTACCATTAAGCCCTTCACAATTTTCTTGATATCCGGATTCAGCTTGCAGGAATTAACGATATCCTTGGCGATACGGGGCTGCTCAGCCCATTTCTTGCCAGAGTTATTATGGTTAGTATCAACAATAATAGCAGGATTCTTCAGCTTGCGCTCAGCGTACATAGCATACACATTGCGCAGAATCTCATAGTGATAGTTGGGATAGCTATTGCCATAGGGATCAACATAGCCACGCAGGATGGAGTGAGCCAGCTCATTGCCCTTGGTGCGTACTTCCCAACCGCGGAAGAGGAATTCCTGCTCATGCTGAGCCGCAGCGACGCTGTTCAGCATAACAGACAAGTCGCCGGAGGTGGGATTCTTCATGCCTACGGGAATGCCCACGCCGGAGGCGATCATGCGGTGCAGCTGGTCCTCGCTGGAGCGAGCGCCCACTGCTGCATAGCTCAATAGGTCGGATAGATAGCGGAAAACCTCAGGATAGAGAATTTCCTCAGCGCCGGTCATGCCGGTTTCTTCAATCACGCGCACATTCATCTTACGAATGGCGATGATACCGCCCAGCATATCCTCCTTACCATCGGGAGAGGGCTGGTGCAGCATACCCTTATAGCCCACGCCGATGGTGCGGGGCTTATTGGTGTACAGGCGCGGCACGATGTAGATTTTATCCTTAACCTTTTCCTGTACCTGAGCCAGTCGATGCACATAATCTAAAACTGCATCCTCATTATCGCTGGAGCAGGGGCCGATAACCATCAAAAAGCGGTCATCCTTGCCGGTGAAAATATTCTTAATTTCCTCATCACGTTGCAGCTTCAACATTTTGGAAGCTTGGCTAATGGGATAATCCTCCATCAAGGCTTGAGGAGAGGGCAGCACCTTGATGAATTCCATTTGCATACTCATTTTTTTTACCTCTTACATTTCTTTTACGGGAATAGGACCTCTGGAAATGGCAATAGTGCCGGTGCGAGCAATTTCGATAATCTCGAATTGCGCCATCATAGCACAAATGGCATCAATCTTTCCTTGGGAGCCGGTAATTTCAATAACAACATTTTCAGGGCTGATGTCCACAATTTTACCGCGGAATACATCCACAATATTGCGAATATCCTTGAGGGTTTCCTTATTGGCCCGAACCTTTAACAGCACCAGCTCGCGAACAATGGAGTCAACCTCGCCCAAATTAACGATTTTGATAATATCGATGAGCTTGGAAAGCTGGTTGATAACCTGCTCCAGCTCATGCTTATCCTCTACAGAAACCTCGATATTGATGCGAGTTACGTCTGTTTCTTCAGTATAGCCTGCGGAAATGCTTTCAATATTGAAGGCACGGCGGCTGATTAAGCCGGAGACGTGGGTCAAAACGCCGGGCTTATTATCTACTAAAATAGCTAAATTATATTTTTTCATCGCTTTAATCTCCTAACACCATGTTATCCAGCTGTGCGCCAGGGGCAACCATGGGCAATACGTCTTCATTAGGAGGCAGGATCACGTCGATCAGGGTAGCACCCTCGCCCTCTAAAGCAGCCTTCAAATTGGCCTCAAAGCCCTCTAAGCCTTGAATGCGCACGCCCTTAATCCCCATAGCCTCAGCCAATTTTACAAAATCCACCTTAGTGTCCATAATTGTGTTGGAGAAGCGGTGGCCGTAGAACAGCTTTTGCCATTGGTAAACCATGCCCAGAACGCTGTTGTGCAGGAGCACGATCTTCACATCGATATTATTATCAGCCATGGTGGCAAGCTCTTGAATATTCATCATAATGGAGCCGTCACCAGTAAATACTACTACTCTTTGGTTAGGCTTTGCTAACTTCGCACCCATAGCAGCGGGCAGGCCATAGCCCATGGTACCCAGGCCACCGGAGGTCAGGAATTGACGAGGCTTGCGGCTGTTGAAGAATTGGGCAGCCCACATTTGATGCTGGCCTACATCAGTTACCACGATGGTATCATCATCCACTAAATTAGATACTGCTTCAATGAGCTGCTGGGGTAAAATAGTGTTGGGGTCAGGTTTATAAGTAAAGGGATGCTCCTTATTCATGGTAAGCACATGCTCACGCCACTCAGCAATGCGCTCTTCGTAGTCGTCTACAGAGCGAATCATCAGATTCATAAAAATGGGCATGGACCAGCGCAGGTCACCGAAAACAGGATAATCCACCGGTACATTCTTGTTGATTTCTGCCTTATCAACCTCGAAATGCACAATCTTGGCGTTGGGAGCAAAGGCACTGAGCTTGCCGGTGACGCGGTCGTCAAAGCGTGCTCCCAGGGTGATGAGCAAATCGCATTCCTGCACTGCCATATTGGCCGCGTAGGAGCCGTGCATACCCACCATGCCTAAGAAGCCCTCATCAGTGGAGGGAATGCAGCCCAGGCCCATGAGGGAGCTCACTACGGGAATGGAGCTCAGCTTTACAACCTCTCTAAACAGCTTGCTCTGTCCGGAAAGGGTCATGCCACCGCCGATGAAGAACAGGGGACGCTTGGCCTTTTTTATTGCTTCCACTGCAGCCACAATTTCTTCTTCGTTACCGGTAAATTCGCCGCTATAGCCGCGCAGATTTACGGTTTTCGGATATTCGTATTCAAATTGCGTGGAGAAAACATCCTTGGCAATATCAATAACAACGGGACCGGGACGACCGGTGCGAGCAATAAAGAAAGCCTCCTTAATTACGCGGGGCAGCTGCTCAACCTTTTTTACCAAATAATTGTGCTTAGTGATAGGAGTGGTAATGCCCACAATATCCGCCTCTTGGAAGGAATCCTTACCAATGTAAGGGTTGCCTACCTGACCGGTGAAGCAAACCATCGGAATAGAGTCCATGTTAGCCGTAGCAATACCGGTAATCAAATTAGTGGCGCCGGGGCCGGAGGTAGCAAAGCATACACCAACCTTGCCCGTAGCTCTAGCGTAGCCATCGGCAGCGTGTACAGCACCCTGCTCGTGGCGAGTCAAAATATGGGGAAATTTAGCCTGGTAAACTGCATCATATAAGTCCAATACGGCACCACCAGGATAACCAAAAACAATGTCAACCTCTTCTCGTCTCAGGCTTTCCAAGATAGCCTGCGCACCATTCATCAACAAGAGATAACTCCTCCCATCCTAGAAAATTTATATTCCCTATAATTACTCCTTATAAATCACGCTGTATCCCTAGATGTGACAAGGCAAATTTTAGCTTCAAATCCATCCTTGAAGCACTATATATAAAACTTGTCTCTTTAGGCGGTACACGGTAATTGTAAAAGAACGTAGATAAACATCTTAATTGTAGCATATTCTGTTACAATATGCAATTATAAAGTGTATTTCTATGTCCAAATATCCTAATAATTCAGCTTTAGATTTACTAATAAACCAGTTTAAAGAAGCTTGATGCTTATCTCTTACATGAAAAAAGCTAGCGCGACTGACTGTGGTGATCAGTTACGCTAGCTTTTTACTTGATTTTATTGCAAACTTTTGTTTCGAGTAACGTTTCGTTACTCATAAAATTCAGTATATTTGTGCGCACGCAAAGAACATGTTATAGTAGCTTATCCAGCAGCTCCGGTGTCAAGTCATCCTCACCATAGACCTTAACTCCTATGCTAGTAAGCATAGCAGTGGTGACACCCTGCCCGTCGATAGTCTTGCCGCAAAAGCTGCCATCATAGATAGCCTTGCTACCGCAGGAGGGACTGCGCTGCTTTAAAATAGCAACGGTAATTCCCTTTTCCTTACACAGCGCGGCGCATTTTTGCGCACCCTCCACAAATGCCGTAGTTACATCTTCACCTTGATCGTTCACAACCACAGCATGTCCCTTTAGTACATCCGCCCCAGTGCCACCTTTAATCTCGGCAGGAGGACGAGGGGTTGGTAGGCAACCACTAACCTCTGGGCAGAAGGGCACAAGCTGCTCCCCGTGTCCATGTGCTACTGCATCTAAAAGCAGCTGGCAGGGATTGCCATCTCCCTTATAACGCACGGGCTGATTTAATAAACAAGCACTCACAAGGATCATTTTGCCAGCTTCTCCACTACCTCAGCCAGCTTCTGCTCCCAGTCGGCGCAGTAGTCACTGCCGCCTTGGGCGCAGTCACTTTTGCCGCCACCGCGACCGCCAAAGGCAGCATTCAGCTCCTTCATTACTGTGCGGCAATCCACATTGGTATTAGCTCCTGCCACCGCCGCATAGCTAATGCGCTCTGGCTTGGACGCTACCAAAATGCCCAACGTGTTCTCGTGAGCAGTCAGCTTAGGAATGAAAACCTTAATATCCTTGGCATCAAAGCCATCCAAGGGCCAAGCTACAACCTTCACTCCCTCTGCATTAGTAGGTGCAGCTGCCATAATTTCCTCCAGCTGCTTTTCGTTCATGGCCAGCAGCTTACTCTTCACTGCGTCCAGCTGGGCCTGCATATCGGCCTTCAGCTTTTCCACATGCTCCGGCACCAGCTCTGGCTTGGTTGACAAAGCTTGTGCTACCTTCAAAAGCGTGCTGTTCTTTTTATCCATATCTAGGAGCGCACGACGACCGCACAAAAACTCCACTCTGCAGCCGCCCTTATGCTTTTCATGGCGCAGCACCTTGACGCTGCCTAGCATGCCGGTGCAGGGAGGATGGGTACCGCAGCAGGTGCAAATATCGGCACCCTCCACGCTGACAATGCGCAGCGTACCCGTGAGCTTGTCGTTAAACTTGCGCATCTTATCCTTCAACTTCACAGCCTCGTTGCTGTCCATATAATCCACATGCACCGGGCGATTTTCCCAAATAATCTCGTTAGTAAAAAGCTCCGCCTTAAGCAAATCCTCTTCTGTCAGCTCCTTATCCAAATCGATAAAAACGCTGTCCTCATTCATATGAAAGCCCACATTATGGGCTTCAAAAAGCTTCCAGCAGGCAAAGGAAAGAATATGCTCGCCCAAATGCTGCTGCATTCTGTCCAGACGCACGTTCCAGTCCAGCACAGCCTTGACGCTAGCGCCTACTTCTAAAGCAGCCACACATTCGTGGTAAATATGTCCGTCCTTTTCAGAAACATGCTCCACTACCACATCGTTGATTTTGCCCCTGTCGCTAAGCTGGCCGCCCCCCTCAGGAAAGAAAACCGTCTGGTCCAATTCTACAAAAAACTTGCCATCCTTTTCCGTGCAAGCAGTAACAATAGCTTCGCACTCCTTGAGCATAGAATTATTTTCAAATAGCTTTACAGTCATAATTAGTCCCCCTCATAACATCTCTAAAATAATAGGCTTTTCAAGAAATCTACTAGGGATATTTTACCACCTTCGGAGAAAAATATGGTATAATCAAGATATATTTTGCAAAAAATTTCACTTTATTAGAAGCGAGGAAGCATAAATGTATCAAAATTTACTGTTTGATTTGGATGGTACCTTGACCAATTCAGCTGAGGGCATCACCAAATGTGTGCAAAATGCACTGCATATTATGGGCATCGACGAGCCTGATTTGAAAAAGCTGGAGGTTTTCATCGGTCCACCCCTGCGTGCCAGCTATATGAAATATTATGGCATGACCCGTGAGCAGGCCGAGGAGGGCATCGAGCTTTACCGCCAACGCTATACGGATATCGGTATTTGGGAGAACAAGGTTTATCCCGGCATGATGGAGCTTTTAGGCCTCTTAAAGCTCAACGGCTTCCGTTTGGGCATGTGCACCGCTAAGCCTGAGGTTTTTGCCCTGCGCATTGCAGAGCATTTTGGCTTTAACGATTTTTTGGTGGATGTTACCGGCTGCAGTCTGGATGGGCAGACCGATAATAAGGCATTAGTAGTGGCCGAGGCCCTGCGTAAATGGGGTCTGGACACTCCTGAAAAAAAGGCCACCGTGGCTCTTGTGGGCGATCGCCGCGAGGATGTGCTGGCTGCTCACGCTAATGGTATTGCCTGCATCGGCGTGGGCTTTGGCTTTGAGTCTCCCGGAGAGCTCAAGGAAGCCGGCTGCGAACATTATGTTAAAACTGTGGCAGCTTTAAAGGAATTTTTGCTGGCTAAGTGATGTCTGCGAGGCATTTGCATTGAGTAATTTACTTAGCTTTATAATGAGGTTTTTATGAGTATTTACGCAATTGGTGACCTGCATTTATCGGGGGAGCCGCCCACCAAGCCCATGGAAGTTTTCGGAGAGCATTGGCTGGGACATAAGGAAAAAATTAAAGATAATTGGCTGGCCACGGTGCAAGACGAGGATACCGTCATTATTTGCGGAGACATTAGCTGGGCCATGGGACTTGCCAATGCGGTGGAGGATTTGGCCTGGCTGGCCCAGCTACCCGGGCGCAAGCTACTATTGCGGGGTAACCACGATTATTGGTGGAGCAGCCTTGCCAAAATGCAGCAAATGTATGGAGAAAATTTTGAGTTCATCCAGAATGACTGCATTATGGTGGGGGACACAGCCATTTGCGGCACCCGGGGCTGGGTGCTGCCCTCGGCAGAAAATTTTACTCCGAAGGACGAAAAAATTTATAAGCGGGAGGCTATTCGTCTGGAAATGTCGCTCAAAGCAGCTGTTAAACAGGAGCCGGCCCATATTATTGTGGCCTTTCACTACCCGCCTCTTTTTGCCGCGGAGGAGCATACCCTGTTTACGGACTTACTGGAGCAGTATCAAGTGCAGCATTGTGTCTACGGACATATTCATGGCGAAAATCATGTGCTGAGCTTTGAGGGCGAGCGCGATGGCGTTAACTACAAGCTAGTGAGCTGCGATACACAGGGCTTTGCACTGACGCGCATAGCCTAGATGTATATTCTATACGTACATATATACTAAATTTAACTCCTACCGCGAAACGCGGTAGGAAACATAGGTTCGTTGTAAATTTAAACAAAAAAAGCTAGCGTAACTGACCATTACAGTCAGTCGCGCTAGCTTTAATTTTTAGTATTTATTTATCATAACCAAGCCAGTCCTTATATAATGTATTTGTCCTCTAGCTTGTCCAATGCACCATCCATGTTCTTTTCTTCCATAAGTTGCTTTTTACTTCAATATTCTAGAGCCCTTCCATCATACTCCGTACCTTGTCCCCCTGCCAACGCCAATCTTTTTGATCTTGTTCTTTCCCAGCAACGAATTCAAAATCCTAATCACCTTGGCCTTGTTATATCCACTAAGGCCCACAATATCACTGCTGGACATGGTCTTATACTTTTGCAGCAGGAGCATGATTCTCTCTTCATCTTCACTTATGGCAATATCTGTCTTTAACGAAGGAAGAATTACTGCTACTGCATTATCTGAAACCTGAAACTTTGGAGCAGCAGCGGCTCCTCTATACGTAGCAATTATGCGTCTGATGCCAGTGCCAAATGTTTCCACATACTTTAGCCTGAAGAACACATTGGCAATAATTGGATTTCGTAAAACCGAAACGTAACCAGCCATGTATTCCCCATAGCTTACACCCACAGGAAGCCCCCCAGGAGACACCACTTCCACTCTATCGGCGTACATTGCTATGCGTATTGAAGCACGGACATCCCAAGTTCGATGAATTAAGGCATTAGCCAAAGCCTCACGAAAAGCCTTTTCCGGAATTATTTCTTCTGTGATGCGTTCAGAGCCTACGATTCTCTCTTGAATGTAGTTTCTTTTAAAGATTTTAACGGCATCGGCAAATTGGCTTAGTATTGATATACCCGACAAATTCTCTCGTTCTAGGATTATGTCACTATCTTTTCCGAATCGGGCAATATCAACTCCTGCAAATTGGTTTTCATCAGCCAAAAGCTCCGCTGCATTATTATAATTTCCAATATCCGCAAACAGGTTTAGAGTTCTAAGAATATCCCCAGATATCCGCTTAATGCCAAGTTTTTCCTGCAACTCCTTTTCCAAGACTGTAAACTGCAAATCCTGCTTTTGTGCACCAAGCTCGTCATAATATCTTCCCAAGCCAAGCAAGGTCAGGCGAGTTAACTCCACTCTATCTACTTCGATGGTAGCTGTATCGTTGCGTCTATAAGCTTTACCCTTGTACAAATAAGGCTTGTCCAATCCTTCTTTAACCTTTAATATAACAACCCTTTTACTATCTATTTCTAGAGTATAATCGGGACAAGGAGTTATGCTGTCATTAATTTTGTTTTCTAAATCTAAACATGCTTGCTGGGGATTTTCCATTCCGATAGCATTGCCATTATCATCAACGCCAAATAGAATTCTCCCCTCGCCGTAATTAGCAAAAGCACTCACTGTTTTCAAAAAAGAGTTACTTATCATCTCTTTAAACTCTAAGTCCCTAGCTTCCTTCATGTTCCTGTACCTACCTTGTTTAGATTTTTTATTCCATTTTCTAAATTATATCACCACATACATTTTCCTGCAACGCAAAATTTGCGTTGCGTTTACGTTGCGTTTTTGCAACGAAAAAATTCTCTTTCGTTGCAATCGTTGTGCAACGATACTGCTTTAGCACCTGCTACTGCTAAGATGGATTTCTGCAACCTGACACATTTTCCTTCGCAAAAAGCAAAAAAGGCTGCCCCACTGCAGCAAATAGTTGAACAATAAATCAGCCTTTAATCTATTTTTTACTTTTAGACATATTTAATTCTAAGCTAATAAGTTCAGATTTAAATTCTCGACATATAGAAAGATAGGAAAGTCTTAGCAACTGTTGACAGCTGTCTTCCCTTAACTACGAGCAAGCTTTTCTCCAAAAATAAGCGCTCATCCTTTATCTCTTTGCACACCAAGTTATCTGCAAACATTTCCTCAGGTGGTGCTGGTACAATGGCAACACCCAGATTTTGTTCAGCCCAGCAGATGGTGGAAAGCTTAGTTGTATTAACGCTTAAAATATGCGGGAAAATCTTAGAATCAGAGCACACTGAGAGAAAAAGTTTGGAGCATCCGCGAGAAAGACATAGAGGGAGGTCCTCCAGGTCTTCTAGTAGAATACTGCTTTTATTGTCCTGCAAATAGGGACTCTCCCTGTGGAACAACGCAACTAGGCGCTCACTCCTACTGATGATGGTTTCAAAACGAAAAGCCTGCTTAAGAGGGGCATTGGCAATGTCAATTTCTGTCTTGCCGCTTAATAATTGTTCACTCTGCTCATCAATGGGCACCTCGTATAATTCGAAATTGACCTGAGGGTTACTCCTACAGAAATCACTGAGGGAGCTTTTAATAAAGCCTATGGACATGGATGGTGAAAGACTAATGCGCAGAGTACCACTAAAGCCGGCGCAGCAATCAGAAATTTCCTTCATGGCATTGCTTTCAGCAGAACAGATATACTTTGCTTTGTTATAAAGAATGCAGCCAGCCTCAGTTAGCTCGATGCTGTGACCGCCACGCCGCACCTCTAAAAGCTTGGTGCCATAATAACATTGCAAAACCTTTAGCTGGTGGCTGAGGGCGGGCAGCTATCAGGCTGACTTGCCATATCTAAAAGAATAGTGTTTAAAAGTTGAAAAAAGCTAGCGTAACTGACCATTACAGTCAGTCGCGCCAGCTTTAATTATTTTTAATTATTATTTACTATGATTACTGTTCAGAAAGTGCCAGATACGAGGCGCGGCGACGACGGCGTATCTATAATACTCCTAGGAGCCGCAACGAAGTAGATGGTGCTTTATGGACTGTAATCTTATACCATCTTTTCCTTCAGCATCTTAGTAACCATGCCAGGGTTAGCCTTGCCGCGGGATTTCTTCATGATCTGACCAACCAGGAAGCCGATAGCCTTATCCTTGCCGTTCTTGTAGTCAATTACGGATTGGGGATTTTCAGCGATGGTTTCTTCAACCAGCTTCAGGATAGCGCCCTCATCGCTTACCTGCTCCAAACCAAGCTTCTTAACCAAAGCCTTAGGAGCTTCATCGGACTTGAGCATTTCTGCGAAAACCTTCTTAGCCAGCTTGCTGGAGAGCACGCCGTCCTTGGTCAGGTTAACCAGCTCAGCCAGATGAGCAGGAGCAACCTTGAACTCGCTAATAGTGATGCCTTCGTTGTTCATGTAAGCGGAAACATCGCCCAGCAGCCAGTTAGAAACGCCCTTGCTGTCCTTGGCAGTCTTCACTGCCTCGTCAAAGTATTCAGCCATAGCCTTAGTGGAAACGATTTGAGAAGCATCGTATTCGGGCAGGCCGTGCTCGCTCATCAGGCGTGCTTGACGCTGTGCCGGCAGCTCCGGCAGAGTTGCACGGATGCGCTCAATCCAAGCATCGTCCAATTGTACGGGCACCAGGTCGGGCTCGGGGAAATAACGATAGTCATGAGCCTCTTCCTTGGAGCGCATGGACAGGGTTACACCATTAGCCTCATCCCAGGTACGAGTTTCTTGTACTACATGGCCACCGTCCTCAAGAATTTCCTTTTGACGCTCTACTTCATAGTTAATAGCGCGCTCCAGCGCACGGAAGGAGTTCAGGTTTTTAATTTCGGCACGGGTACCGAATTCCTTAGCACCCTCGGGCATAATGGAGATGTTAGCATCGCAGCGCAGGCTGCCCTCCTGCATCTTGCAGTCGCACACATCAGTATATTCCAAAATAGCCTTCAGATTTTCCATATAAGCACGAGCTTCGGCAGCACTGCGCATATCGGGCTCAGAAACGATTTCAATCAGGGGTACGCCTGCGCGGTTGTAGTCAACAGCGGAGGAATCGGAGGTAGAAATGGTAGCGCCGCTGTGGTTCAGCTTGCCGGCATCCTCCTCCATATGAATACGAGTTACGCCAATGCGCTTGTGCTCTCCCTCTACTACGATGTCAATATGACCACCCAAGCAAATAGGCTTATCAAATTGGGAAATCTGATAGTTCTTGGAAAGATCAGGATAGAAATAGTTTTTACGGTCGAATTTATTAAACTTTTGAATATCGCAATTCAAAGCAAGGCCAGCCTTAATAGCGAAATCAACAACCTGCTTGTTCAGCACAGGCAGTGCACCAGGCATACCCAAGCATACGGGGCACACATGGGTATTAGGAGTGCTGCCAAATTCAGTGGAGCAGCTGCAGAAGGCTTTAGTTTTAGTTTTCAGCTCGGCATGGACCTCCAGGCCGATAACGGTAATATATCTAGTCATTATTTGTTACCTCCCAGCGGTGCGAATACTTTATGATATTCGGTTGCTTGTTCAAAGGTATAAGCAGCGCGCAAAATAGTCTCTTCATCCAGCACCTTGCCGATTAATTGCATACCAATGGGCATGCCGTCCTTGGCAAAGCCGCAGGGAATGGAGATACCGGGCAGACCGGCCATGTTTACAGGAATGGTGGTTACGTCCAGCATGTAAATGGTCAGCGGGTCCATTTTGCCATCAATTTTGTATGCTGGTACAGGAGAGGTCGGAGTCAAGAGTACATCACATTTCTCAAAGGCAGCTTCAAAGTCGCGACGGATAAGGGTGCGCACTTGCATTGCTTTATTGTAATATGCATCATAATAACCACTGGAGAGTACATAGGTACCCAGCATAATGCGGCGGCGTACTTCAAGGCCAAAGCCTTCGGTACGGCTCATGGTGGTCATTTCCGGAGCGGAGGTAGCATTCAAATTGCGATAGCCATAGCGCACGCCGTCATAGCGAGCCAGGTTAGCAGAAGCCTCGGCCGGAGCGATGATATAGTAAGTAATTACAGCGTATTCGGTATGGGGCAGGGAAACCTCAACGATTTCAGCACCCAGCTCTTCATACTTCTTCACAGCCTTCATGATTTCGGCTTTTACTTCAGGGTCAATGCCTTCGCCAAAGTATTCCTTAGGCAGACCAATGCGCAGACCTTTAACATCGGAGCGCAGTGCCTTGGTGAAGTCAGGAACCTCCACATCCAAGGAGGTGGAGTCCATTTCGTCCTTGCCGCAGATAGTGTTCAGCACGATTGCAGCGTCGGTTACGTCACGGGTGATAGGTCCGATTTGGTCCAGAGAGGAAGCAAAGGCTACGCAGCCATAACGGGATACACGGCCATAGGTAGGCTTAATACCAACGCAGCCGTTGAAGGAAGCCGGTTGGCGAATAGAGCCGCCGGTATCGGAGCCCAAGGTCCAGATTGCTTCGCCAGCAGCGATAGCAGCAGCACTACCGCCGGAGGAGCCGCCAGGAACGCGCTCCAAATTCCAAGGGTTGTGAGTGGGACCATAGAAGGAGGTCTCGGTGGTAGAGCCCATAGCGAACTCGTCCATATTGGTCTTGCCCAAGAAAATGGTTTCGTCAGCACGGAGATTCTTAATTACATGTGCATCATAAATGGGCACCACATTGCTCAGCATCTTGGAGGAGCAGGTAGTGAGTAAGCCCTTGGTGCAGATATTATCCTTAATAGCGCCAGGCACGCCAGCCAGGGTAGCAATTTCTTCGCCAGCAGCGATTTTCGCATCCACCTTAGCAGCCTGTGCCAAAGCATTTTCTTTATCCAAGGTTACATAAGCGTTAACCTTGTCTTCAACTGCGTCGATACGCTCGTACAAAGCGTTGGTCAATTCGACGGAGCTAACTTCTTTATTAACGAGCTTATCATGGAGCTCGTGTGCCGTAAGTTTATACAGTTCCACAGTAGTTGCCTCCTTCTTAATCGATTACGCGCGGTACCTTAAAGCCGTCATTGTGGACAGCCGGAGCGTTCTTCAGAGCTTCCTCGTGGGATACGCCCTCTTTGACAACGTCCTCACGCAATACATTGCTTACAGGCAGCACGTAAGGAGTGGGCTCGATACCGGTAGTATCAATTTTTTCAAGAATATCGGCATAGTTCAGGATCTGGTTGAATTGCTCGGTGAACACTTCCATTTCAGATGCGGGAACGGTCAAACGGGAAAGCTGTGCAATATGCTTTACGTCTTCAGCAGATACTTTCATTTTTTCACCATCCTAATATTGTTTAATTAAGCCATTCGCAGCCACAGGCCACGCTCAGCTTGAATTTAAGAAATAACCTGTTTTATTATATCACAAGAGCACCATTTTTGTGAATAATATTATCTTGATAAATTAGTGTTAACCTTGTAGGCAAGCAAAAAGCACCATCCTGCGCCCATGTAAGCGGTAGTATGGTGCTTGTTTTTACAGTCTCTGCATGGACTCGCCATAAAGATAGCGATCAACGATTATTTCTGCGGCCTTTTCCGGCAACATATTCTGCTTCAAGGATTGAGTTGGATTAAAAATACTCATGGCCACCCCAAAGAAAACATATTTACTAGAGGTCTCCAAATCACCTGTGCCCTTAAGCTGACCGCTCTCAAAGCCTTCTCGAAGAATCGCCTCTAAAATCACGTATTCCTGCTGTAAAAGCTCGTGATAGCGCAAAATCTGCTCCTCCAGCTGGGGAGAAATCTTGATTTGGCTGTAGCGGGGCAAAACACGGTACACCCCATCCACCTTCTGCACCCGGCAAGCAGAGCTGGCGCCCAGCATTTCAAAGCAAATAATTTGCCACAGGGCGCTGTTTTCGTAGTAAAAGCTCACAAACTCACAAAAATACGCATACATCTTCTCTTGCAAGGTTGCCTTACCAAGCACAGCCTGAGCCAAACGCTCCACAAAGGGCTTGTTTTTTTCTGAAACCAGCTTATAAAAAAGCTGCTCCTTATTGCCAAAATATTTATATACAGTGCCCTTGCCCACATCGGCCAAAGCAATAATTTCATCCAAGGTTGCCTTTTCGTATCCATACATGGAGAAAATTTTTTCAGCAGCCTGCAAGATTCGCACATCCTTAGGCATCGCATTATCCAGCTTCACCATAATACCTCCCTCTTGTGAAAATGACGTCCCTTTGTTTATATTATTATAGCTTATTTAGAGAGTAAATGCTAGCAATTCAAGAACTGTTTTCTAATAAAATAGTACTGCATACACAGAACATAGACGCTATTTTTTTGAAGAAAATGCATAAAAAGAGCTTTCTTGCAAGTGATTTTTTGATATAATATATTCTAGGCTGTTCTATGCTTTTTTACTTTAAGGTTTCATAAGGAGGAGGTCACCATATGAGCTTAAAAATCATCACTAAGCG
>JBJDXD010000106.1:0-5704 GCA_051866495.1 Phascolarctobacterium sp. | reverse complement strand
AGGTATATAGCATGATTATCCGTTATGGCGGTGTGCATGTTTATATGCGCCTTTTCGCCACGGACTTAATTGCTATTCTGTTTTATTTTCCTTTGAAATTTGGTCTTGGCCTACAGCATATGACCAGTCAACGCTGGTTAATTATCATATTACTTAACCTTTTAGGAGCAGTTGGCATACGCCTTATGTATCGCTATTGTTATCGCTTTGGTGTGCGCAGGTCTAAAAAGGGTGAATTTTTGCGCTGGCTTTTGATTGTTTTTGCTGGTGACAATGTTGTCAAAGAGCGTCGCAACGAAAATAAGCGTATTCGCGTTGCTATTCTTGGTGCTGGTCGTCTTGGTGCAGTGCTTGCCGATGAGCTATTGAGTAACGACAATGCTCCCTATGTCCCTGTTTGCTTTATCGACCAGGATAAAAATAAGGCTGGGCGTGAGGTCATGGGCCTTCCCGTGCTACCCGAAGGGGAAGAAAGCATGGACGACCTGAAGGACATGGGCGTTCAAGAGGTTGTTTTTGCTATCACTAATATTATCAATACAAAAAAAGACAGCCTCTTTAAGATGTATAAAGCAGCTGGTTATAAGGTCAAGGTATATGATTTTTCCGTAACAGACGTTGCCAAAAGTGGTAAGCGTGTGCTGCGTGAGTTTGATATTGAAGAGTTGTTATTTCGGCAACCAATAGTTGTTAATAATGAGCTAGTTAGCTCTTATTATAAAGATAAAGTTATCCTTGTTACTGGCGGTGGAGGTAGCATTGGCAGCGAGATGTGTCGCCAGGTTGCCAAGATGGAGCCCAAGCAAATTATTGCTTTGGATATCTATGAAAATGGTGTTTACGATTTGCAGCAAGAGCTGCACTTGCGCTATGGAGCAGATTTAAACTTCAAGGTTGAAATTGCTAATATATGCAGCAAAAGTTCAATGACGAGAATTATGGAAGAATATCATCCTGATATTGTTATCCACGCCGCTGCTCATAAGCATGTGCCATTGATGGAAAAGAATTGCATTGAGGCAGTTGAAAATAATGTTTTTGGCACTCTCAATGTAATTGAGCTTTGCGAACAATATAAAGTAGGTCGTTTTATGATGGTATCCACGGATAAGGCGGTTAATCCGACAAATATCATGGGAGCGACTAAGCGCATGTGTGAGATCATTGCTCGTGCTCATAGTGCTGTGAGCAAAACTACAGTATTTAGTGATACTCGTTTTGGCAACGTTCTTGGTAGTGCCGGTAGTGTTATTCCGCTCTTCAAGCGGCAAATTGCTAATGGTGGGCCGATTACGATTACAGATAAACGCATTATTCGTTATTTTATGACCATACCTGAGGCAAGCCAGTTGGTATTACATAGCGGAGCTATTGCTAAAAATGGTGAATTGTTCGTACTAGACATGGGGCAGCCAATCAAGATTTATGACCTAGCAGTGAATATGATCAAGCTTAGTGGCTTGGAGCCTTTTAGGGATATTGATATCATCGAAACTGGCCTCAGACCTGGCGAGAAGCTTTATGAGGAGCTTTTGGTCAAGAGTGAAACCTTGCAGACGACTGATAATAAGCTAGTCTTTATTGAAAAGGACGAGCCTATTGGCATGGAGGACTTGCAGCAAAGGTTAGCAATGTTGCGCACTGCTATTTATTCAAATGATGATGAAAGAGTGCGCGAGGTTATGCATGAAGTAGTGCCTACCTTTAGGACACCGGAAGAGGTTAATTGTAGGGCTGATGCTTCTAAAGAGATGAAGAGTGCAAAGATTATTGAGTAATAGAGGAATTGAGATATGTCAAGTTTGGCAATAACTGGTATAACTGGAAAAAATGGAAAATATTTGTTTCAAGAGTTGCTTAACAACGAGCCTAAAATAGCAAGTATGTTTTCTGATGGCATCAAATTTAGTGTTAGGGATACCAATAAAGCCAGATTCATAACTGAGTCATCTATGAGTTTGAAGTACCAACTTTTGTTAGGAGACACAACTAACAAAGTTTTCACAGATGAACTGCTTCAAGGCTGTGATACAGTTTTGCACATTGCTGGAATCCAGACCAGTTTGAATATGGTCAAATCCGCTATCAAGAATGAAGTTAAACGGCTGATTTTGGTGCACACGACTGGAATTTATTCTAAGTATAAGGAAGCAGGAGAAGAGTATAGGAATATCGATAGTCAAGTTTATAAACTGACAAAGGAGAATAATATAAGCTTAACAATACTCCGACCAACCATGATTTATGGAACTACGTCAGATCGAAATATTTCAGTATTTATTAAAATGGTGGATAAGTTGCCGATAATGCCAACTGTTAATGGTGCTCATTATGAGCTCCAGCCTGTTCATTGTGCAGATTTAGGCAGAGCATTCTACCAAGTATTGCTAAAACCAGAGGTTTGTAATAATCACGATTATATTTTATCTGGTGGAGCGCCCATAGAGCTTCGCGAGATTTTTGTAGAGATTGCTAAGAATCTAGGTGTAAAGCGTCAGTTTATTAGTTGTCCATATTATATTGCATATTTTGGCGCATGGACTTTGTACTTACTGACTTTGACTAAATTTGATTTTAGGGAAAGAGTGCAACGCTTGTGTGAACCAAGGGTTTTTAGCCATGAAGAAGCAAAAAGGGATTTTGGCTATTCACCAATGACCTTTGAAGAAGGGATAGTACAAGAGGTTAGGGATTATTTGAATGAAAAAGGTAAATAAAAATCTTTTGATAATTGGTGCTGGTGGGCATGGCAAGGTAGTTAATGAGGTTGCAGAAGCAGTTGGATACACTAATATTGCATTCCTTGATGACAATAGTGCTGAAGCTATAGGTAAAGTTGCCGATTCTAAGAATTTTCTTGGTGAATACAAAGATGTCTTTGTTGGCATTGGTAACAATAAATTTCGAGGCGAGCTTATTGCAAGGCTAGAGCAGGAAGGTTTTAATATTCCTATTCTAATACACCCAACGGCTTATATTAGTAAGTCCGCTGTGATTGAACAAGGGACAGTGATTGAACCTAAAGCTTTAGTAAATACGAATAGCAAAATAGGTAAGGGCTGCATTATTTCTGTTGGTGCTATTGTTGACCATGATGTAGTTTTAGAGAATTGCGTGCATGTTAATGCTGGAGCAATATGTAAGGCAGGAAGCTTTGTTGCAAAGGAAACTAAGCTAGAAGCTGGACAAATAGTGAAAGGATTTTAACCATATCTGATAGGGGAGCGACTTTATGTATAAAGCATTTTTTAAAAGGCTAATTGATATAGTTCTTTCTTTTGGTGGGCTGGTGGTATTGTCTCCTATATTTTTGTTATTGATTATAGCTGTCAAATTAGATGACCCTGGCCCGGCATTCTTTACACAAAAAAGAGTGGGAATTCATAAAAAGCACTTTGGTTTACATAAATTCCGTAGTATGAAAATGTGCACTCCTCATGACACTCCCACACATCTTTTAAAGAATCCAGAGCAATACATTACTAGAGTTGGTGCTTTTCTAAGAAAGTCTAGCTTGGATGAACTGCCCCAAATTTGGGATATTTTTGTAGGAAATATGAGCATTGTAGGTCCTCGTCCAGCTTTATGGAATCAGTATGATTTGATTGCTGAACGAGATAAATATGGTGCTAATGATATCATGCCCGGTCTCACTGGTTGGGCACAAATAAATGGCAGGGATGAGCTAGAGATTGACGTCAAAGCAAAATTTGATGGTGAATATGTACAAAAAATGAGTTTTCTCTTTGATGCTAGATGCTTTTTCGCTACTTTCTTTTCTGTTTTAAGAGCTGAAGGAGTAGTAGAAGGTGGCACTGGCATGATGAAGCAATAATAAAAGCAGTAAGGTTTTAATTTGATGAAAATATTAGTAGTATGTCAATACTATTATCCAGAACCGTTTCGCATTAGCGATATTTGTGAAGAACTAGTCAAACTAGGGCATGAAGTCACTGTTTTGACAGGTGTTCCCAATTATCCAGAAGGCGTGGTTTATGAAGGGTACCAAAATGGTGAGCATAGGGATGAAATCATAAATGGAGTACATGTAATACGCTCCTATACTATTCCTAGAAAAAAAGGCTCTCTATATCGATTGTTAAACTACTATAGCTATGCCATATCTTCTTCCTTAAAAGTTTTGCTAAACAGAGTTAAGCCTACTAATGGCGGGAAGTTTGATATTGTTTTTGTTAATCAGCTATCACCAGTTATGATGGCTTATGCTGGTATGTTATATAGCTGGAAGCATAGAAAAAAGCTACTTTTGTATTGCTTAGATTTATGGCCTGAAAGCTTAGCAGCAGGAGGAATCAAGCAGAACTCTATCGTTTATAAGCTTTTTAATAAGATTTCTGGGCATATCTATAAATCCTGTGACCATATTATGGTGACGAGCTATTCCTTTATAGATTACTTAAGTAAAAAATACCATATAGATGAGGAAAATATTTCTTACTTGCCTCAATATGCTGAGGATATTTTTAATGATATTGAAGACACTAGACATAAAGATAATGAAAAGATTAATCTAGTATTTGCTGGTAATATAGGCAAAGTCCAAAGTGTGCAAACAATAATCGAAGCTGCTGAGATTTTGAGAGAGAATGAAAGAATTCTATTTCATATAGTAGGCGGTGGTACAGATTTGGCTAGATTGCAAGCTATGGTAGAGCAAAAAGGACTTACTAATGTAATATTTTACGGACGCAGACCAATTGAGGAAATGCCAAAATTTTATGCCATGGCGGATGCCATGTTAGTTACATTGGCAAGAGATCCTTTGCTAAGCCTTACTCTGCCTGGAAAGGTTCAAAGTTATATGGCCGCTGGAAAGCCTATTATAGGAGCGATAGATGGTGAAACGAGTTATATAATTAAAACTTCGAAGAGTGGCTATGTATCCGCGTCAGGAGATGCTAAAGCTCTTGCAGATAATATAACAGAGTTTTGTAAACTAAGTCCTTTTGGCAAGACTTTGTTAGGAGATAATGCAAGACGGTATTATGATGATAAATTCACGAAAAGTGAATTTATAGCTAAGTTAACCATTGATTACCTTTAAGGAATGTTTTATTTAAAGGAGACAAGTTATGAAAGAGAGAGCATACCAGATATGTAAATCCTGTGTTATGGATACTACTGATGAAGATATAGTATTTGATGAGCACGGGGTTTGCACTCGTTGCAATGAATATAAAGAACGTATTTTACCACGGTGGAATCATGGCAAGGGCCATGAAAAAGAGTTAAATGCATTAATTGCTGAAATTAAGAGAAAAGGTAAAGGTAAGGATTATGACTGTATCTTGGGACTTAGCGGTGGTTTAGATAGTTCCTATATGCTTCACCTTGCCGTTAGGGAGTGGGGACTGCGCCCTTTTGTGTTTCATATTGATGCTGGTTGGAATTTACCTGTAGCTGAGGAGAATATAAAAAAGCTTACTGATAAGCTTCAGGTAAAGCTGCATATCGAGAAAATGGATTTAGATGATATGCGTGAGATGCAATTAGCTTGGTTTAGGACTGGACTAGAGATGCTAGATGCGCCACAGGATCACGCTTTTATTGCTTTAATTGATAAATATTCACAAAAGCTTGGAGTAAAGTATATTCTTAATGGATACAATATAGCTACAGAAATTGTGGCAGATCCTGAATCCTGGGCAGAGGGAAGCGGTCCTACAGGTGATGGCACATTCAT
>JBJDXD010000105.1:0-5851 GCA_051866495.1 Phascolarctobacterium sp. | reverse complement strand
TGTGTATTTGACATGTCTACTTGACAAGGGGCTGATCAAAACGCAACAGGAACAACAGTTTGGATAAGGAAGTGCTAGCGGTGCGCAAGCTTTTATTGACGGGCTTTGACCCCTTTGCTCATTATCAAATTAATCCCTCCTGGAAGGTAGTACAGGCCTTGCCGGAGCAGCTAGGCGATTTTGCTATTACCAAGCTTTTGCTGCCCAATATTTATGGCTTGGCTGGGCGTATGCTTTTAGATAAAGCAGCACAGCTAGAGCCCGCTGTAATTTTGCTCACGGGCATGGACAGCGGCAGCGTGCATGTGCACCTTGATACAGTGGCTGTAAACCTGAGAGACGCCTTGGTGGAGGATAATTTGGGTCGTAAGCCCTGGAATGAGCCTGTTATCGCGGGCGGGCCTGCTGCCTACATGGCAACCATTCCTGCTCATGAAATTGTGCAGCAGCTGCAAAGAGAGCATTGTCCTGTGCATTTAGGCTATACCACGGGCGGTTATGTGTGCAACGATATTTTTTATCTGGCCTGCCACCATTTTGAGGGCACGAAAACCCAAGTTGGCTTTGTCCATGTGCCCCTGCTGCCGGAAATGGTGTGGGATGAAGGCTTGGCTTTGCCCTTGGAGAAGTCGGCTAACCTTATGGAAAAAATTATTCTAACTTTATCTGCGCTGACAAGAAAGGAATAATCACAAAGCTACTGTAAACTCCACGTAAATTATGATATAATACAATATCATGATTTTGAGTGGAGTTTTTTATGCGCAGAAAGGTTCTTTTTGGCTTTGATTATACGGATAGCGAGTTTATCAAGCTGGTGCTATACCTCTTTGTAGGGGGCACGGCGGCGCTCTTTGAATGGGGACTTTTTTATGTTTTCATTCACTATTTGTTAAGCGGGCTTGGGTTAGGGGTTACGGCCCTGACCATGACGGCGACGGCTTTAGCCTTTTGCCTGTCCACCCTGTTTCATTATTTCCTGGGAAATATTTTAGTCTTTGACAGTGGTAGTCGTTATCAAAAGGGCAAGGAGTTAAGCTTAGTCTTTTTAGTGAGCATTATGGGACTGGGCTTTAACCTGCTTTTGATGTATATTTTTGTAACGCTACTAAGCTGGGAGCCCATGCTGAGCAAGGTGCTGACCAGCTGTATCGTGGTAGTGTGGAATTACCTTTCTCGCAAAAAATGGATTTTTAGGAGTTAAACATGGCTATTAATTATGCTGAAGTAATGCAATTTAAAAAGGTTGTCATCGTTTATAATCGCAACAGTGGCAAGCAGCTTTTTGCTAGTATGATAGCCAGAATCAACGAGATTTTTAAAAGGCTAAAGGATGCACTGGGCTCGAAAACTGTGGAGCTGCGGGAAATCAAGCGCTTTGACGAGATTCCTGCCATTGCCGAAGCACTGCAAGCGGAGGCTGTGGATTGGGTTATTATTGCCGGTGGCGATGGCACCATTAGGGCCTTTGTCGAGCAGCTCTCCAATAGAAAATACCTGCCCTACATCAGCGTTTTTCCGGCCGGTACAGTAAATTTGGTGGCTAAAGAGCTTTTGCTGAGCGGCGACCCTTATAAATGGGCGAAAAGAGTCCTGAAGGGTGTGGAAGTGCCTGTTTATTTAGGACGAGCTAATGGGCACGTTTTCCTAACGGTTACCGGCATTGGCTTTGACTCTTTAGTAGTGGATAACGTAACTGAAAAGGAAAAGAAGCTTTTGAATAAGCTGGCCTATGTGCTTCAAGGCACGGAGATCATGCGTAAGGAGGTTCTCTTTAACAACTGGCGTTATCGCTTTGAGGTGCGCTTTGATGACGAAGACCAGTGGCATGAGTGCTCCTCCGTGATTGTAGGCAAGAGCCGTTACTATGCGGGACGCTATAATCTGTTCCGCGGGGCTTCCTTGTCAACGCCTTGGCTGTACACGGCGCTGTTCACCGGTGCTAAGCGTGCTGACTTTATTCGTTATGCCGCCTGCATCGCCATGGAGGCCTTGGGCTTGGATAAGGATATCGTGGTGCGCAGGGCGAAGCGCTTGGAAATTCGCTGCAATGTGGAGGATTTTGCGGCAGAGCTGGATGGTGACGCCGTGACCACCGCACCCTTGAGTATAGAGCTTGAGGAAGAACCGATTAAGTTTTTAGCATAGTTTATTACAAATGAGGGTATGATGTAAGTTGAGAAAAGTAATAAGCAAGCTGGTAATAGTGCTGTTTTTGCTCATCGCAGGAGCAGTGGAGTGGAAGCTGGCCTATGATAATTTTGGCGCCTTGGACCCCATGCCCGTGGAAGAATTTGGCTTTGAAATTTTTAATCATCTTTTGCGGGACTGTCTGTTGGGCCTAATTGCCTGGACCATGTATTTTCGGCGCAAGCGCTTGCCCGACAGGCTGCGTCGTTATTTCCCGGTGGTGGTTATTGGCCTTATGTATGTGGGTGTAGCCTGCTTCATGGTCTATCAGCTGAGCCTTGATAGGGGCGCGCAAACTACTCTAGCTATTATTGCGGGTATTAATAACAATATTTTGTTAGTGCTCTTGGCTGCCATGTGCTATTATAAATGGCCCAATGCTTTAATGAAGGGCATTTATTTTGTGGTCTACGTCTTTTCAGCGCTAACGTTAATCTTCGATGCCTTTTATTTTTGGCAAACCTCCATGCATGTGGAAAGCGTGCTTTTCCAAAATTTAAATATTTATGCCATCAAGGGCGTGCTCGCCACCATGAGCAATATTATGCTGGCGGCGATTATTGGTGGCATTGCCTTGATTTTACTCCTGTTCCAGGTGCCCAAGCCTAGTAAGCGCAAGCCTAATTTTGTTTGGTCCCTGCTGTGCGTTGCCATGTTTACCATTGGCTTAAATTTAGCCGATAGACTGGTTTTGAGCGGTGGCATGTGGTGCGTAGAGGAGATCATCGGCAGCTATATAACTATCGAAAACGAAAAAACACGTCTTATTTATCGCAATATGCTCTCGGTGCCCATAAACATCAATTTTTTGAGCAAGGCCCTTTTTGATACGGATAAAATGGCCAGTGCTAAGCATGTGGAGATGCGGGAGCTGACGGATAAGGATAAGCGAACCCTGCACAAGCTGGGTATTGATGTGCCCAAGGCAGCAGTTAAAAAAATCCCGTCCCAATATGATCGCGTGGTGCTTTTGATTTTAGAGT
Source organism: Phascolarctobacterium sp. (assembly GCA_051866495.1). GTDB lineage: Bacteria > Bacillota > Negativicutes > Acidaminococcales > Acidaminococcaceae > Phascolarctobacterium_A. The sequence continues at coordinate 2,678 of JBJDXD010000105.1, read as the reverse complement.
CCATGCATCGTGATTATATCAATTATTATAACGAGAATATTCCTGAAAAGGCCACGCCCTACCTGAATAAGCTGGTCATTCGCTATCCCCATTTGAATAGATATTATTCCTCGGCAGTGCCCACAACTCAGGGTCTTAATGCCACCTTCCGCTCCCATGTGATTATGGATAAGGATTTGCCTGGCAAGGGTACACCCTCTCTGTTTAGAGTGGCACAGGAGGGAGGCTATCGGGGTATTTTTATGAATGCTTCTAGTCAGTATTATGCTAATGAGCTGCGTGAATATCCAGAGCAGTTTGGCATGCAGGAATATATTGCCAAGGAACAGCTAGAAAAGCTTGGCTACACTGGTGCCAGCGGCTGGGGCTATCACAATGATGCGATGTATGAGCATACCCTGCGGATTTTGGAGGAAAATCGGGGTAAAAAGCTGCTTTTAGTGACGAAGACCTTGGATATGCATCAGCCCTATCCTTACACGGGCTACCGGTGGGAGGAAATGCCGGAGGGCGTGCGTGATAATCCCAATGTGACCGTGCGTGGCGTGTATTGGGTTGATAAGACCATCGAGCATTTCTTTACCGAGGCTGAAAAGCGAGGCCTTATGGATGAACGCACCCTGTTTTTGATTACCAGCGACCACAATCCCCACAGCGGTGGCGAATATACCAAGCTGGTGGAAAAGGCTAATGATAAGCTGAGCATTGCTCCCATTCCCTTAATTTTTATTAGTAAAAATTTAGTGCCCTTGGATGAGCTGCGCACCAATGCATATGCATCGCAAATTGATTTAGCTCCTACGCTTTTGCATCTTATGGGGTTGGATGTTCCGGCAAAATTTATGGGTCGCAATCTATTAGAGCCTGCGAGAACGCCCTTTGCCTTGGGCTATTTTGGTGGCAAGGCCTTTTATTGGTCGGCGAAGCAGCATTTTGTGGACCAAATGGATAATCCTACGCCCAATGACGATGAGGATGCATTGAGCAATTACATCATTCATAATTATGGACTGTGGCACCAAAAAGAGTAAAGAAATCTCGTTTTTTAAGCTTTTTTTAAATGAAAGTTTGAAAGTATAATGTATACAACTCCGTAGAGACTACAAATTCTACGGAGTTTATTTTATAATAAGATATCACACAATATTAATAAAATATGGAGGGGTATGTATGTTGTTGATTATTGGTGCGCTCGTAGTTTTGGGCGTAATCTATCTGCTCTTAAAGCGCCATGAGTCCCGCATGGTTTTGATTGCAGCAGGTATTTTGATGTGTATTATTGGTGGCAAGCCCATGGCTGCTCTGGATGCCTTTGCGAAGAGCATGACTAACGCTGGCTTGATTACCTCTGTGTGCTCCTGCATGGGCTTTGCTTGGTGCATGAAGTACACTGGCTGCGACAAGCATTTGGTTGTGGCTATTGGCAAGGTGCTGAAGAAGATGGGCTTCCTTTTGATTCCCGGTGCTACCTTGGCAACCTTTGTTGTTAATATCGCCATCCCCAGTGCTGCAGGCTGCAGTGCTGCCGTAGGCGTTATCTTTATTCCTATTTTGATGGCTGCAGGTGTGCATCCGGCAATGGCTGCTGCTGCTGTTAAGTCCGGTACTTATGGTAGCATGCTGAACCCGGGTCTGGTACACAATGGTGTTATTGCTAAGCTGGCTGGCGTGCAAATCACCGATGTTATTGGTAACCATATGATGGCTACTGTAGCAGGTGTTTTGGTAGCAGCTGCAGTGCTTACTGTTGTGGCTATTGTGCTCAAGGAAAACAAGGGCTATGTTCCTGAGGGCAGCGTTATTGATGACGAAAGCTTCTCTGTAAATCCGCTGTACGCTATTATGCCTTTGATTCCGGTTATTATCCTGCTTTTGGGCAGCACCAAGGTTGTGCCCGTGCTGAAGATGGGAGTGCCCCATGCTATGATTATCGGTGCTATTTTGGCTTTGGCTGCTACTCGTAAGAGTCCCGTGGAGCTGACTAAGAGCTTCTTCAATGGTATGGGCGATGCTTATGCTAATATCATTGGTATTATTATTTCCGTTGGCGTTTTCGTAGCAGGCTTGAAGGCTTTGGGCCTGATTAAGGCTTTGATTGCTTGGATGCTGAATTCCACTGGTATTGTGAAGATTGCTGCCACCTTTGGTCCTTTCCTGCTGGCTTTGATTTCCGGCTCCGGTGACGCAGCAACTGTTGCCTTTAACGAGGCTGTAACTCCGCACGCTGTTGAGTTTGGTATTTCTACTATGAATATGGGCTCTATTGCTGCTTTGGGCGGCACACTGGGCCGTACCATTTCTCCTATTGCTGGTGCAACTATTATTTGCGCAGGTATTGCTGGTGTTGACCCCATGGAGGTTTGCAAACGCAATGCGCTGGGTATTGTGTGTGCGCTGCTGGTAGGCATGGTTCTGCTGCTGTTCTAAGACGCACTATAGGCGGCCGTCTACTTCGTCATTGCTCCTAGGAGAACGATACGCCGTCGTCGCCATTCCTCGTATCTGACCACCTCTAGCATGTCTTAAGTTAGAGATGTTTTGCCACCGTTAGTTTTATGCTAGCGGTGGCTTTTTGTATGCAAATTGTAGTTTGTTGATTAGTTTTGGCGTTATCGCTCAAAGATATACCTGTGAAGTGCTCCGGTCTGCGAATGCTTGATACAATGTCCACATAGAGC
>JBJDXD010000104.1:22351-33561 GCA_051866495.1 Phascolarctobacterium sp. | reverse complement strand
TAAATAAGAACTTTCCTTCCGTAATGCTTTGATGGAGTAACTACTGCTTGCTAAACTTAAAAGAGTTTTAGATAACCTTGATGCAATGGTAAGTAAACATTTGAGGCAGTATATGAAATTGAGTAATGAGTAATCAGCATAGGAGATGTGATTTTTAGCAAATGAGTGGCTGGTACAATGGCCTCAAGGGTTCGAAAACGTAAATTATTCTGCGAGACAAATAGTACCCCGCAGAGGCCAATTGAACCCCACGAAATTTGCGTTATCCCCAAGGGGACAGCTCCCTGCACAGATCCTGCTGCGTGCGCGGCACGGTACAAGTTCGTGACTCGCAAAAATCACCACGACCATGATGATTACTTATTACGAATTTCATTCATTTACTCTAAGGCATCCATCCACTCACTGAGCAAGCGCGCGAACTCCTGCCATTGACTGGTGAGCAGCTCCGCTGCTCCATCCGCCTTGGCCTGCTCGTACCCCCTGAGCATGGCTACCTCATAGCGCAGCTCAGGCAGCTCTGGGTGCGCCGCCACCAGCTGCTGTAAATACTGCTCATTCACATAATCGTCATGCAAAAGTCCCAGCATATCCTGCAGATACTTCAGACTACGCAGCAGCTGGGGCGATGCCTTCAGCTCTGGTACACTCTGCAGCGCGTACCGAAAACGCTTCAGCTTGATGCGCACCCTGTGGAGCTGCTCTATATCCTGTTGCTCCGGATAGCCCTGGGGAAATTCCTGCAGCTTGCCGGCCCACTTGCCTAAACGCTGTACGAAAAACTCGCGCAAGCTTTTGTCACAGCTATGCGCAGCAAAGCTAAACAAGGCCAGATACAGCTGCGCCAGCTCAAGAGTAATCTCGTTGAGCTTGAGCTCTGCCAGCGTGCGCACCTGCGCCTGCCGGCGCAGTCCCGCTAGCAGCTGCTGCAGGTTGGGCACAGCCCTAGCCTCCGGCGACGCCATAGTGCTTTGCACAATGGGCGCAGCGCCCTGCTGGGGCAAATCGTCCGCCTGCTCCAGCCTGCTCTGCCCCATGCGTAAGCGCTCACACACCTGCAAAAGCACATCATATTCACGGACGCCAGATAAGGCGTCCGCGCGCTGCTTTAAAGCGTCCTTCCACTTGTTGGCCTCAAGAAATAAGGGCTTCACTAAAGAAAGCACCGAGCGCAGGCGGCGCAGCTTAACCCTTAGCTGACGCCATAAGGGTCGCTGCCCGCCCCCGCTTAAAAGCAGCTGCTCCCACAGCTTATTGATCACATATAAATGCCAGGGAATATGGCAGCGCAGAGCCGTCATAGCCGTCCCTGCGTCATAATTGCGCAGCTCGTCTAAATAATAGCTGCCCCTTAAAAGTGCAATACGGCGGGATAAATCAGGCTCATCCAGCACAAAATGCAGCTTGCCCTGCAAAATGCGTTGGATAAGCCCCTCCACACGGGCTTCGGTAAAGTTCCCTGTCTCATATTCAAAAATAATATCCGCCACATTAATGAGCTTGTCGCTTACTAAGAGTACGCCCCACACGCAGCACACCCTTAGCCAGGTATCGGACCCCTTAGGTATAAAGCGCGCCACACGGCATTTATACATATCATTATTGTCTAAATAGCGCTCCTTCACCTTATAGGCCACGCTATAAGCGCGCAATTCCTTTTTCACAAGCCCTAAAAGCTGGGCCTGATGCTTCACATCCACACCATGCAGGCAAATTCTTACTTTCATGGCACATCAACCCTTTACTAATTATAAATAATTCACCCTCTCTTGCAGTAGCAGCATTGCTAACAAAAGAGGGTGGCTTTTTCTGTAAGCTTATTTTAGCTTCACCTGCGCAGGCAGGGGCTGACCCTGTAAGCCTGCCAAAATATTATCCGCCGTCAGCATAGCCATAGCGTCACGAGTTTCCCTCGTTGCGCTGGCCATATGAGGCGTCACAGTTACATTCTCCAAGGTAAGCAGCTTGTGCTCTCCGGGCAGGGGCTCTGGATCGGTTACATCCATAGCCGCATAAGCCACTTGTCCGCTTACCAAAGCATCGTACAAAGCGTCCGTGTCCACCACAGCGCCACGACTAATATTAATCAAGCGCACGCCCTTTTTCATCTTGGCAATGGTCTCGGCATTGATTAAATGCTTGGTAGAAGGATTCAGCGTTACCGCCAGCAAGATAAAATCCGCCGTAGCCAACAGCTCATTCTGGGAAACATAGCTTACACCCAGCTTTTCGTCATCAGGGCGCTGGTGGCGATTATGGTATATTACCTGCATATGACTAGCCTGAGCACGCTTCGCAATGGCGCTACCGATGTCACCCATACCGATGATACCTAAAGTTTTGCCTGCCAAATCCGTGGTCAGGCCAAAGGGCTTGCGCTCGCCCCAAGCACCGCTTTTTACATGGGCATGAGCCTTCACAATTTGACGAGCACTGTCAATAATAAGTCCATAAGCCAAATCTGCCACAGCATCCACCAAAACTCCCGGTGTATTGCCCACAGGAATACCCCTGGCAGCGCAGGCAGCAATATCAATATTATCATAACCCACACTGGCTTGAGCAATAACCTTCAGCTTGGGCGCCTTGGATAAAAGCTTTTCATCAACGCGAATATTGCCTGTGGAATACAAAGCCTCGGCCTCAGCCAGCCAAGCATCAAATTGCTCCTTGGGCATGCGTCCGCCCTGCTGCCAGCCCAATAAATTCACTGTGCTATTTAATTTGTCATAAGCGCATTGGCGCATCTTGCCGCTGGCCATGACCGTCATCTTTTTTAAATCCATAGCCCTGTCTCCTCTTATTTCTTAGGCAAAATCTCCAGCCAATAATTATCCGGATCAATAATGAAGTAAATGCCCATGGACGGATTTTCGTAGCAAATGCAGCCCATTTCCTTATGCTTAGCATGAGCAGCCTCATAATCCTCTACCACAAAGGCCAAATGGAATTCATTTTCGCCCAGATTATAGGGCTCCTTGCGGTCACGCAGCCAGGTCAGCTCCAGCTGGTGGGGAGTTTTACCATCTGTCAAATAAACTAGGATAAAGCTGCCATCCGCAGCCTCCTTGCGGCGTGCTTCCTTCAGGCCCAGAGCCTCCTCATAAAATTTCAAGCTTTTTTCTAAATCAAGTACGTTAAAATTATTGTGTGCAAAAGTAAATTCCATTTCCTCACCTCATTTATATTCTAAAAAAATACCTGCTCAATTAGTAATGCCGCTAGCGCTATACCAGCGCAGATTTTGCCCAAAACAGCCAGAAAACGCATTTTCGCAGCCTCCCAAGCCAAATGAGCTGCATCCCTTTGCATGCCTGTACGGGCAAGCTCATACAAAAAGGCTGTAGCACTGGCGCCAATAACACCGCCGATGATGGAGCCTAAAATTGGGAAAACAGCAGTTCCCATCAGTGTGCCTGCAAAGCCACCCATGCCAATAAAAAGCACTGCCCACCAGGACACCTTTTCCTTTTTAATGCCGAAGAGGGATACACAAAACTCCCACGCTTCTCCTAATACATAAATAAGCACCATTGCCGAAAGGATGCGTCCATTAAAATACATGGCCTCGTCAAAAAAGGCAAAGCCCAAGCCAGTCAATAGCAAAATGGTATTACCAGGCAAATCAAATATGGTTAACAGAGGACATAAAAGAGCCAAAAATGCTGCTAAGGTTCTTTCTACTAAAAACTCCATCTTGCTCCTCCCAATTATTGTTAACTTACGTTATAGCTATTATACCACAATTAAATGAACACTTGTCAAAACATATATCACCAAAATTCGAAATAAATGTAAAATCATTGTCTATTGCAAAGGAAAATGCTAAAATAAATAAGGAAATAAAACCAAGAAAGGAGGCAGCCTGCTTGAACGAGTTTTTGATTAAGCTGGAGCCATGGTATCCTGCCCTATGCGCCTTTTGCTTCTTCACTATTTTGCGCTATGTATATAAGCATTTTTTGCTTAATCTTCTGCGACGTCTAACGAATGTTATCTCCTTTAAGAATGGCGAAGACCTGCTCACAGCCTTTGAGCATCCCATCAATGTCTTTTTATATGTATCAGCCTTTTATGCTGCCATTAATTTGGCGCCCTTAAACACCAGCTATTGGCTAACCTTTTTGGACAGAATCATCCGCAGCACCTTGGTGCTTTGCTTCTTTTGGGGCTGCTACAACATCAGCGACACCACTCACGGCATCATGCTGGATATTTTGGAAAAAGCAGGTATTCGCTCCGAGGATTCCCTTTCCAATATCTTCTCCACAATTTTGCGTCTTATTATCGTTATCCTCTGCTTTGTTACCGTTGCCAGAGAATGGAATTACGATATTAGTGGCTTTATTGCATCCCTCAGTATAGGCTCCGTTGCCGTAGCCTTTGCCGCTAAGGATGCTCTGGCCAACGTCTTTGGCAGCTTGATCATTGTGTTGGACAAGCCCTTTAAAATCGGTGATTGGATTTTAGCTAATGGGGTTGAAGGCGTGGTAGAAAAAATTTCCTTCCGCAGCACCTGCATTCGCACCTTTCCTCAAGAGTTAGTTTATGTGCCTAATTCACTTTTAAGCAATACCCCCATCACAAACTTTACCATGCGCGAAAAGCGCCGTATAGACCTTACCTTAGGCCTAACCTATAGCAGCAAGGCAGAGCAGATTGAGGAATTTATTGCCAAGCTTAAGGCCTATTTAGCAAGCAACGAACGCTTATACCATGATGATATTCGGGTACACTTTGTTAATTACAATGATAGTAGCTTAGATGTGCGCATTGTTTGCTATGCCCGCACAGGTAACCAAAAGGAATACCTTGATATTTTGCAAGAGATTAATCTTAAAATTATGGCTCTACTTGAGGAAGTTTGCCTTAGCTGCGCCTTCCCCAGCAGAAGCATCTATTTCGAGAATGCTCTTAGCACTGAGACTCATGCTCAGGCCAAAAAGGCTGAAGAATAACCTATTGGGTTTTATCTAGTTTTAGCGTAAACCGAAAGGAGGTTGTGCTATGGACAGTAAATATCAGGCTGTGATTATCGGCGGCGGACCCGCCGGCGTATCGGCAGCCTTATATCTGGCTCGGGCCAATATTAAAACAGCTATTGTGGAGAATGGACCAGGAGCGCTGGCCCGCGCCCATAAAATTGAAAATTTTTATGGGATAGCGGCCAGCGGTATCAAGCTTTACGCCGAGGGCTTGGAACAAGCCCGCAACTTAGGTGTGGAGATTATTCAGGATGAGGTGCTAGCAGTGGAGTATTATGACAGCTTTATGCTCACCCTCAAGCACACCGCTGAGCCCTTGCCCGCACCCGTGCTAGTATTGGCCACAGGAACAAAAAATGTAACGCTGAATTTACCAGGACTTGTGGAGCTTGAGGGCAAGGGCATCAGCTACTGCGCCGTGTGTGATGGTTTCTTTTTCCGCAAAAAGCAGGTTGCAGTTTTGGGAGACGGTCCCTTTGCTATCCACGAAGCAGAATACCTTAAGCATGTGGTAGGCAGCGTCACCATACTGACCAATGGTAAGGACGATGCCCTTGCCAAAGCCGCAGGCTTCGTGACGATTACTTCGCCAGTCACAGCTGTGACTGGCTCACAAAGGCTGGAGGCAGTGCGCTTCGCCGATGGCAGCGAGCTAGAAGTGAGCGGACTATTTGTAGCGTTGGGCACTGCCGACAGCACCGACATGGCCCGCAAGCTGGGTGCCCAGCTGGACGGACGCTTTATCAAGGTGGACAACCAAGGCGCCACCAATATTCCCGGCCTTTTTGCTGCCGGCGATTGCATCGGCGGTCTCAAGCAGGTGGCTAAGGCCGTGCACGACGGTGCACGGGCGGGGCTGGCAGCGGTGAAGTTTTTGCGACAGCAATAACAACGCTGCTAACTGTACTGTAAGACAATTTTGGCGTAAGCATAAATAATGCTGTGGACTATAATATAGACTATAATATATCTAAGAAAATAACAAAGGAGTGTATTAATATGGCAATGGAATTTACTACTGGTAATTTTGTGGCAGAGGTTTTGGAAGCAAAGGGCACTGTCCTGGTGGACTTTTGGGCAACCTGGTGTGGTCCCTGCCGCATGCAGACTCCCATTTTAGAGGCCTTCGCGGCAGAGCATCCTGAGATTAAGGTTGGCAAGGTGAATGTGGACGAGAATCCTGAGCTCGCCGAAAAATTCGGCATCATGTCCATACCCAGCCTGCTGGTTTTTAAGGATGGCAAGCTGGTGAAGACCGCTGTGGGCTTGCATGACAAGGGCGGCTTGGCCGACATGGTGAAATAAAAACAAAAACCGTACTACTTTACAGAGCCTGTAGAGTGGTACGGTTTTTTTAGTATAATTAGTTTTCTTTATTTTGCTGCGGGAGCTTCCTGCTGGGGTTTGGGCAGCATTACGCGGAAGTCATTCAGCAAGGGCTTTTCCCCATTAAGCACAAAGACAAAAACGAAGCGAGCAGCGGGAATCTTTTCACCAATGATTTGATAGGTCAAAACATCTGCATCGTCAAATTTTTCAATAATACGCAGCTTATTGGTGGTCAGCTTGCCAAAATCATTGGTCAAGGATGCTTGGAAATTAGCATAGGCCTTTTCATTCCAATCCTTTTGCATATCAGCACTCAGCATGGAGCTAACAGCCTTGTAATTGCCACCTTCAACAAATTTAGCCACAATGGCTTCCTCAGCATCCAGAATTTTGCCACTGGCAGCGTTGCATACTGCGGTAACAGCCAAGCTCAGCAGCATAACTAAAAGCATCACCAATTTTTTCATATACATAATCCTCCTTCTATTACTTAACAAGAATTTCTATTGCATTGCTCAATGCTTCCCTATATTATAAGCTTTTCAATCCAAGTAGGCAACTTCTTTTTCCTAGCCTTTTGTTCTTTCATTGACTTAAACTGCCCTTTATATGTTATAATATATATGTTCTCGAAACTATTTATTTTACGGAGGTGTTTTTATCATGCATATGGCAGATGCCTTGGTTAATCCAACTGTTGCAATTTCCATGTACGCAGCTAGCGCTGTAGTAGCAGCTTATTCTATCAAAAAGGTACGCGAGGAAAATAATCCCCGCAAAATCCCCCTCATGGGCGTTATGGGTGCCTTTGTTTTTGCAACCCAAATGCTCAACTTCACTATTCCCGGCACAGGCTCCAGTGGCCATTTATGCGGTGGTCTACTCCTGGCAGCACTCCTAGGTCCTTACGCAGCCTTTTTAACCATGATTGGCATTTTAACCATTCAATGCTTGCTCTTTGCAGATGGTGGCATTTTAGCCCTGGGCTGCAACATATGGAATATGGGCTTTTATGGCTGCTTTGTAGGCGGTCTTTTGATTTGGCAACCCATTATTAAAAAAGAACTTAGCAAAATGCGCATTATTCTAGCTTCTATTTTAGGCTCCGTGCTCACCCTGCAGCTGGGCTCCTTTAGCGTAACCTTACAAACCACTGCCTCCGGCATTACGGAGCTACCCTTCAGTGTTTTTGCTGCCACTATGCAGAGTATCCATCTCGCCATTGGCACCGTTGAGGGTGCTATTATTGCCGCAGTATTGCTCTTTGTTTACCAAGCTCGTCCTGAGCTCTTGTATGCCGCTGATAGCAAGCAAGAGGGCAGCTTTAGCTATACCTCTACCATCGCTACCCTCTTTGGTGCCAGCATGATCGCAGCTGGTGGCCTTTCCTTGGCTGCTTCAGAAAACCCGGATGGTCTTGAATGGTCCTTGGAAAAAATCACTGGCAGCGCCGAATTAGAAAGCAACGGTGCATGGCATGCTTTAGCAGGGGAAATTCAAGAGTTAACAGCCCTTTTGCCTGATTACGCCTTTAAGGGCTCCGAATCCGTCTGGGGCACTGTTTTTTCAGGCATCTTTGGCAGCCTTTTGGTTATCGCAGTATGCTACGCCTTCTGCCAAGCCTTCCGCTTCTTTAAACACACCGAAGCATGAGTAAAATAGGTGCAGCTTTAGGAGAAATTCATAATCTAAGCACCTCCGCCCAACAGCAAGGCCCTTGGCAGAGCCTGCATCCCTTGGCAAAGCTGCTCACCACAGTGGGCTATATTTTGCTGCTCATGTCCTTCGATAAATATGCACTAATGGGAATTGCCAGCATGGGAGTATATCCCCTGCTGGCTTTTCATAGGGATGGCTTATCCTATAGAACGGCTCTAAAAAGGCTCCTTTTTGTGCTTCCCTTGGTGGCCTTTGTGGGCATTGCCAATCCCTTTTTTGATAAGCATGTTTTCCTGCTTGGACCTTGGCAAATTGGTGCTGGCTATATCTCTTTTTTTAGCCTGCTACTAAAGGGCTTGTTGGCAGTTTTAGCTTCCTATTTGCTCATTGCTACCACTACGATTGAGCAAATTTGCTATGCCCTGCGCCTCGTGCATATGCCCAAGCTCCTTGTGACCCAATTTTTGCTTACCTATCGCTATTTAACCCTACTCTTGCAGCAAGCAGACAGCATCGCCCAAGCTTATGCCCTGCGTGCTCCCAAGCAAAAGGGTGTCCACTTTAAGGTATGGGGCTCCCTTGCAGGCCAGCTTCTTTTGCGCAGCATTGATAGGGCCAATAATCTTTATGACAGCATGCTCCTCAGAGGCTATAAGGGAGAATATTATTATGGAGGCCCTGTAGCAAATTGGGCAAAGAGGGACTGGCACTATTTATTAGTAACGCTCACTCTGCTCATCCTGCTACGGTTGCTGCCATGGAGCTTTATTTACACTAAGCTAATGGGAGGACAATTCCTATGAGTCATATCCATATAGATATCCAAAATTTAAGCTTTGCCTATGACAGGGAGCAGCCTGTTTTGCAGCATGTGAGCCTGCACGCCGGGGAGCATGAGTCCATTGGCGTTATCGGAGCCAACGGCGTAGGCAAATCCACTTTCTTAAAGCTGTTGGTGGGACTAGAGCTAAACTTTACGGGACACATTCGGGTAGAAGAAATCCCTGTGGAGGCCAAAACATTGCCCCTTTTACGCGAAAAAATCGGCTATGTTTTTCAGGACAGCGACAGCCAGCTGTTTATGTCCACGGCCTATGAGGATATTGCCTTTGCTCCGCGTAATTACGGCCTGCCTGAGGCGGAGGTTGAGCGGCGTGTGACTCATGCCCTCAAGCAGGTGGGCATCCCCCATTTGCGCGACAAACAGATTTTTAAAATGTCCGGTGGCGAGAAAAAGCTAGTGTCCTTGGCTACAATCTTATCTATGACGCCGGATATAATCCTTTTGGACGAGCCTTCCATCGCTCTGGATCCTCGTAATCGACGTCAGCTCATCAATTTGCTCAATAGCTTTGAGCATTTGAAAATCATTGCAACCCATGATTTGGACTTGGTGCTGGATACCTGCCAAAGAACTATTGTTTTAGCTGATGGGCGCATAGTGGCAGATGCTCCGACTGAAGTAATCTTGACCAATAAAAAGCTTTTGGAGGACAATGGCTTGGAGCTGCCCCTGTCGCTGAGCAGAGAATTTTAATGCGAACATTTGCTCCATACCGCGTTTCGCGGTAGGAAAACTATTATAAATGATATATTTTTATAACAAATAAAGCCGTACTACCCACATTGCGCGTGAGTAGTACGGCTTTTAAATTTGTGTTTTTAGTTCAAGAGTACTGAATAAGAAACCTCTAAATAGCTGGCTTACTTCAACCCGTTCACAATGCGTTCCATAGCCTCGATAGTATTCTCGCGGCTACCAAAAGCGGTCAGACGGAAATATCCCTCGCCCTTAGCGCCAAAGCCTGCGCCAGGAGTGCCCACAATTTGCAGCTTCTCCAGGAGGAAGTCGAAGAACTCCCAGCTGGTCATGCCATTGGGGCATTGCAGCCAAATATAAGGAGAGTGTACACCGCCATAATATTTGATGCCGGTTTTATCAAAGCCCTCCATCATAATGCGGGCATTTTCTTGATAGTAAGCGATGTTTTCGCGGCATTCCTTCACGCCTTGGGGGCTGTAGGCAGCCTCTGCACCACGTTGTACGATGTAGGGCACACCGTTGAATTTAGTGGTTTGACGACGCAGCCACATCTTGTTCAGCTCCAGCTCACGACCATCGGTGGTCTTGCGCACCAATGCCTTAGGCACAACGGTGTAACCACAGCGGGTGCCGGTGAAGCCACAGGTTTTGGACATGGAGCACAGCTCAATAGCGCATTTTTTAGCATCCTCGATTACAAAAATGCTACGAGGAATAGCAGGATTAGCAACAAATGCTTCATAAGCAGCATCATAGAGAATTACTGCGTCATTTTTCAGTGCATAAGCAACCCATTTTTCCAGCTGCTCCTTGGTATAAGCAGCACCGGTGGGGTTGTTAGGAGAGCACAGATAGATAACATCAGCCTTCACATTATCGTCAGGCATGGGCAGGAAATCGTTCTCCGGACCGCCCTCCATGAAGATAATCTTGCGGCCACACATAATATTGGTGTCCAAATATACGGGATAAACCGGGTCCGGAACCAAAATCGTGTTAGCATTGCTAAAAATATCGGTGATATTGCCGCAGTCGCTCTTAGCGCCATCGCTGATGAAAATTTCATCGCTATCCAAGGTTACGCCAAAGGTTGCATAATATTTAACCAATGCTTCATGCAGAAAATCATAGCCCTGTTCCGGTCCATAGCCACGGAAGGTTTCCTGTACGCCCATTTCGGCAACTGCCTTGCTCATTGCTTCTACAACGCAGGGAGCCAGCGGACGGGTTACGTCGCCAATGCCCAAGCGAATAATTTTTTTGTCTGGATGAGCAGCAGCATACGCGCTAACCTTGTGCGCAATATCTGCGAACAGATAGCTTTCTTTCAAATTACAATAGTTTTCGTTTACAAATGCCATTTACTTACAAACCCCCATTTGAAAATAAAAAATATATTATTAATCTTAAACGTGTTAGAAGGTACTAGATGCGCGAAAGAGCGACGACAAGCCACGACCCACTTTATCACAATCGTAGCGCAGTGAGAAAGTGTTGGTCGCGCTGTACCCTTCGGTGAGGCGAACTAGAAGTACGTCTAGAAGCTCTGACAAAGCAGGTAGTGCCTTATAGCACGTTTTATTTAACTATTTCATCAGGTACTTCCACATTACCTACAAAAGATTCTACCGCAGGACCTTCCAAATATACATGGTCGTCCTTAGCATGGGTAACCTGCAAAGTACCGCCCTTAG
>JBJDXD010000104.1:0-22251 GCA_051866495.1 Phascolarctobacterium sp. | reverse complement strand
TCCAAATATACATGGTCGTCCTTAGCATGGGTAACCTGCAAAGTACCGCCCTTAGCAATAACAGTCAAGGGCTCGCCCTTTTTGCCAGCGCGTCCCAGCATGATGCAGGCTACAGCAACAGCACTAGCACCGGTACCACAAGCCCAGGTTTCACCGCTGCCGCGCTCCCATACACGGAATTTAACAGTATTTTTATCAATAACCTGTACGAACTCGGTATTTACGCCTTCGGGGAAGAGCTTATGATGCTCAAACAAGGGTCCCAGCTCCTCTAAGTTCAGCGCATCAACATCATCCACAAAGGTTACAAAGTGAGGATTGCCCATGGAAATGGCGGTGCCGTTGAAGACAACCTTTTCCTTGGTTACATCATCATGCTTATCATCCAAAACCAAGCCTTGATCCACAAAAATATAGTGGTCACAATTCATTGGAATTTCTGTCGCCTTAAAAACAGGTTTACCCATATCTACCTTAGCAGACACAACCTTTCCCTCCTCCACTTGCATTTCCACAGTTTTAATACCGGACAGAGTCTCGATGGTTACAGGATTCTTATCCGTCAAGCCCTTGTCATAAACAAATTTAGCTACGCAACGAATGCCATTACCGCACATCTTCCCCTCGGAGCGGTCGGCATTGAACATGCGCATTTTAAAATCAGCAACGTCGGATTTACAAACGCAAATCAAACCATCACTGCCAATGCTGAAACGACGATGGCTGACGTATTCGGAAATAATTTCCGGATGTGGCAGCTCTTCCTTAGTGCAGTCCACATATACGTAATCGTTGCCAGCGCCGTGCATTTTAGTAAATTCTATTTTCATGGCACTGCCTCCTTTATATACTATCCACACTATTATAACATAAATAGAGTGCTTTATTCTAGGATACGAGAAAAAAACCTTATTTTATTTTTCCAAACTTGTTTAAGCCGTAATCATGATACATTTTTAACAAGCGTATGCACCTTTTAGCTCAAGCTATCTCCAATAAGCACTGGTTCTAGCTGCCACATTCTCCTTAAGATTGCGATAGAAAAATTGGTAATCATAAATATGAAAAACACCAGGAGTAAAGATATCCAAAACAGGCGGATAGGCTTGTGCAGTAATTCTGCCATTGATTTTCAGCGTACCCCGCTCTGCATCCAGCCAAGCGCCACAAAAATAGGGCTCTTCCTTCTTGATATTGGCACTGTAATCCGTAAAGCAGGCCCCTCTATTATGCAGGGCACTGGCGTAATTATTATCCGTGCGCCAAGTTAAAGGATTAATAGCCTTAGTTTTCACACCCTTAGGCACCATCAAGGAGTCCTGCACAGCAATGCTTTCGGAGTTAAAGCTAACGATTACGCCCACATCATCCGCTCTTTGGGCCATCTTCAGCCAAGGATACTCCTTCAGCTCCACCTCGGTAACACGCCAGCCAAGGGCATAGCAGGCCACTAAACGCTTGGCTACAGCTCCATCCTTGCCAAACTCCTTGAGCAAACGGATACACATATCCGCACCCTGGGAAAAGCCCGCTAAAACTACCGGCTTGGAGCTTTGTTTTAAGTACGCCAGAAAGGCCTCCCGCACATCACTATAGGCTAGCTGAAAATACTGCTCCCGCTGCTTTTCAGGCAGCTTATACACAGCCAAGGAAGCCTGCCTATAAAAGGGTGCGTACATGGTGCAGCTAGCATCATAAATGCCCCGCTCCATGTTCAGCGCTCCCACAAAGTCCTTCAGCTCCTGGCTTTGCCTATTATCCAAGAGCAAATTATCTTGACCCTCGCCTCCTAAAAACACTGTGGGACAGATTAAAAAGCAGTCGGCAGATTTTTCCGGTCCCTGTTGCCAATAGGCCCAACTATCCCCGTTGTGGTAATCCAAAGCTGCTGCCTGCGCTACTGTACCACTCTGCACGCTCAAAAACAGGCACAGCACCAGCAAGACTGCTTCGATGAATCTTTTAATCAATGTAAAGAACATGCCGCTCACCTCTTTAATTATAATATTCTACATCCATGCCTATTTCCCTCCTGGCAAAAAAAGACTGCCGCACTAAAAGAGTACGACAGTCCAAAAAAGGTTTTATTTTAAAACAACATCGATGGCGCCATCACACAGCACAACCTCTGCTTTTTCGCCATTTTTAATTTCGCCAGCCACAATCTTGCGGCCCAAAATATTCTCTACAGTGTGTACAATGAGGCGTTTCAAGGGTCTTGCACCAAAGGCAGGATCAAAGCCAGCCTGAGCAAGGAAGGCCACAGCCTCGTCCGTAGCAGTCAAGGTCAGCTCCAGCTGCTTATTGAGGCGCTCGCCCAGCTCATGCAGTACAAGCTTAACGATATCCTTAATCTGCTCCTGCTGCAGGGGCTTGAAGGTAACGATATCATCCACACGATTTAAGAACTCCGGACGGAAGAAGTTCATCAGCATTTGCTGAATCTTTTCTCTATCCATTTGACCTTGATTCTTCATAATCTCGCTGCTACCCAGATTACTGGTCATGATGATCAAGGTGTTCTTAAAGTCCACGCTGCGACCCTGGCCATCGGTCAAGCGGCCATCGTCCAGCACCTGCAGGAGGACGTTGAAAACATCTGCATGAGCCTTTTCGATTTCGTCCAAAAGGATGACACAATAGGGGTGACGGCGTACAGCCTCAGTCAGCTGACCGCCCTCGTCATAGCCAACATATCCTGGAGGGGCACCAATCAAGCGGGATACGGTGTGCTTTTCCATATACTCGCTCATATCAATGCGCACCATGTTGCGCTCATCATCAAAGAGCACCTCGGCCAAGGTTTTGGCCAGCTCGGTTTTGCCCACACCGGTGGGGCCAAGGAAAATAAAGGAGCCAATGGGGCGATTGGGGTCCTTAATACCTGCACGAGCACGCACAACGGCCTCGCTGACGGCCTTAACAGCCTCGTCCTGACCAACTACGCGCTGATGCAGGATTTCCTCCAAGTGCACCAATTTTTCACGCTCACCACTGCCAAGACGAGCAACGGGGATGCCGGTCCAGGTGCTTACTACCTTAGCAATATCCTCCTCGTCCACTTCTTCCTTCAAGAGTACGTTGTCGTTGCCCTTTTCGTCCTTCGTGGACAGGGAAGCCAGCTCCTTTTGCAGCTCCGGCAGGCGACCATATTTTAATTCGGCCAGCTTGTTCAAATCATAATCGCGCTCGGCCTGTTCCATCTGCTGTTTCACAGCATCGATTTCCTTTTTCACCTCGCGCACACGCGCGATGCCAGCCTTTTCGGCATCCCAGCGTTTTACGAGCTCATCATTATCCTTGCGCAGCTTCTCTAGCTCCTCGTTAAGCTTTACAAGACGCTCCTTAGAAGCATCGTCCTCTTCCTTAGCCAAAGCCTGTGCTTCAATTTCCAGCTGCAAGATGCGGCGCTTGCTTTCATCCAGCTCCGTGGGCAAGCTATCGATTTCAGTACGCAAGCGAGCAGCGGCCTCGTCCACTAAGTCGATAGCCTTATCGGGTAGGAAACGGTCGTTAATATAACGATTGGAAAGAACTGCAGCGGCAACCAAAGCAGCGTCCTTAATGCGTACGCCGTGATGCACCTCATAGCGCTCACGCAGACCACGCAGGATGGAAATAGTATCCTCCACACCGGGCTCCTTGACCATAACAGGCTGGAAGCGGCGCTCTAAAGCGCTGTCCTTTTCAATATACTTACGATATTCGTTCAGAGTCGTAGCACCAATGCAGCGCAGCTCACCACGAGCCAGCATGGGCTTCAAGATATTGCCCGCGTCCATGGCGCCTTCGGCGGCACCTGCGCCCACTACGGTGTGCAGCTCGTCGATAAACATAATAATTTGACCGGCGCTGTCGCTAACGGCTTTGAGCACTTTTTTGAGACGCTCTTCAAATTCACCACGGAATTTGGCACCGGCAACCAGGGCTGCCAAGTCCAGAGCATAAAGGGTTTTGTTCTTTAAGCTTTCGGGCACATCACCGGCCACAATGCGGCGGGCAAGACCCTCCGCAATGGCAGTTTTGCCAACGCCGGGCTCGCCAATAAGCACAGGGTTATTCTTTTTGCGGCGGCTCAAAATCTCGATAACGCGACGAATTTCCTCGTCACGACCAATTACAGGGTCTAGCTTGCCCTCTTTAGCTTTAGCAGTCAAATCCTGACCGTATTTTTCCAAGGTCTTTTTGGTTTCTTCGTCTGCAGCAGTGTTTTGGTATTGCATCCAGGCAGCTTCCACCTTCTTTTTATCAATACCGTATTTGCGGAACAAGGAAACCACATCACTATCACCATCACTGGCAATGGTTGCTACCATGTCACCCACAGTGATTTCGCCCTTAGAGTTTTGGTTCAAAAGAGCCATCACCCGGGCAAAGGCAGTGCCCATCATCAGCTGGCGGTCCTGACCTTTAACGCCGGGAAGCTTTTCTACCAAAGCCTTGGCCTCTTGGCTAAAGGCTGCTTCATCAATATGCAGGCTTTGCAGCAAATATTTAAAGAAGCCCTCGCTACCGCACAGAGCCACCAGCACATGGGCAGTGGTCAGCTCTTGATGATAACGCATCACAGCCTGCTGTTGGGCTGCTTCTAAAATAGATTTCAGCTCTTCGCTGTAGTTTTCATTCATGATCTATTCCTCCTCTATCTATAACAATGTGTCTCCGTACCGCTTGCGTTTTTCCTCGTTATAATCGCGGGCCGCTTGCGGTGGAGAGGTTTAATCATCTCTATATCTGTATTATAACAGCAAAAGTCAAAAAGTCAAATAGTTAAATTTGTTAATTTCGTGAAATCTTTGTCCTTATTTCTTGACAGCATCCACCGCTTGTGTCACAATTAGAATCACTTTTTGCTTTGCTTTTATGAGGAGGAATTATTATGTCACCTACATCCCTTTTGCGTGGGATTGCTTTTTTATTACTATTACAATGGATATCTACGCTGATTATCAATGCCATTGGTATTCCCTTTCCGCCAGCCCTTTTAGGCATGCTGCTCTTGACAGCCCTGCTCTGTGGAGGGGTTATTCCTGCGGCAGCCGTGGAGGGCATCTGCGATATTTTGATTTCCAAAATGGGCATGCTCTTTTTGCCCGCCGGCGTTAGCGTCATCCTTTATGCGGATGTAATTCGCGCTGAGTGGGTACCTATTCTTGTTACTATTGTTGTGGCCAGCATTGCTGTTTTGGGCTCCACTGCTTTGTTTTTACAAAGCATGCTCAAGAAGGGAGGAAAATAAATGTTTCCTGATAGCTTACTAAATTCTCCACTTTTTGGCATTGGTCTAACCGTTATTTTGTACGCCTTTAGTGAAATTCTTGTAGATAGGCTTAACCTGCGGGTACTGCCGCCCTTTGTGCCTGCCTGCGTGGGCATTATTGCGCTCCTAACCTTTACTCCTGGCGTTGAATATAAGCAATATGCTGCAGGAGCAGAGTTTATCAATTTTCTCTTAGGTCCTGCTACTATCGCACTGGCCCTCCCCCTGTATAAAAACCGCAAAATTATCCAAGAGAAGGCTTTGCCCATTTTAGGTGGCGTCACCATCGCCACTATCGTGGCTATCGTTGTAGTTTACTTCTGCGCTAAGGGCCTAGGTGCTAGCGAAAAGGTGCTTTTGAGCCTGCTGCCCAAATCCATCACCACGCCTATTGCCATCGACGTTTCCAAAACTATCGGCGGCATCCCAGCCCTGACCACTGCCGCGGTCATTTTCACCGGTATGCTGGGCGCTACCTTTAATCACAAGCTGCTGAAGCTTTTTGGCATCAAGAACGATATCGCCGCCGGCCTTGCCATCGGTGCCTCCAGCCACGGGCTTGGCACCAGTGCCTGCGCCAACATCAGCCCCGTGCAGCTTGCTATCGGCGGTGTAGCCATTGCCCTGACGGGCATCGCCACCTCTATTTTAGCGCCGCTTTTGCTACCTTTGCTAAAGAGTATATGGTAATTTTTTGTAAAAATAAATACATTCTATTCCGACCAAGCATAAAATTTTGCTTGGCAGGGCAAAACATAGAACAAATGCTTTCGTTTTATGTTATACTAAGTATAGCAGTCAAGACTGCTCTAAAACTGCGGGAAAAGCAATGGCTGACCCCTAAGGAGGAAAAAGAATGTATAATGTAAAGTCCATGAAGGCTGAAGAATTTATTGACCATGGGGAAATTATGGAAACCCTGGCCTATGCTGAAGCCAACAAAAACAATGCTGAATTATTGGATGCCATTATGGCCAAGGCGGAGCTACGCCAAGGCCTTAGCCACCGGGAAGCATCGGTGCTTTTAGCCTGCGAGGACAAGGTGCGTCAAGAAAAGCTCTTTCGCTTAGCGGAGCAAATTAAAAAGGATTTTTATGGCAACCGCATCGTGCTCTTTGCTCCCTTATATTTGTCCAATTATTGCATCAACCATTGTGTTTACTGCCCCTACCATGCTACCAACAAGCATATTGGTCGCAAAAAGCTGACCCAGGAGGAGGTTCGCCAAGAGGTTATTGCCCTGCAGGACATGGGGCACAAGCGCTTGGCACTGGAGGCCGGCGAGGACCCCATCAATAATCCCATTGAGTATATTTTGGATTGCATCAAAACAATTTACAGTATTAAGCATAAAAATGGTGCTATTCGCAGGGTGAATGTAAATATTGCAGCTACCACAGTGGAAAATTATCGCAAGCTTAAGGAAGCAGGCATTGGTACTTACATCCTCTTCCAAGAGACCTATCACAAGGAAAGCTATGAGCAGCTGCATCCCAAAGGACCCAAGCATAATTATGCTTATCACACCGAGGCCATGGATAGAGCCATGGAGGGTGGTATTGATGACGTGGGCTTGGGCGTACTTTTTGGCTTGGAGCGTTATAAATATGAGCTGGCCGGCCTTTTGATGCATGCGGAGCATTTGGAAGCAGTGCATGGGGTTGGTCCCCACACCATCAGCGTCCCCCGCATCAAGCGAGCTGATGATATTGATCCCAGCGTCTTTGACAATGGTATTGATGACGAAATCTTTGCCAAGATTATTGCTATTATTCGCATTGCTGTTCCCTATACTGGCATGATCATCAGCACTCGCGAAAGCCAAAAGGTACGCGAAAAGGCTTTGCACCTGGGTATTTCCCAAATTAGTGGTGCTTCTAGAACCTCTGTTGGCGGCTATACTGAGGAGGAACGTCCTGAGGACACCCAGCAGTTTGATGTTTCCGACCAACGCACCCTGGACGAGGTTATCAAATGGCTCATGGAGCTGGGCTTCTTGCCCTCCTTCTGCACTGCATGCTACCGTGAGGGCAGGACCGGCGACAGATTTATGGAGCTGTGTAAATCCAAGCAAATTCAAAACTGCTGCCATCCCAATGCTTTGATGACCCTAAAGGAATATTTGGTGGATTATGCTTCCAGCTCAACTCGCGCCTTGGGCGAAGAGTTGATTGAAAAAGAGCTGCTCAATATTACCAAGGAAAAGGTGCGCGAAGTTTGCAAGCAGCATTTAAGCCATATTGAACAGGGCGAGCGCGATTTCCGCTTCTGATTTAAGCTGCCATGTTTTAAGCTACTGCAAGGGCTTTGTTTGCGTTTGCCTTATACAAGTATAATATTCATATTGGCATAAAAAAGCAGAACCATCTCGCTGAGGTGACTCAGGGGAGTGGTTCTGCTTAATTTTTTAGTGGCGGAGATGGTGGGATTCGAACCCACGGGCCCGGTTAAGGGCTGACCCGATTTCGAGTCGGGCGCGTTATGACCGCTTCGCTACATCTCCACGTCCTTGCACGAATGTGTTATAAGCACTGTTATGCTTCGTTGTGGCTTGTTTGCTTGCTCGACGTACCATAAGTACGCCATCGCTGTACAAACTGCGCCACGCCTCGCCTTCCAGCACTTCTAACCCATTCTTACTTTGGTAACAGCACTTCTAATGTGTCCTTACTGTATTAGATAATTATATATGATTTTTTTGTGCTTGGCAAGAAGAGTGACTCGTTTTTGTAACCTTTTTAGCACTCTTACACCATAAAACCTAGTGGTTTAGTAAAATATTGGATTTTGTTTGCCAAAGGAGTGCTAAACTGTTAAAATAGCTTGTAAACATCAAAAATTAGGGAGTGTTTTGAAGTGAAAACCACAAAGATTATAGATATTTTGCGCACCGATAAGGTTAGCATATCCTGTGAGCTTTTTCCTCCTAAGCTAGGCACGGAGCTGCAAAATAGCCTTGAGATCGTAAATAAAATTGCCAAGGTCAATCCCTCTTACATGAGTGTAACCTACGGCGCCGGTGGTAGCACGGTTGGCTATTCTGCTGCGCTTGCTAAAGAAGTGCAGGATAATGGTATTCCCGCACTGGCTCATTTAACTTGTGTAAAGGCTAATGAGGCAAAAATACAAGAGGTGCTGGGCCAATTGCAAGCCAATGGTATTGAGAATATTTTGGCTTTGCGTGGCGACATTCCTGCAGGCCTGGAAAAGAATGCTATAGGCAGCTTTGCTCATGCCAGCGATTTGATGCGCTTCATCAAGGAGCAGGGAGATTTTTGTGTTGGTGGCGCTGCCTATCCTGAAGGTCATCCGGAGTCCGGCAGCTTGGCACAGGATATTGAAAACACGAAGTATAAGGTCGAGGCAGGAGTGGACTTTTTAGTAACTCAAATGTTCTTCGACAACACGATTTTATATAATTATATGTTCCGTTTGCTCAAGGCTGGCATCAATGTGCCCGTTGTTCCCGGTATTATGCCCGTGACCAACGCTAGTCAAATCATCCGCATTTGCCAGCTTAGCGGCACCAAGCTACCACCCCAATTTAGGGCTATGGTGGAAAAATTTGCGGATAAGCCTGCAGCGCTTAAGCAGGCTGGCACTGCCTATGCTACGGGTCAGATTATTGATTTAGTGTCCAATGGCTTTAGCCATGTTCACATTTATACAATGAATAGGCCAGAAATTATTGGCGGCATTATGACTAATTTGTCTGAGATTGTGAAGGATTAAAGCTTATGGATTTCAACAGAAGGGAAGCATTGCGTTATTTGCGGGCGCGACCAGATGATAAAAAAGCGCAGGTTTTGGTGGACACGGTTTATTTAAAGCTGCGCAACGAGGTGCAGGCGCGCCATGTACTGCAAAAGCATGGTGTTCAGGTTGATGCAGAGGGTGTTACCTTGGACTGCGGCATTCGCTTTACCTCAAGGGATTTAGCAGCACATTTAAAGGGCTGCCAAGAAGCATTGCTTTTGGGGGCAACCTTGGGCAGTCGTGTGGACGCAGCCATACGGCGTTTAGCCTTGGGCAGCGTGGCCGAAGGGGCTGCGGCACAGGCCGTGGCTGCGGCGTTGATTGAAAGCTATTGTGACGAGGTGCAGGCGAAGTTTGACACGGGTGGCTTGGCGCAGCGGCCCCGCTTTTCGCCTGGCTATGGGGATTGGGATTTGGCGGAGCAGCGGCAGTTATTCCCGGTGCTGAACTGTGCGAAGCTTATAGGGCTCACGCTTACGGAGGGCTGCATGATGGCGCCGTCCAAATCAGTAACTGCAGTTATTGGCCTATCCGAGGATGTACAGTGTGTTTGGAACAAATGTATGACTTGCGGAAATATTAACTGTCCCTACAGGAGTAGTGAGTAGTAAAAAATCATATAAATATATATCTTAGAGGGAATTGAAATTTTAGCTCATGAGTGGCTGGTATAATGGCCTCAAGGGTTCGAAATAAAAAATTATTCTGCGAGCAAAATAGTACCCCGCAAAGGCCAATTGAACCCCACGAAATGAGCGTTAAGAAATTTCATTTGACTGGAAAGATATATATTTATATGATTCAGAATGATATAAGGAGATTAAGGATGAACTTTAAAGAGTTGTTAGGAAAGAAAATGTTGTTTTTTGATGGTGCTACAGGCACACAGCTGCAGGCGCGTGGCCTGAAGCCGGGCGAACTGCCCGAAAGCTGGAACTTTACCCATCCAGAGATTGTGGAAGCGGTGCATCGTGGCTATTTAGATGTGGGCTCTAATATTGTGAAGTCCAATACCTTCGGCGCCAACCCCATCAAGCTCAAGGGCAGCGGCCTAGATTGCAAGGAAACCATCGAAGCCGCCGTAGGTATTGCCAAGCGTGCCTGTGGTGGTCGCGAAAATAAATTTGTGGCCCTCAATTTAGGCCCCACTGGCAAGCTTTTGGCACCCTATGGTGACCTAGCCTTTGAAGACGCTGTGGATGCCTATGGCGAAATGGTGCGCTATGGCGCTGCTGCAGGCGCCGATTTAATTTTAATCGAAACCATGAGCGATACCTACGAAATCAAAGCAGCGGTGCTGGCAGCCAAGGAAAACAGCGATTTGCCAGTGTGCGTAACCATGACCTTTGATCAGGATGGCAAGCTGCTCACCGGCGCTACGGTCGAAGCTGCTGCGCTCATGTGCGAGGGACTTGGTGTGGATGCCATGGGCTTTAACTGTGGCTTGGGCCCTGTGCAGGTAGCCAAGCTGCTACCCCAAATGCTGGCTGCAACCAGCCTGCCCATTATTATTAATCCAAACGCAGGTCTGCCCGTGGAAAAGGATGGCAAAACCTGCTTTGAGGTTGGCCCTGAAGAATATGCAGAGCTGATGTACGAGCTGGCTCAACAGGGACCCAGCATCATTGGCGGCTGCTGCGGCACAACCCCAGCTCATATTGAAGCTATGATTAAAAAATGCCAGGATCTCTCACCAGGTGGCTATCGCGACTGCCAGCTGACAGCTGTTTCCAGCTATGGCAGGGCAGTGCATCTTGGTGAAGGGCCCATTATTATTGGTGAGTGCATTAATCCTACCGGCAAAAAACGCTTAAAGGAAGCATTGGCTGCTCAAGATTTGGATTATGTATGTCGCTTGGGCTTGGAGCAAATCAATGTAGGCGCACATATTTTGGATGTCAATGTGGGCACTCCCGGTATTGACGAGCCTGCCATGATTGCTAAAGCTGTCCCTGCTTTGCAGGCCATTACCGATACACCCCTGCAGATTGATACCTCTAATTATGAGGCCATGGAGCGTGCTTTGCGCCTTTACAATGGCAAGCCCATGCTGAACTCTGTTAACGGTAAGGAAGAAAGTCTTAGCAAGGTGCTGCCCCTAGCGAAAAAATATGGTGCTGTGCTGGTAGCTCTGTGCCTTGATGATAGTGGTATTCCCAACACTGCAGCAGGTCGTATTGCTGTGGCTGAAAAGATTATTGCCCGCGCTGCGGAATACGGCATTGCAAGCCGCAATATCGTAGTTGACCCCTTGGCCTTGACCATCTCCACCGGCGCTGAGAATGCAGAAATTGCCTGCGAAGTGATTCGTACTATGAAGGCGCGTGGCATCAACACTGTCATGGGCGTTTCTAATATTTCCTTTGGTCTGCCCGGACGTGAGGCTGTAAACAGCACCTTCTTTACCATGGCACTGGCTGCAGGCCTCTCCTGCGGCATTATCAATCCCCAAAGCAAGGCTATGCTGGACGCCTTTTATGGTTATCGTGCATTGGCTGGTTATGATGAGGGCTGCAAGGAATATGTACAGCATTATGCGGATGCTCCTAAGGCAACGGCAACCATTGCTAGCGAAATGGGCCTTTATGATGCCATCGTCAAGGGTTTAGCCGAGGCAGCTCGCAAGGCCGCTGCGGTGGCTTTGGCAAGCGAAAAGCCCTTGGAGGTCATCAATAAATATATGATTCCGGCATTGGATTTTGTGGGCAATGGCTTTGAGAAAAAGACACTGTTTTTGCCCCAGCTCTTGATGAGTGCTGATGCTGCCAAAGCAGCCTTTGAGGTAATTCGCGAGGCTGTGGGTGTGGGCGAAACCCAAGGCGAAACTGTAATTATTGCCACCGTGCGCGGTGATATTCATGATATCGGCAAGAATATTGTAAAGGTCTTGCTGGAAAACTATGGCTACAGAGTGCTGGATTTGGGCAAGGATGTGCCTGTTGAAACCATCGTGGAAGCAGCCAAGGAAAATGAAGCCAAGGTTGTGGGCCTTTCCGCTTTGATGACCACTACTGTGGGCGCTATGGAGGAGACCATTAAGGCTTTGCAAAGCGACAGCAAAACCAGTGCTTGCCAAATCGTAGTTGGCGGTGCAGTTTTAACCCAGGAATACTCCGACCAAATTGGCGCTAACCATTACGCTCCTAACGCTGTTAGCGCAGTTAACTATGTAAATAGCGTTTTCGGAAAATAAGAGCATAGAAGTTAATTCGAGAAACTAAAAAGCAGAACCACTCCCCTGAGCTTTCTCAGGGAGATGGTTCTGCTTTTTGTTTTAATCCATTTGCGTTTTTCCTATGAAAAACGTGCTGATTGCTGCAAAATTCATAGGAAAAACGTGCTGATTGCTGCAAAATTCATAGGAAAAACGTGCTGTAGCCCTTTTATCAAAGATGATTTATCATGCCCCGCAGCTCGGAGAACACCACACCCGCCTTGTCCACAGGAATCACTTGGCAAGGCAGAGCCCGCAAATCATCCACACGCCAGCCAGCATTTTGCTCCGCCAGCTTGGTCAAGGCCTCCTCCAAATCATGGGCAACTACAATGGCCAAGGCATCAAGATAAAACTCATTGTTTAAGCAGGGTTCATCAATCATGCTATGGCTGTGATAGGTTTTGTTGTGACGCCAAAAATAAATATTCATAAGCTCGCCTCCTCATCCGCTAGGTGCTTTTCCTAAGCTTGCTACAAGCTTTTATTTTGCGCAGCAGTCCTGTGCTGCCTGCTGCTTTTTAGCCTTATTCTCCGCCCGTCTGCGCTTGAAAAAATCCTTCATAACTTGGGCGCACGCTTCCTCGCACACACCGCTAAGCACAGTAGCGCAGTGATTCAAATTGGGATTGGTAATAATATTAAAAATGGATTCTGCTCCTCCGGCCTTCACATCAGGACAGCCATAAACCACCGTATCGATGCGACTATTCACAATGGCACCGCTGCACATGGGACAGGGCTCCACCGTTACATACAGGCTGCAGCCACTGAGCCGCCAACGCCCCAGCTTTTTGCAGGCCTCTTGAATCACAATAATTTCCGCATGGGCAGTGCCATCCTGCCAGGTTTCTCTCATGTTATGAGCACTAGCCACTACCTCGCCCTCATGCACAAGCACAGCACCAATGGGAATTTCTCCTAGCTCCGCCGCCTTACGGGCCTCCGCCAGCGCCAGCTCCATATATTCTTCGTGAGTATGCACTTTATTCCTCCATCGCTTCCATGAGCTGCTCCCATTTTTCCATCAGCTGAGCAATCTTATTTTCGTATTCCTCATGCTCCGCCGCCATGGCCGCGCTATTGGCAGGGTCGGCGTGATTAGCAGGGTCAGCCATACGCTTTTCTAACAGACCCATCATGGCCTCCTGCTCACGAATCTGCAGCTCCACCTTGGGCAGCAGCTTAGCTGCTTCTTCCGAGCTGTAGCGTCTTTGCTTCTCCTCTTTTTTCGAGGTAGGCAAAACCTTTTGCTCCGCAGCCTGTTGCTTGGCCTTGGCTTCGGCAAAGGCTTTTTGCTTTTCCGCTTCCGCCGCAGCCAGAGCAGCCGCCTGGGCCAGCTTATCCTTTTCCTCTAAATAAAAATCGTAATTACCCTTATAATCCTTGACTTGACAATCCTCTATTTCCCAAATGCGGTCTGCCACTTCATTCACAAAATAACGGTCATGGCTCACTACCAAAACAGTGCCATCAAAGGCCTCCAAAGCCGCCTCCACCGTTTCTCGCGCCATAATATCAAGATGGTTGGTAGGCTCGTCCAGCACTAGGCAGTTGGCACCATCCAGCACCAGCTTTAAAAGCACCAAGCGGGCCTTTTGACCGCCGCTAAGCTCGCCTATTTTTTTGAACACATCATCCCCATGAAAGAGCATCCCGCCCAGCATGGAACGAGTGTGTTCCTCGGTGAAGCCATATTCTATCACAAAATTTTCTAGCAGAGTTTGTTGGGGCTCCAGTCGCTCATAGCTCTGGGAAAAATAGCCAATCTGCACCCGATTGCCAATTTTGGCACGACCCTTTAAGGGCTGGATTTCGCCTAAAATAGTGCGCAGCAGCGTGGTTTTGCCCGTGCCGTTGGCACCTAAAAGAGCTGCCTTTTCACCCCTACGCAGGGTTAAATTGATGCCCTTGGCCAGCACCTTAGCGCCATAGCCAATGGTTAAGTCCTCCATAATCAGCACTCTGTCGGCACATTCCGCAGCCGGTGGCAGCCGCAGCTGAAACTCCTCATTATGCACCGGTGCGTCCAAGCGCTCCAGCCTATCTAACTGGGACTGGCGACCACGAGCCATTTTACTCTTGATGCCCGCCTTAAAACGACGGATATAGGCCTCCGTGCGGGCAATTAAATCCTGCTGCGCATTATAGGCCGCCTCCAGCGTAGCCGTTTGAATGGCCTTTTGCTCTAGATAGCGAGAGTAATTACCCTTGAAGGACTGCAGCTTGCCGCCCTCCATTTCCAAAATGCGCACAGCCACATTATCTAAAAAAGCACGGTCATGGCTTACTACTAAAAGCCCGCCCTTAAATTCCTGCAAATATTTTTCCAGCCATTGGGTCATAATGATATCCAAATGGTTGGTGGGCTCGTCCAAAATCATAAAATCAGGATTGCGCACCAGCGCCGCTGCCAGCATCAAGCGAGTCTTTTGCCCGCCGCTTAAAGCAGCAGCCTCATGGCTCCACCACTCCTCCGTATAGCCCAAGCCAATGAGCACCCTTTTAATGCGATTTTCAAAATTATAACCATCTATAAATTCGTAACGCTTGGTAACGCGAGCATATTCATCAAGGCAGGCATCCAAGGCTTCCCCAGTTAGTCCATTAGCAGCCTGCTCCAGCTCCGCCATTTTTTTACGCAGATTGGTAATCTCAGGGCAGGCCTCGCTCATAAACTGCCAAATGGTGCCGTGCAAATCTGTAAAGCCCTGTTGCACATAGCCCACGCTAATGCCTGGCTCAAATTTTATAGCGCCCTCGTCAATCCAATCGGGCTGCAAAAGGCAGCGCAGCAGTGTGGTTTTGCCACTGCCGTTGACGCCCACCAAGCCCACATGCTCACCCTGCTCAATCATAAAGCTTACGTTTTTAAATATCTCATGAATGCCAAAGGCCTTGGCAATTTTATCTACAACTAATTGCATAGTACTCTCCTGCGATTTTTTTCTGCGCCAAAGAACGGTTTGACGATTTTATCTAGATAAATATTTTAGCATTACTTAAAAGCATTGGCAACTTCAGAAAGCAACTAGCCATATTCCATCTTGCAAGTCATAAAAGCTAGTATTTCTTTAATTGATTATAGCATTATTTTTTAGAAACATAAAGCTTCCCTAGCAGGATTTTATGGGGTACGAATAGAAGTATAAATATGAATTAGTAGGATTGTTTCTATTACATATTAGCGTATCTTGCTAAACTCTCACGTATCCCATTATCTTATTGTTTAATAAATTGAATGCATAAATTTTAGTCAAATCCCAAGGAGGGGTTTAATCATGAAAACTACGAAACGCGCTTTAACCGCGGCTGTTCTCTTGAGCTGTGCTTGCCTCATGGCACCTTATTATGCGCATGCAGCGGAAGGAATCACTATCGATATTGGTGACACAGATATTTACACAACATCTGCGCCCATAACCATCAATGAAGATAATGGTATAGGTCTTTCTGTAAAAGATGCGTCACAATCAGGAGAACGCAACAACACCTTGAATATTGCTCATAATATCACCTCCAGCGGAACTAATGGCATTGGACTTCAAATCACTTCAGGTAATATTTATAACATAAATTTGCAATCAGGTGCGGCAATCGAAGCTAGTGGAAATGGTGGCATAGCTGTTAGATTTGGCAATACTACATCTAGTAATGAAACTGCTAGTTACCAATCAGAAGTATCTCCCATTGAAATAAGTAACTTTAATATTCAAGGTTCTTTAGTAGGTAAAAGCGCAGCAATTTCCATTAACTCTAATGCTGTAGTACAAAATGTTAACATTCTAAGCGGTGCTAGCATTGAAGGTGCCATTACCCACGTAGGTTCCGGTTTTACTAATCTCACCTTTGGTGGAAAATACAACAAAGAACAACAACAATATGAAGATGTAGACTCTAGCTTTAACTTATCCTACAACGGCAATATTACTGGCCAAAGCAATATTAACATGCGTATCGCTGGCGGCACATTAGAATATAATGGCACAGCAAAAGTTAATAGTATTACCATCAACAAAGGAGCTACCTTAAAGGGTGCAGGTACTTATGTTGTAACCGATTCCGTAACAGGCTTCACCAACAACGGCACCTTTGATTTAGGTAAAGGTATAACTACAATCCAAATTACTGGCAACTATACACAAGGTACTCCCACTGAATCCTCTGGCGATAGAGCAACAACCACTGAAGCTAACCTGCTCGTCGACTTCAACACCAATGAAGAGTCTGACCACCTTATTATCAATGGTAACGCTACAATACAAGGCACAATCACCCTCACTCCTCAAGTCGACTATTATTATAATGGGCAAGTAATCGAGTTAAGCCCTATTGTCACCGTTAACAGTGGTACTCTAACTGTTGATAGTTCAACAACCCACACAATCAAGAATATCTCCCCTGTATTAAACTTCGAGTTTGCTGGAACAAGCACAACTGGGCACGACCCATCCGCTACTCAATACGTCATCAATGTTGAGCGCATTGAGCAAGGCTACCAAAGCGTTGCAACTGACGACATCTCTAGCGGCATCGGCTCGGCTATCGACATTGGTTTGCAAAAGACAAAAGATGAGCCCCAATATATTAGATTGGACAAGGAAGCTCTCCTAACCTCTCTTGACTTCCCGCTCACTATAACCAATACCGATGCTGAGAGGAAGAAAGTAGTGAGCAACAACCTCAAAAAGCTTAACCCCAATGTTGTCGGCAGCCAAGCGCAAGCTGTGATTGAAACCCACACCACCCTCAACAACTTAGTTTCTACTGTCAGCTCCCTTAATGTAGGCAGCATGAGCATGAATACTCCTGTGTCCCGTAGAATCGGTGGTCTTGGTCCAAACCGAGTTGAACCGCCTAAATATAACAGCTGGCGTAACATTGTCATCCCCTTTAGCTCTTACACCGACCAACACAACGGCTCGAACGGCTACACCAACCACAACAGCGGTGTTATCGGCGCTACGGAGCGCACCTTTGCCAACGGACTCACCCATGGCTACCATGCGGCCTTGAACCATCAATCTACTGAGGACAGCGGCAGCACTATTAAGGGCGAGGGCATCTACTTGGGTACTCACGCCAGCTACGCTCCCGCCGAATGGAACGGCTGGTCCGTCTTTGGCAGTGCCCGTTTCGGCGTAGAGCAAATGCGCAGCCATCGTCGTGTTTATATCAGCGACAGCTTAGCGCCCTACTATGGCACTGCTGACGGCGACTGGACCGGTTACAGCGGCAGCTTTAATATCGGTGCAGCCCTGACCAAGGAGCACGGCGTTGTAAAGAGTGGTCCCTTTGCAGCATTGGACTACAGCTTTGCCCATCGTCCCAGCGTACACGAGGACGGTGGTGCTGTCCGCACCAATCTGGAAAGCGCAACCTACGACTCCCTGCGCACTCAGCTGGGCTATCGCCTCGTTACCAATCCCAAGCCCTTGGATAGCTACGACAGCACTCAATGGCAAGCCCACGCCAGCGTTGCTTGGAACCATGAGCTGCTCAGCGACAATGGTCGTACCAGCTATGAGCTGGCTGAATTCCCTGGTACCCCCATCGAAGACACCATTGAGACCTACGGTCGCGACAGCATGAGCATTGCTGCCGGAGTGGTCTTCAAAACTCCCAATCGTCTCGATGTTGGCCTCACCCTAGGCAGCGATATCTATCGCAAGGGCGGCTCCTCCGTTTATGGCAAAGTTAATTTTGAATGGAAATTCTAAAATAGTTTCCCCTTGAACCACAAGAATAAGCAAAACCTGCTCACAGTTGAGTAAACAGCGAGGGGTTTTGCTTTTCTTATATCCACTGGTAGTAAATGCTTGGAACACATTATTTTTGGCTGTGTGACACATTTATGAATCTCCAATTGTTATGATATAATGGATATAGTGGAGTAAATGTTTAACATTTTCTAATAGATTCACGGAGGGATGTATATGCTAAAGGATAAACGTCGTTTAACAGCAGCAGTTTTGCTATCCTGCTCCTTCTTTATGGCGCCCTATTATGCCCATGCGGAGGAAGAGGAGGATGTTCCTGATTGTGGTCATGGCAAGAATTATATGGACATTAGTGTTAGCAACGGTACCAACCAACTTACTTATAAATTCGATATTTATACCGCCAGTACCCACCCCGGCCCTCACTGGTGGGGCGAATACAAAGAGGATGATGATGGAGACCCTGTTCTTGACGAAGATGGCAATAAAGTAAAAGAATATGTTTCCTATCGGGATTTATTTGCCGGTGAACAGGAAGCCTTTGGTGATAGCATTGGTTATATTCATCAAATGATTAATCCCACTGCAAGTGTTTCCCCCTATATCAAGCTGGAGCTTTTCCCCGACGAAGACGCTGACGCCGCCGCTGAAAGCAGCACCTATGTAGAAAAAGATGGCCATGGTAAGCCCAAATTCCAAATCAGTGATACAGAATTGGGCGCTGTTTTGCAAGGAAAGTATCTCCCATCAGGTGATGACCCTGTTGCCCGAATTGAAGTTAACCTTGCTCCCCCGGACACCATTTGGTACATTGATAAATTCACTGCCCTGCCTAGCAATGGAACAGACTCCGATTATTACGGCACTATAACCCACGAAATGTTCCATGCCCTGGGTCTGGGAACCTATATTACTGAATTAAGCAATGACAATGAGTCACCTTCTCAAATAAACTTCGGCAAGAACGTAAATTATACTGCTCCAGATAGTGCTTCAATGTCCCAAGTAGTTTTCACCAAATACGAAATGGGACTTAGGGATGCCTTTGGCAGAGTGGCGTATTATGAATATAATTCCAATGGCAATAATGTTTATTATGACCGCACTACAGGTGTGGCAACCACTGATCTCAAATATCCCATAAATCCTAATGAAGAGAATCCTTTATCCGGTGTAACCGGTGAACTCATAAGTAGAAATATTGTTCCCATTACTCTGGCACAATATAATGACCCAGGCTTCGTTAAACAACCTGACGAATTCTATGTCATTCGTGATGGTAGCGAAAGCACTAACTGCGGTGCGTACTTCACTGGAGCAAATGTAAAAAATGTACTTACAACCATAAACGCTACCACAGGACTTGCCGAACTAGCCACTATTGCTTGGCCAGATGGTTCTAGTGTTCCTGGAGTTATTGGCGGCATTCCTCTTAATGGCTACGAGGGTTCGGACGAAAGCAAGCCGGAGCTAAGCCACCTTGAGCTGCAAAACGGTCTTATGAGCCACCAAAGCTATCGCAATTGGTGCAACTTTATGGAGGCCGAGCTGGCCTTGTTGAAGGATTTGGGCTATAATGTGGACCTTGGCGCTTATTATGGCAAGTCAATTTATAATAGTGGTATAACTTATACAAACAATCAGGGTTTCTTTAATCGTATTCAAAGCGGTAATGCTTGGACATATGGTACAAGTTCCAATACCCAAACTCATGGCACAGGCTTGCATATCTATGGCAGCAACAATACTATTACCCAAAGCGGAACAATTATGGCTGATGGCTATTCCGGCATTGGTATTCGCGTGGATGGCGTCAACAATAATCTTACTATCAGCAAAACACCTTCTGATACTTCTAACATAATCTCCGCCGACGGTAAATACGGTAATGGCCTGTTGGTGGCCTATGGTAAGAATCATACTATTACTTTAAAATCCGGTAACAGCATCACTGCTACTGGCGAAGGCGGCGTGGCCGCTCGCTTTGACTTTGGCAGCAACGAATTAGGTGATAGGGCTGGCTATCGCGGCTCCTATATCAATGTTGAATATGACGATAAAAATGCTAAATGGGTTAAAAACGACCTTCTCTCTGCACTTGAAGGTCCTCTAGTATCTGAGTTTAATGTAAAAGGTAATTTGAATGGCAAATTGGCCGCAATTTATATCTCTCCCAATGCTTTAGTAAAAAATATTAACATTTTTGGCGGAGCCTATATCACAGGCGATATTATTTCTGAATGGAATCCCGATGCTATATTCTATCAGAACGTGGATGGCGAAACCCTAGCTCCTGACTTACCCAATAGCGAAGATGACATGACCAATTTAAATTTTGCTGGCACTCACAACTTTGATTACAACATCAAGGGTAAGGATAGTATTGTGCTGAACGTTGGTACTACAGCAATTTCCACTTTAGATACCGGTAGCACAAGCATAATCAATATCAAAGCACTTAATATTGGCAGCGATACTACCAACTCCACCTTCAACAACAAGGGTGACCTTTATGTTGACCAAGGTGCGGGTATAATTAACATAGCTTATGGCTCCACACTAGATACTACTGGCGGTCGCATCTTTAGCTTAGTTGATGACGATGGTGCCATGCTGCAAGTCACTGGCGGAGGCAATCTTAAATTGGATGGAGCAACCTTATTATTGGGTATGAAGCATGACTTTTATGACGGCAATGTTGAATTAACTTGGACTAATACTAATGTTTACATTGAAGGCTCTCCCACGGCAATCAATCTATTTGAACAATCCCCGACCCTCGACTTTGAAGGTCGCCTAGATGGTCACACTTATAGAATTTCCATGCGCCGCAATTATGAGCAATATGCCTATGACGGCGGCACCAGCAGCTTGTCCAATGTCTTGGTGCAAAATGCTGCCTTCCTGGGCAATAATAGCGCTCATGCAGATGATTGGCAAAAAATTTACGAGGGTATTGACTTCTCTAATCCCGATGGCAGTGATGTCCCCGGCATGCTGAAGCAGCTCAACCCCTCCGTTTATAGCAACAGCGCTCAAGCAACCATCAACACCCATTCCATGCTCAACAATATGAACATGCTGGGCACCTTCAGCAGCTTGAACGTTCCTCCCGCCCGCACCGGCGGCGGTCGTGGTCCTGCTGTGAATGAGACTCCCAAATACAACGCTTGGCGCAATATGATGATGCCCTTCACCAGCTACACCGACCAGCACAATGGCAACCGTGGCTACACCAACCATAATAGTGGCGTTATCGGTGCCATGGAGCGCACCTTGGAAAATGGTCTGACCCATGGTTATCATGCGGCCTTGAACCACCAAAGCACCAGCGAGGCTGGCAGCCGCATCAAGGGCGAAGGCCTCTACCTTGGTACCCAAGCTACCTATGCTCCCGCAGATTGGAAGGGCTGGCAAATCTTTGGCAGCGCACGCTTGGGCATTGAGCAAATGCGCAGCCACCGCAATATCAATATCGGTGGCTATAGTGGCGCGGCCGACTCCGACTGGACTGGCTACAGCGGCAGCCTGAGTGTGGGCACTGCTCTGAACAAGGAGCACGGCATTATGGAAAGCGGCCCCTTCGCAGCCTTGGATTACAGCTTCGCCCATCGTCCCAGCATCCACGAGGATGGTGGCGCCATCAGCACCAAAATCAGCAGCGCTACCTATAACTCCCTGCGCACCCAGCTGGGCTATCGCCTGACCACCAAGCCCAAGGCACTGGATAGCTACGACAGCACCAAATGGCAGGCCCATGCCAGCGTTGCTTGGAACCACGAGCTTCTGAGTGACAATGGTCGCACAAGCTATCAATTCTCCGACCTGCCCGGCGTTACCATTAGCGACACCGTGGACAC
Source organism: Phascolarctobacterium sp. (assembly GCA_051866495.1). Taxonomy (GTDB): domain Bacteria; phylum Bacillota; class Negativicutes; order Acidaminococcales; family Acidaminococcaceae; genus Phascolarctobacterium_A. The sequence goes on along the minus strand of JBJDXD010000104.1, from coordinate 441 downwards.
CTATGGTCGCGACAGCATGAGCATCGCCGCAGGCGTGACCTTCAAAACTCCCAAACGCCTGGACGTAACCCTTACCATCGGCAGCGACATGTACCGCAAGGGCGGCTCCAGCGTCTACGGCAAAGCTGCCTTGGAGTGGAAGTTCTAACCTCGAACCTTTTGGAATATGGCAAAGCCCTTTTTGATAAATCTTTTTAGGCGAGTAAAAAGATTTTGTTTCCCGCGCTTCCAAAAGCGCGCGACCTTTTTGCTTCTTTTTCGGTCGTTCGAAATAGTAGACGAACAATAGCTATTTAAGAAATAAAGCACAGACTTCTTATCTTTCGAGTCTGTGCTTTTTATATACAAAAAAGACGTCATGCCTAAGCACAACGTCTGCATTTACAATTTGGTGCGGTCGATGGGATTTGAACCCATACGGGATTTCTCCCACCACCCCCT
>JBJDXD010000103.1:0-33975 GCA_051866495.1 Phascolarctobacterium sp. | reverse complement strand
GAATAGTTATCTGCGATCCATTAGCAGATATGAAGCTCCCTGATGCTGAGCTGTGGCTGTCGCTCATTATGCTGGCTATAAACCATAATGAAATTGAACTTGCCAGCACGCTTATTGCTGCGAGACAGTTTGGCCAGCGAGTAGAGCCAAGTGCTAAATTTGGATATCGCATAACCAAGGCTGAATATTACTCAGATTATTTTGATTCAGTATATAAAAAGAACAGGAATGCGTTGATCAGTATCCTCCGTGAACTGTCAACGGATTTTCCACCGGAGGTAAAAAATGAATAACCTTAACTCTTTGAACAATAAACTGTTTGAGCAGCTTGACCGTCTTACCAATAACAATCTTAGTGGCGACAGGCTGCAAGAGGAGCTAGAGCGCACCGATGCTATTGTAGATATCAGCAGGACCATTATCAGTAATGCCGATTTAATGTTAAAGGCCATGGTAGCCAAGGACGAAAAACTTGGCAGTTATGCTAAGCTTCCGGCATTGTTGGATTCAAATGAGTAGGGTAAAATACACTCCGGAGATGATTAAGTTTATCCGCGAGTATGCCCCGGGCCATTGGACATTTGAAATTATCCATGCTTTTTACGAAAAATTTGGCGTCGAACTATCTAGACCTGCAATCCGCAGTACGCTTCGGCGGTTGAATATATCAACCAACGCTAAGCAGAATAGAGGCATGCGTGAACTGGCGCGTAGGCTGACAACTCCTGAACAGGATGCACTTGTAAGAGAAAAATTTCATGACAAGAAATGTGGAAGCTATAAAGAGGTTCAGGCGTTCCTGCTAGGCTTGGGAGTTAACTTTAACCTTGAACAAGTAAAAAGCTATATGAGCAGGAAGAATATTAGGCTTGGTGTGTATGGATATTTTCCCAAAGGACATGAACCTGTAAACAAAGGCAAAAACATGTCTCCTGAGGCTTATGAAAAATGTAAGGGTACTATGTTTCGTATTGGGAATAGACCGGCGAATTTTAAACCTGTAGGCAGTGAACGGGTGAACGTTGATGGCTATGTTGAAATAAAGGTTGCTAATCCCAATAAATGGCGAATCAAGGCTAGATGTATTTGGGAACAAGTTACCGGCGAAAAGCTCACAAGAAATGATTCTATAGTTTATCTTGATGGCAATAAGCAAAATCTTGAATTATCAAATCTGGCTAAGGTAACAAGAGGTCAGCTAGCCAGGTTAAATCAGAACCATTTGATTTTTAACAATCAGGAGCTGACCAAAGTTGGTATTGCATTAGCCAAGCTGCTGGATATGAAAGGAAGGCTAAAGAAATGAAGCCACCGTGTAAAGACTGTGAAAAAAGATATGTCGGCTGTCATGGGCGCTGTGAAAAATATCAGGAATATTATAAGGCTAATCAGGAGCGTCTTAAACAGAAAGCGCATGACATTGATGCTGACCAATACGCGCTGGAGAATACAATGCGTATCCGTCGTTCCTGGCAGAAACGGTTAAGGAGGTAGCTATGGCAAGACTTGCGAGAAAGATTAAGAGGCAGCAGCCGTCAATGGTTATGCGAGTCCCCTTTGCCAAACCCATTGAAGAACCACCTGAGAAAGTTCAGCGTTTCGGTATTGAATGTTACAACAAGGGACATGATGATGGCTTTGAGGCTGGCTTCCGTGCCGCATACGGCCACTTCCTTGCCAATATGGCTTATTTGTATAAGTACCATGCCGATATTTTCGATAATCCCAGCAACAGGTTCCGCATCCTGTTCGACATTATGAGGATGATGAACGAAGACTACTTGACGAAACGCACTCCAAAGATGCTGGACGTATTGGATGATTTGCGAAGGCAGGGAGTGCTGATTGAAGTGAAGGAGGAGTAACATGGATAATTTCAAAGACTGGCTTGAAAGCACTATTGATGAAGCCGAATATAACAGAATCTGTGCTTCGTCAAAGAATGAGGAAGAATACTGGAACGGCTATATCAAGGCAATGACCGAAGCCTTGGACGAATGGAAGATGGTGATGAAGGATGGGAATGATTGAAGCTAAGCTGGCCCAGGAGCTGCAGCGCAGAGGCATTGCTACCGATTTGTATGTGCTGAAGCCCCAGCAGGAAAAAATTACTCTCATGCTGGGCGCCGAAGAAGCGCTTTGCCAAGCCATGGAGGAATGCAGTGAGTTGGCCACAGCCTGCAACCAGTATCGCCGTACAGTGCTGATGAAGGGTCAGCCTACATCCAAGACTCCTGATGTAGCTATAACCAATCTCAAAGAGGAGCTGGTGGATACTATTATCTGCATCAAAGAGCTGATTATGATACTGGGCATTGACTATGATGACCTTGAGAAAATCGAGCAGGAGAAAACCGACCGCACGGCTAGGAGACTGGGGTTATGAAATCAAAATATAAAATCAAACCTTGCAAGATTTGTGGTGATAAACCTGAGCTTCAGGTGTGGAATGATTACTGTCGGGTAATGTGCATGACATGTTGGCAACGCACTCATTGTGTTGTTACCGAGGAAGAAGCCATAAAGATTTGGAATGATAAAAACTAGAGGTGATAAAATGACCGACCCTAGAGAAGTACAGGAGTATTATGAAAATAAGCGGCATAGTGAGCTTGAGAAACAGCTGCTGCCGTGCCCCATGTGTGGTGGCACAGCGCATTTTGTGGATTTTGGCTATAAACATGTCCGCTGCGTAAAATGTGGTGTGTCGACAGGCAATAGCTTAGATCTGGACGATGCTGTAAAACGCTGGAACCAACGTGTTACTGATGGCCGTATCGCGCAGCTCCACAGTGAAATTTGTCACATGAAGAACCGCATTGCTGAGCTGGATGAAGAGCTTGCTATCAAGCAGAGCATTATAAACAGGCAGGTAGCCATGATGGGCGAGATGGAACATGAAAGCGATTATCGCAGCTAGAGAAAGGGTGGCGAAAAATGAGTTATGATTGCAGATTGGTAGACCCAGTAACAAAAGAGCCTTTATACACATCTAATAAACATGAAATTACCGGAGGTAATTACTGTATAGGCGGAACAACCGAGCTCTGGTTGAATGTTACTTATAACTATAGCGGTCACTTTCGCAGAGTGATGCCGCCAGAGGGACTCCGTGGCTTGGATGGTATGATGGCAGCAGATAGCATTCCGGTCCTGGAAAAAGGCATTGCTTTGCTTGGCAATGATGTTGATGATAATTATTGGGAGCCTACCGAGGGTAACGCAAAAAAAGCATTATATGGTTTGCTGGCATTAGCAAAATTGCGTCCCGATGGAGTTTGGGAGATTAGTTAGGAGGGAGTAAAATGGCCAAAAACTTAATGCCGGATGTGTTAAAATTGTTAGGCGTTGAGTATGACGAAAGGTTTAAACTTACTAATACTGATGGTGTGATTACCGAAAATGACGTGTTTTGTTTTTTTGAGCATGGGTTGTCCCGTGCTCTGCAAGATGGAGAATATGAAGATGCAAGCGATATTCTTTATGATATTTTGGCTGGCAATTATGAAATAGTCAAGCTGCCGTGGGAGCCAAAAGAGGGAGAGGAATATTGGACAATACACTTTGAGCCAGTTGGTAACCCCCGTGCAATTCTTTATCCTTGGATGGGTGACAAGCCAGACTTTGCCAATCTAAGATTAAACATGATTTATCGCACACGCGAAGAAGCCGAAGCCCATTTGGCTGAGGACTACGAGCGGTTAACTGGCAAGAAGTTGGAGGGATAACATGGACGAGGAAAAGAAAAAGCAGATAAATGAGGCCATTGCTATAATTAGAGATTTTTGCATCGAGCATAAATTTTGTAGCGATTGTCCTTTTGGCACATATGTCGGCGATGGCTATTATTGTGATTTTCCTTATAATTGGGAAAAGATTGAGTGAAACTTAACATTTTCGTGACGTCACGAAGATAATAATTTTAATACTACTGTTTTTGTGGCGCGTACTTGCGCAAAAAATGCACAAGTTGTGGATAAGTGGTTGTTGCAAAAAATGCAACAACTACGGGAGGTAGAAAATGGATAAAGAAATAAAATTCGGTGGCCATTGGATAATCTGTAGTGACGAAAAAATCAATATAATTTGCAGTAATTGTGGCAACAACATTGATTTTAAAGAGGGCGAGCCGCCTAGGCATTGCCCTAAATGTAATGCGGTAATGGTAGGTGATGCAAATGAAACCAACAGATAATTATGCCTATAGTTTTGATAACGAGCGTTATTATGAGCAGTGTGATAGCATCGAGGAAGCATTGGCGGCTGCTAAGATTGATGCTAAAAACGACGATGAGTTTAAGGACGCAAAAACCGTGTATATCGGCAGAGTGTATAAGTTTGTTCCCGAAGTTGACGCTTGGGCTGTATTGGAAAACTTATGGGATGATGCCTATGAAGAAACAGAAGAAACAATCGATTCGATAGATTATTTGAGCAATGTAAGTGATGATGACACAAATAAGCTTGGCAAGATGCTCACTGAAACATTCAACAAATGGGCCCGGGAGACGGACAATGAGCCTAACTTTTTCGTCGTAAAGGATGTAAAGGAGTATAGCTTGGAGGACGGAAATGAGCTTTGACAATATTGACACATATGCTAAAGATAATTTCCAGAAGGGCTATGAAGCTGGCATGAGGGACGCAGTAAAGTATGGGAGTTGGCGTTCCTGCGGCCATGGAGTTGTTAAGTGTTCCTGTTGTGAGAAACGCTTTTATGGCGTTTATGACGATGATAGGTTTGACAATTATTGCAGGAACTGCGGTGCAAAGATGGGTGGTTTAATATGCGACTAATTGATGCTGACGCTTTGGTTGAGAATATTGAAAGCGAAATTGATAAGGAAAATAAGGTTCCTCTGGATGATGATCGTAAGTATTTTTATTGCGCTGGCATGAGAAATGTTATTAGGCTCGTTAAGCGTCTGCCTACCATTGACCCCGTAAAGCATGGGCATTGGATTTTTGTAGAAGACATGGTTTCGTATATTAAATGCAGCGAATGTGGGGACGATATTTGTTGGGTCAATACCAAAAGGCCTAAATACTGTCCCAACTGTGGGGCAAGAATGGACGGAGATACTAAATGATTAAAGTAGAAAATATTGAAACCTGGGGCTTCGAACACGCTATTCGTGGTATGCGAAATCCGCTAAACTCTTGGAATAAATCAGATAGTTTTTATGGTTGTCAAATTTGTGGAGAAGACGTTTGGTGCAATGACTGTGGAGATTCCATGTGCTACAAAAGAGGCGCTTTTAGCTTAGGAGCTGCAGATTTGGCTTTAATGCAAAGACTCTATAAGGGCGGAAACGAGCATAGAAAGTTTATGCGGCAGATTTTTGTTAGTATGGATATCTTAGCACCGTTATATTGGTGGAAAGAATTTGATACCTATAAAGTTGGTACAGTAGCTAATTCTTGTTCAACGATGCACAAGATTCACTCAAAAGAGTTTACTTTAGATGATTTTAGCCACGAACATTTGACGCATTGTTATGACTATGACGATGACATCGAACTCGTAGACTATGAAGAATATCCTAATTCGCCCCATGATGTTTTTGAGTTTATCATTAAGGCACTGAATCATTATCGCAATTTGTATTTAGAAACCAAAGACAAGTGTCATTGGTGGCGGATGATACAACTTTTACCATCTAGTTACAATCAAAAACGTACCATTACCATGAATTATGAAAATGTGGTAAGCATGATTCATCAGCGTGGAAACCACAAGCTGGACGAGTGGAGAGAGTTTACTAACATCCTTCGTGACCTGCCTTATATCAAGCAAATTATGGAGGATAATACTAATGATTAACATTATCGGCAGCTTCGTGGCCTTCATGGGCGCTATGATTTTTGGCTGGATGGGCAACCTGCCTGTGACCATCGCAATGTTAGCTGGCGTGATTTACTTTAAGAGGTGATAACTTGAACAAATATCAGCTAAAAGCCCTACTGAAATCAGCGTGGGCGCTGGAAGAAAACATCAAAACGGCTGAAGAGCGTATTGCTGTGGCTAGGGCTAAGGCTGAGAGAGACACACCACACTATGGCCCTCAGGCCGGCGGTGGCGGTGATGGCAAGCGTCTGGAGAACGATGTGATTAATCTTGTCGACTGCGAACGACCTCTGCTTGAAATGAAATACAAGCGCGAAGCAACGCTGCGTAAAGTAATTAACTATATCGAGATGCTGCCACCGTCTCCAATGCAGGTAGTGCTGTATAAGCGCTATATCAACTATCATCCTTGGGAGCAGATAGCTACAGAGCTGCACTACAGCTGGCAGCACGTGCATCGCCTTCATGCCAAGGCTCTGGACGCACTCCTGCAAAAGATAAACCGCAAAAAAATCAAGAATCCTATGCAGGAACAGCAAAGCTTGTTCCCTAATGAAGAATAAAAAATAACCGCAAGGCTAAAAATAAAGCCTTGCGGTTAAAATTTTATAGAAAATATTAGAATAATCATGGATTAAGTATTGACAAAAAGCAAGATGCATGCTATAATATTATCAGAGGTTAAGAAAGGAGGTAAAAAGAAATGTGGAAAACATTCAACAGAGCGGTTGACTTGATAATGAAAATCACCGCCATCGTGGTTGGTTGGATAGAGATTTGGAAGACCTTCTCCAACAACTAAGAAAGCGGTGAACAAAACCAAGGTTGGGCGAAAGCCCTTCCTTGGCATCATTATAACATGAGTAAAGGAGTAATGCAATGCAGATTACAGATTTGATTATGGCTATTGGTTGTGCTGTTTCTTATAGAAAAAATGATATGCTTAGTAAGTGCGTTTATATTACTGCCTGCTTATATATCGCTGCTAGAGTATATCAAATCTGGAGGTGATTATATGGCTAACGAAAATGGATGGGGCGGCAAGCGTGAAAATCAGACAGGCAGGCCTAAGCAGGAGATTGTCCGTAAGATGAGGAGTACCAGAGCCTTTGACGATGAGTGGGAGCTTACCAAGAGTTTTCTGGATTTGATGAAAAGTGGACACATGGAAGAATGCAAGGCTTTTGTAAAATGTTTAGAAAATAAAAAAGTGAGGTGATTGTTGTGGAAGAAACAAAAACTAAAGGTACTCGTGGTGGTGCACGTCCTGGGGCAGGCCGCAAGCCTATCAATGGTGATATCCCTACCAAGCGTGTTATGTTCCGCCTTACCGCTGAGCAGGAAGAATTGGTACGCGAGTTCCTTCGCCGTCTGCGTGAGGGTGAGATTACTGTTGAGGATTTCAAGAAATAAGCATGTGATAGAATGCGAGTATTTTCAGTGATATAATGTAAGCTGTAAAGAACTGAATAAAAGCCATCAAGGTATTGCGATGCTAAGCATCCAACATCTTGGTGGTTTTTTTATGCCATGATAGCAGCGTCACAATTCTTCACTTATAACACTTTGCTTTAGCGTTGAGAGCTTTGGGCGCTGCTGTTATATATGCCTGTGGTCAGCTGCTTTGGCTGGCTTTAGGCACTGCATGTAAGGGCTGTGGGTGCGATTACCAAATCTCCTTCGCATCCATGGCCATTATTATACTTGAAACGTGTACACTCCGAATAGAAAAGGTACTGTCAGAAAAGAAAAAAGCTTGCGCTGCGGAGAACAGCCCATAAACGTGCTAGATTTGAAGAAAAAAAGTTCGATGTCTGTCAAAGGTGGTAAAAGATGGCTAGAAAATCAAAAATTGGTACGCTTCAAGAGTTCGCTGAACTCGTTGGCATCACTGAGCGTCATGCTTATCGCCTGGTTAATGACGGTATCGTTGACAGGCTTGCTGATGGTAACGTGGATTTGCGCACTTCGATTGAAGCATATTATGAGAACAAATTCTGTTCCAATGAAGAAGTAGATTACATGACTGAAAAGGCTAGACATGAAAAGGCTAAGCGTGAGTTGGCAGAGCTGGAGTTGCGAAAGCGTATGAACGAGGTGCATGATGCTGATAATGTTAAAATCGTTATGGGTGACATGCTTAGTAACCTCCGCAGCCAGCTGTTAGGGCTCCCTGCTAAAATGGCTCCTGTTTTAGCCAACAGGGATGCGAAATATATCGCCTTAGAGATGAATAAGGAAATAGAAGACCGCCTTACAGAGCTTAGTGACTACAGACCTGATTTATTCAGTGATGAGGCTATGGAAAGGAAAGAGGAAGATGGAGAGTAAGACCATTAAACTCTTCCAGGAAATTGCCCGCCGTAACATCGGCCCGATACCCAAGCTCACAGTTTCACAATGGGCAGACCAATATCGCTACCTGTCCAGTGAAGGTTCAGCTGAACCTGGACGTTGGCGTACCGACCGTGCACCTTACCAGAGGGAGATTATGGATGCCTTTACCCAGTATGGTGTGCATAAAGTGGTAGTGAAGAGCTGCAGTCAAATTGGCAAGTCGGATATTATGAACAATGTCATAGGCAGATTCGCTATGGTAGCTCCTGCACCGATTATGATGGTTCAGCCTACTATAGATATGGCTCAGGACTATTCCAAGAGCCGTATTGCTCCGATGATTAGGGACAGCAAAGCCTTGGGTGAGATATTTAGGGACGTCAAGAGCCGTGACAGCGGTAACACCATCCTGTCTAAGTTGTTTCCTGGCGGTCGACTTATTATGGGCGGGGCCAATAGCCCTGCAGGCCTTGCTTCAAGACCAATTAAAATATTGCTTTGTGACGAGGTGGATAGGTTTCCTGTATCCGCCGGCAGTGAAGGTGACCCCATCGATTTGGCCAGCAAGCGTATGACTACGTTCTGGGACAGTGTAATGGGACTGTTTTCAACTCCCACCAACGCCGGAGAAAGCCGTATCGATGACGAATATCTGACCGGTACCCAGGAGGAATGGCAGCACCAATGTCCAAACTGTGGAGAGTTCCATTTGTTGACCAATCGGCAGATTACTGCTGATTATTCTATTTATGAAGACAAGAAGGGTGAAAAACACGCTCAGGTAAACCGTGTGAAATGGCGCTGTCCTGACTGTGGTTTTGAATTTAATGAAATACAGATGCGCCGAGCAAAGCAGAAATATGTGGCGCAGAACGCTACGGCGCTTAATAAAGGCGTGCGTAGCTTTTTTGTTAATTGCTGGGCAAGCCCGTGGCTGAGCTGGGCCAAGGTAATGCAGGAATGGCTTGAGGCGAAGGGTGATCCTGAACGCGAGAAGGTTGTCTATAATACCCGCTTCGGTGAAAGCTATGAGCGCAAGGGCAGTTTTGAAGGCCCGGAAGAATTCCTTGAGCGCAGGGAAGACTATGGCTCAGAGCTTACCAATGATGTTCTGCTGCTGACCGCAGCCGTCGACGTACAGGATAACCGTCTTGAATACGAGATTTGTGGCTGGGGCAAGGGCGAGGAATGCTACGGCGTTAAAAAAGACATTATACTGGGTGTTCCTGATACACAGGAAGTGTGGGACATGCTGGATGAACAGCTTGACAGGGAGTATGCGCGTCCCGATGGCGTTCGTTTAGTAGTTGCTAGGACATTTATAGACTCCGGTGGCCACTACAGCAATGCGGTTTATAACTACTGTCTGAGGCACTTACGCAAGCAACGCTTTGCGATCAAGGGCGCCAACACTCCTGGTGTTGCCATAATCCATAAATATTCAAAGGTTACTGTGAGAAGGAAATATACTATTCCGCTGGTGATGATTGGCGTAGATAGCGCCAAGCAGTATGTCATGGACAGGCTGAGTATTGAAGAGCCTGGACCTAAATACTTCCATTTTCCGCTGGATACTAAAGACCGTAAGCATGGTTATGATGAGATATATTTCAAGGGTTTGATATCAGAACAGAGGGTTCCGCACAAGAAAAATGGCCGTATCGTATGGCAGTGGGAAGTAATTGCCAAGGATAAGCGTAATGAGCCCCTTGACCTCAGAGGATACAACTTAGCGTGCTTAAAAAGCATAAATCCTGATTTTGAACGCCTTGAAACGGTGATTTTAGCCAAAATGAGTGAAAAAATACCGAAAAAAGCATCAAAAAAGTCAAATTTTAGTGCAGAAACTAAAGAAAATAGCACAAAAAAGCCTGTTTATGGGTGTATAAAACGGGGCAGAATGGGAGGTATAGATGGCTAACGCATTTTTAAATGACCGCCTTAAGCGCTATCTTGCTGCAGAAAAGGCTATTTTAATTACTGGTCAGAGTTACCGAATTGGTAACAGAACATTAACCAGGGCGGACTTGAACGAGATCCGCGCCGAAATTAAGGCTCTTGTCAATGCCGGAGCCACAGTTGACGAAACTGGTGGCGGGAGGCCGCGGCGTAGAGCGCGGATTATTCCAAATGATTAGGAGGCTATTATGGTTAGAAGAGCTAAAAATTATCAAACCAAAGCTAGGCATCCCACTGACAGTGGCGATGTAAAGAAAATCGTTAATAGCGGTTATTCCGAGGGTGGTGCTTCCAGAAGCAAAAGCACTCTCGCAGCGTATAACCCTATCAAGTCATCTGCGCAGGCCGATGTAGATGTTAACCTGTCTACGTTAAGGGCCCGCAGCTCCGACCTTTACTGCAATACGCCTATTGGCGCGGCTGCTCTAAACACTCCCCGTAACGCAGTAATCGGCGCAGGGCTTAAGCTGTCACCCAAAATCGACTATCTTGCCCTTGGTATGACCCAGGAAGAGGCAAAGGAATGGCAGCGTAACACCAGAAGAGAGTTTTCGCTTTGGGCTGATGGTGTTGACTGTGATTTATATCGCAAGCATAACTTCTATGATTTGCAGGATATTGTTTACCTGAACTATCTTATCGATGGTGACTCCTGGGCAGCCTTCAAATATCGTAAGCCTACTGGCAAAAATCCATACTGCCTAAGGCTGCAGCTATTTGAGGCTAGCAGGGTATGTAATCCTAACTCCTGCAGTAACCTGGGCATGGCGTCCTACGAAACCATTGTTATGAAGAATCCAGCCAACGGAAACGATATCATTAACGGCGTAGAAATTGACCGTGATGGTGCCGTTGTAGCTTACTGGATTGCCAACAAGGTGCCGTATGATTTGGTGAACACAGGTAAGCAGCTGTACTGGGTGAGGGTAGAGGCATTCGGTAAGCGCACCGGCATGCCCAATGTGTTACAGATAAGCCATGAAGAACGGCCTGAGCAGTACCGTGGCGTACCATATTTGGCTCCCGTAATCGAGGTTATTAAGCAGGTATGCAGATATACTAGTGCTGAGTTAATGGCTGCTGTAATCAAGGCTTATTTCGCTATTTTCCTGACTTCCAAGGAATCCAACACGGTAGATGTTTATGAGGCTTTGGATGCTGCTACTGATGGCAGGTTAAGCTTTGAAGAGAAGCGTGAAATCCTGAACGGCATCAACCTGGATATGGGCAGTGTTAACCTACTCCCTGATGGCGTGGATGTTAAGGCCGTGGATGGTAGCAGAACAATGTCTACCTTCGAGCCGTTTACCAGCACACTGCTGACACAGATTGGCGCTGCCAATAATGTTTCAGCTGATGTTATTATGAGCCGCTTCCAGGCTTCCTATTCTGCAAGCCGTGCTGCACTGATGCAGGCAGCTGCTACCTTTAAAACGCGGCGCACATGGTTCGTCCGTGACTTCTGCCAGCCTGTATACGAAGCCTGGCTTGCCGAGGCTGTAGCCATCGGTCGTGTTAAGGCTCCTGGCTTTGGTGATGAACCACAGATTACCAAGGCATGGTGTAGAGCAGAATGGTTCGGTCCCACAATGGGGCTTTTGGACCCTGTTAAAGAAATCACTTCCGCAGCGCTCAAGCGTAAATACGGCTTTAGCACCGGTGAACGTGAAGCAGCTGAGATTTCCGGCACGGACTATGATGATAACATTGCCCAGCTGGCTGCTGAAAAGCTTACATGGGAAGCGCATGGCTTGGAAGTGCCTGTAGCCGATAACACCGGTTCATCTAGCAGCAAAGGAGGTGAGACGAATGAGTAGACGATTTTGGGAGATTGTAAACTACAAAAGCCAAGGCCCTGAGCTCAAAATTTACGGTCCTATCGCAAGCGAACGTAGTTGGTTCGACAACGGCGACCCCGTAACGGCAAATGAATTTGCCAAAGACCTGGAAGAACTTGGCGGAAAAGATGTTACCGTGCGTATCAACTCCGGCGGTGGCGATATTTTCGCTGCCCATGCAATCCATAACCAACTGCGTGCCTATACTGGCAACGTAACCGTCGTTATTGATGGCTTATGCGCTAGTGCTGCTACGGTGGTGGCCATGGGCGGTAACAGAATCCTGATGCCCGTTAATGCCCTGTTTATGATTCATAATCCGGCAGCGGGACTTGGTGACTATTATAGTGCCCAAGAGCTCAATAAGGTTATCAACGAGCTTGAAAACGTAAAGCAGAGCATCATCGCTACCTACAAGAAGCGCTGCAAATTATCTGAAGCTGAGATTGTCCGAATGATGGACGAGGAAACCTGGATGGGTGCTCAGGAATGCCTTGCCAAAGGTTTTATTGATGCTATCGATGGTGAAGTATCGGCTGTCAGAAATGGTAACAAGTTGATTGTCAACAGCGTAGACGTTGACGTCGACAAGTATAAAAATCTTGGTAAATTTACTAATTATTTAACGGAGGTAAATAACGTGAACAAATTCGACGTAATCCTGGACAAGTTATCCAAGTTCTTGGATGCTCCCGCGGAACCTGTAGCCAATGCTGCCGCTGTTCCCGCTGCGCCTACTGAAGACGCTGCAACTGTTTTGGCCAATGAACGTAAACGCGTGAAAGACTTGGAAGCCTATGATGCCAAAGACAATGCTCTGGTAAAGGCTATGGTTGCCCATGCAAAACAAAACGGCCAAACCATCGACCAAATCAAACCCTTTATTGATATTGTGGAAGCTAATTCCGGCAATACCAAGGCTGAGGATTTGGTGAAAGATATGGTAAAGGACAATAAAGAGTCCGGCGCAGACAATATTTTGTCTGGCGCAAAAAATGAAGATGAGCAAATTAAGGTTGCTGACGAAAAAGCTATGCAATCCTTCATTGATGCTCTGAACAAGGGAGGTAAAAAATAATGGCTGAATTAGCTTACACTCAAACCGGTGTGTCCTATGACAACCTGATTGGCGGTACTGCCATCACTATGATGACTGCCAACGTTGAAATCGAAAAACTTGCTACCAAGGGTGTGCTGAAACGCGGCACTCTGTTGGGCAAAAAGACCGATGGTGGCTTTGCTATCGTTGATAGCTCTGTAGCTACCGGTGAACAAGTTGCATCTGTTGTGCTGGCACATGATGTTGAGGTTGGTACCGAGGCAAATGTGGTTGCTACCGTTTATACCCGTGGCCTGTTCAATCGTTCTGCTTTGATTGTTAAGCAGGAAGCTGACAGCGCCACCAAACATGAAGAAGAATTGCGCAAGGTTGGTATTTATCTGACCGATGCACAATAACAAAGGAGGATTAAACTATGGCTTTCAATGTAAATGATACTCGTAGCATGCTGATGGCTTTGGAGCGCAGCTTTGCTCCGACTACTACTTTGATTGATGTCTTTTTCCCGGAGGAGCGCGTGTTTACCACTAAAGTGGTTGACATGGAAATGCGCAAGGGTGACCGCAAGATGGCTCCCTTTGCAGTACCCGGCTCCAAGGGGGTAAACCTGGCGCGTGAAGGCTCTGAAATCAAAACCTACACTCCGCCTCTGATGAAACCGAAGCGTGTTATCAGCATCGATGATGTTGAAGCTCGTGGCTTTGGTGAAACCATTTACTCCACCAAAACTCCTGAAGAGCGTGCTGCTGAGCTGCGTGCTAAGGATTTGGGTGACCTGCGTAACGCCTGCATTCGTCGCCAAGAGTATATGGCTGCTAAACTGTTGGTTGACGGCTCCTACGAATGTGCTGGCTTCGCTGATGACGGCCAAAGCAAGGTGGTTGACACCATTTCCTTTGGCTTCAACCAAAAAGCTACTATTTCCGGTTCTGGTTTAACCTGGGATAATGCTTCTGCAAAAATTTATGATGATATCGGCGATGCTTCTGCGACCATCAGAAAGAACGCTGGCGTGGTTCCTACCGTTGCTATCGTTTCCGATACCGTTGTGAAGTACTTGCTGGAAAACGAGCAATTGATGAAATGGATTAATGTGCCTAACGCACAAAACCTGTCCATGATTGCTTTGCAGCCCCGCCTGCAACGTCCTGACCTGATGCGTGTTGGTATTATCCAATCCCTGAACATGGAAATCTACTCCTATGCCGGCGGTTACTCCGATGATATTACCGGTGAATTCACTCCGTATATTCCCGCGGATCATGTAATCATCGGTGTTCCTCGTCTGGGCCGTCGCCTGTATGGTGCTGTATCCCAAATGGAAGATGACAAGATGGTTCACACTTATGCAAGCCAATATGTTCCCAAATATACTGTTGATACTGAAAGTGACACCAGCTCCCTGGTATTGTCTTCCCGTTGCGTAGTAGTTCCGGACTGGAACGACCTGTGGTACACCCTGAAAGTAAAATAAGGAGTCGTAGTCATGAAGATTCTTATTTCTAAGTTTAATTTGAAGCACGAAGGCAAGGTTTATCCTGCAGGAAGTATTGTTGACCTGCCTACCGAAATTGCGATGGGCCTGGTACAATCTTCTCCCAAGGAATTCACCTATGTTGATGTGCCTCCGGCAGCTGTAAAAGACCAAGAGCTGGATGCCAGCGCCGAAGACATCAAGGATGAGGATGTGTGCCTGGATAACCTGACTGTAGAAGAATTGAAACGCTTCGCTGCTGACAATGATATTAACATTGGTAAAGCTACCCGCAAAGCTGACATTATTGCAGCTATTGTAGCAGCTGGTGAACAAGATGCTGGCGAACAGCTCCCCGATGTTGATATGGCTGAAGTTGTAAAATGACACCTTTTGAAGAGCAGATAGCTGGCGATAACGCAGCTATTTTCCTCAACGAAATGGAATTTGCCCAAAAACATCTGCTTAACGGAGTATCCTGTACGGCTATCGTACAGGATATTTCTGTAGCGGAGGCTCTTTCTACAGGCAATACTGATGCTGATACATACCCTGGCGTGTATGGTCGCAGGCTTCAGGTTAATGTTCTTGCCGACGCGTTGCCCGATGGTCCGCCTGTATATGGACGTGTATTTAACGTCGATGGGCAGGATTATCTTGTAGAGAGCTGTGCCGATGATATGGGTATTCTAACCATCCAGCTCATTGAAAATGACCGATGATTAATATTAGTGTTGATAAAAACCTAGAGGCTGTAGCCAGGTCGCTCTTGGATGAAAAGGACCTAAAATGGGCAGCTACTAGAGCCGTGGGGCGTGCACTTACCTCAGCGAGGGCTGCGGTAGCAAAAAAGGTGCGGGCTGAGTACACGGTCAAGTCTGCTGACGTCAAAATGGGTATCAGATCTAAGCGCCCTGTTTTTACAGACGGTGCAGTCCGCGGCGCTGTACTTGGAGAAGGCAACAGGCTGAGGCTTGATAAATTTAAGGTTTATCGTAATAGCCGTAGCCCGATGAGCGTCAAGGTAAAGAAAAACCAGCGAGCCAAGAAGGTGAAAGGCCTGTTTTTTGGCAACACTACCAAGGGTGAAAGCGCTCCTTTCCTGCGGACAACCGAGAAGCGTAAGCCTATTAACATCCTGTATGGTCCGAGCCTGCCGGAGATGATGGAGAATAAGGACGTGCTTGAATTTATGGCTAGCATTGCTCAGGATACCCTGAACAATAGATTTGAGCACGAAATTAATTTCCGATTATCCAAGAAGGGAATGACGTAGATTGACAATTACAGAACTAATCGACAACATGGTTGAATTCCTTAAGCCTGTGGTAGTCACCTACAACGGCCAAAAGGATTCAAAAAAGGGTAATATCAGTATTATTGCCGGTTATCCGCCTAAGATGGTAGGCAACGAAGAACGACCCTCCGCCATCTATGTTATGGTAACCGATGCCCAGGATAATGAACAGGCCAAGGATTATTCGAGGGCTACAGTTACCTTAAGCTTCGATATTGCCGATGATGATAAGGTAGATGGCTGGCGTACTCTATACAACATTATGGAGCATATTCGCCAGGAAATGCTTAAGCATCGCCGTATCGGGAACCGCAACAGGCTGATATTGCCTATTAAATTTAAAACCCCGTATGAGCAGCCCTGGCCAAATTGGCAGGGAGCTATTATAGCTGACTATACAATTGGTCAGCCTGAAGAGGAGGGAATTTCCTATGACGAAATCGTCTCGCGCTAAATCAGCCGTTAAAAAGAAGCTGGTTTATGTGGGACCCAACTTGGGTGGTTCTCAGCTGCTGACGTATCAAGTGTTTATCGGTGGTTATCCTGGTTATATGGATAAAGAATTCGCTGAAAAACCTTATCTGAAAAAGCTGTTTGTGCCCATTTCTGAGCTGCCTGTAGCAAAGATTCAAGTTCAAACTGTCGGCACTCCCTTAAATCTGTATTTCAAAAAAGCATTGGAGGTGTAAATAAATGGCGTATAATCATGGCGTCTATACCAGCGAGGTAGCAACTAGCATTGTGCCTCCCGTCAATACTACCGGTGGCCTTCCTGTAGTTATCGGTACTGCACCTGTGCATCTTGCATCTGACCGTGCAGCTGCCAACAAACCGGTACTTTGCTATACCTACGCTGAAGCTGTAGCTCAGTTCGGCTACAGTGAAGATTTCAAGAACTATACCCTGTGTGAAGCAATTAAGGTAATGTTTGCTCTGTATAATCGTGCTCCTATTGTACTGATTAACGTGCTTGATCCTGCTGTACACAAAACTGATGTATCCGATACCGAGATTCCTCTGACCAACAAGACCGCGGGAATTAAAGCTGAGGTGCTTCTGGAAACCTTGGTAGTCAAAAAGGCAAGCGCCGGTGAAGTCCTAAAGGTGGGCGTTGACTACGAAGCAGCTTACGATGCTGATGAGCGCGTTGTTATCACCGCGCTGGAAGATGGTGAGCTGAAGGATGCAACCAGCGTATTCGTGTCCTACTCCAAGCTGGACCCGACCGCTGTAACTGCTGAGGATGTAATCGGTGGTATCGATGTTTCTACCGGCGCTAGCAAGGGCCTAGAATGCATCAATCAGGTATTTACCCTGACCAGATTGGTTCCCGGCACTATCCTTGCTCCTGGTTGGAGTGATAATCCTGAAGTTGCTGTTGTTATGCTGGCTAAGGCAAGCAATATCAATGGCTGCTTCCAGGCAATCACCCTCAATGATGCTCCGGCAGACACCGTAGTAAAATATGGTGATGTTCCGAGCTGGAAGGATAACAATGCCTTTGCCAGCACCTATCAGGTTCTGTGCTGGCCGATGGTTCGCCTGGGTGATGACATCTATCACATGTCCACTCATCTTATGGGTGTTATGGCGCAGGTTGACAGTGCCAATGGTGACATCCCGTATGAATCCCCGTCCAACAAGAATATGCAGATTACCGGCTTGTGCTTGGCTGATGGCACCGAGGTTGTACTGACTTTGGAACAGGCTAACTACCTGAACGGCCAAGGCATTGTAACTGCACTGAACTTTATCGGTGGCTGGAAGGCTTGGGGCAATCGTACCTGCTGTTATCCTGGCAACACCGACCCGAAGGATGCCTTCATCAGCATCCGTAGAATGTTTAACTGGCATTCTCAAACCTTCATCCAAACCTATTGGGCAAAGGTTGATAAACCTACTAATAAGCGCCTGATTCAAACTGTCCTAGACAGCGAGAATATCCGTCTGAACGGCTTGGCTGCACAGCAAATTATTTTGGGTGGTAGAGTTGAGTTCCGCGAAGAGGAAAACCCGACTACCGACTTGCTTGATGGCAAGATTAAATTCCACACCTATTTGACCCCGCCTGTTCCTGCACGCGAGATTGATAACGTACTGGAATTTGACCCCAATTATTTTTCCGCTTTGTTCGGCTAAGAGAGGTAGGTGAATAAGATGCGAGTTCCTGAAAAGTTAATTGGCTTTAGGGTATATGTAAACGGTAACGACCAGATTGGCATTGCTGATGTGCAGCTGCCGGTCCTGCAGTCCATGAGCGAAACTGTTAAAGGTGCCGGCATTGCCGGTGAAGTAGATGCTCCCGTAAAGGGCCACTTCGGCAGCATGGAGGTAACCTTTAACTGGCGAACCCTGGATATGAGTGCCGTTGAACTGATGGCTCCCGATGTCCTGCAAATGGACTTGAGAGGTGCGCAGGAAGTATATGATACCACCGCCAGCAAGCTGGTGGTGCAACCTGTGAAGGTAGTACTTACCTGCCGTCCCAAAGAAATGGACCCCGGCAAACTGGATACTGGTGTTCAAAACGGCACCAGCACCAAGTTTGAGGTTATGTATGAGAAGATCACTGTTGATGGTACTGATGTACTGGAATACGACAAGTATAACTATGTATATACCGTCAAAGGTAACGACTACATGTCCGAAATCCGTGAAGCCTTGGGCTTGAGCTAAAAATAAACCCCTCGATTTCGAGGGGTTTAATCTTTAAGGAGGGTAATAATGAAATACAAGATTTACGACGCTAAGAAATTACATGATGGACTGGAAAAATTGACTGGAGCTGATTTTGCTAAAGCGGAAAAAGAAGCCCGTGAACGCGGTGAACAGGCTGTTGATATCGTGATTTCCCGTACATTCCACGCAGTTGTAGCTGCCAAGGCGCTTGGTGTTGTCCCCGAAGACATTATTGAGCTGCCGATTAGGGAATACACAGTCATCACTGGTGATGTCGGCAGTTTTTTATTAGCACCGGAGCTGGAAGGCAATCAATAACCCTAACGCTCCGAAAAATAGCTGTTGACTTAGCTGGTGCAGGTTATGGGCCTGTCAATTATTGGTTCAATATGCCTCTAGGAGAATTGATGGAATGGGTAAAAGTCATCAATGAAAAAGAAAAAAGCGCCAAAACTGGCGCTTAGTAAAGGACACGAGGATGTTCTTTGCGGTATTTACTTGAAAAGATGTACTTCAAAACTCTCTTCCAGAATTCTACGACTATGATGATGAGGCAAACAGTTGGGACAAAAGCTAGGAAAAGGCTCACTAGGAAAGCTATAACTGACATAATAATCACCTCTAAAATTCGCTATCACTATGAGCTTTTAGGATAAACTGTTTGTCATTTGATTCCTTACAGGCCTGGCGGAATTTAGGATTGATTAAATATTGCACGCAGTTTTTGCATATCGTAAATACGCCATATATTCCAATATAAACAGTGCCGATAGCCTCCACCAACAGCAACACTATTGCTACAACTCCAAAGAGGATAAATAAACCGTTAAGCATAATAATCACTCCTTCTTATAATTATAACATTTTGTAAGAAAGAAGAAAAGCGAAAATGGCTAAAACGTTTGCTTTTACATTTAATATTAACTGCTTGCTAAGCCGTAACGTTTCCAGTTCCTTCGGGATGATGAAAAGTAAACTGGGTCAGGTAAGCAGCGAATCAGAACAACTAAAAAATAAATTAAAAATCCTTGATGAACAGCTATATAGCACTTCCATAGACTTTGGCACCTATGCTACTAAGGTTAACCAGACTAAAAATAGGCTGGCAGAATTAAACGCGCAAAGCCAAAAGTTGAATGGTTTAATAGGTGCGCAAAAGTCATTCAAAAATGCAGCAAATTCTGTGGTTAGCTTTGGCACCAAGGTTTACATGGGTGCAACTGCCTTAAGTGGTATTATTTCTACTGCTGCTAATTTTGAGGCTGCTATGTCCAAGGTTGGTGCGATTACCAACGCCACTGAGGGCGATATGGCACAGCTGACGAAGACCGCTCGTGAACTGGGTGCTAGGACTCAGTACACTGCAACACAGTCTGCTGAGGCCATGAGTTACTTAGGCATGGCTGGTTGGAAAACCAAGGAAATTATTGCGGGCATGCCTGGCCTTTTGAGTCTTGCTGCTGCCGGTGGCACAGATTTGGCTAGGACTGCTGATATAGTTTCTGATAACCTGACTGCATTTGGTTTGAGCGCAGAACAATCAATGCGCATGGCTGATGTGTACGCTACCGTCATCACTAACACCAATACCAACATTGAAATGTTAGGCGATACCATGAAGTATGCAGCTCCTGTGGCAAGAGCATTCGGTGCATCAATGGAGGAAACAGCTGCTTTAGCTGGCATGATGGCAAATGCAGGTATTAAGGCTTCACAGGCAGGCACTGCTTTGCGTTCAGGCTTCCTGAGGCTGGCAGGTCCGCCTAAGATGGCACAAAAAGCCATGGACAGCTTAGGTATGTCACTTAATGATATTACCGCTGAGCAAAAAGAGGCAGCGATGGTAATGAAGAGCCTAGGCATAGCCATGAGCGACACCAGTGGTCCAAAGAAAATGTCAGCTATCCTGACAGAATTGCGGAATAAAACCCGCGACCTGGGCAAAGAACAGAAGCTAGCAGCTATGAAGTCTATTTTTGGTACTGAAGCTGCTACAGGATGGATTGCCGTATTGGATAGCAGTGATGGCACATTCGAGAAGCTTGTAAGCCAGCTGGAACGTTGCGACGGTGCAGCAGACAAGATGGCTAAACGTATGCAGGACAATGCTAAAGGTGCAGCTACTAGATTCCAAAGCGCAATGGAGTCGGTAGCTATTTCTTTAGGTTCTGCAGTCCTGCCATCCATTGCTGGTGTTACTGAAAAGCTGGCCGAGTATACTGGCGTGATTGCTCAAGTTGCCGGAGAACATCCTGCTCTAATAAGCGGCATTGTGGAAGTTGGTGCTTCCATTGTCGGCCTTATAGGTGCCGTGAAGCTAATTAGCCTGGGCGTTGCTGCTTATAACGTAGTTGTAAAGCTTGCTGCAGCGCATCAATTGGTATGGAACGCAGCACTATCTAGCAATCCGATAGGCCTACTTATTATTGGAATAGGCGGTTTGATTGCCGTGGGATACCAGCTTTATAAGAACTGGGATACCATTAGTGCTGGTTTATCCGGCATGTGGGGCAGTGTAAAGAATGCTGCTTCAGACTGCTGGAACGGCATTGTAGGCGTAGCCAGTCAAGCCTGGAATGGTGTAAAAACTGTAGTAGTTACAGTTGGCACTTTCATTAAAAATGCATTTTTGGCCTATGTAAATTTCTGGCTTAATATTCCTACCTATGTTGGTATGGCGGTTGGATATATCATAGGCTTTGCATCCACGCTTCCACAGAGAATTGCTGACATTATTGATGCTACTGCTCAAGCAGTTGGGACTTTTGTCACCAATGCAATCGATTATGGTTATATGGCCTATAATGGTCTGATTAAATGGTTTTATGGATTGCCAGGCGCGATATCAGGAGCAGTAGATTCTACCACTGAAGCAGGCCGAATATTCGTGGATAAGGCTGGTGAATGGGGTAAGGATGCCGTTAATGGCTTAATTGCCTGGTTTAGCGACCTTCCAGCCCGCCTGAAAGACATTGCTTCCAATGCCTGGAAGAGTGCTAAAAGCGCTATATCTGATGGCTATGAATCAGTAAAAAAGAAGTTCCAGACAGGTTATGATATTGGCATAAGTGAGGGAGCCTATGGAAGAGATGGTTACGGTCAGCCTATTAAGCAAAATGCTTATGGTGGCATCTATCCCAAAGGTGCTTTCCTTACCACCTTTGCCGAAAAAAGCGGTGAGTCTGCTATTCCGCATACGCCCACGGCTCGTAATGTTGGCTTGCTGGAAAAAACCAATGAGATTATGGGTAGACCTATTGGTGGAAATACTATAAATGCTGTTTTTAACCCGACTATTAATATCACAGGTTCTGAGAGTAAATCAGAACTGAAACAAGTTTTAGAAGACGAGATGGCAAAATTCAAGCGCATGCTTGAGGATTTGCAACGTAACCAAAGGAGGACAAGCTATGCTTAAGACATATAAAACCATACAGGGCGATATGTGGGACAGCATAGCTTATTCCCTGTATGGTACCGAAAAGGCTATGAATGTGCTGCTGGAAGCCAACCAGCAATACAGAAACATCGTCGTATTCCCGGCAGGAGTGTTATTAGCGGTTCCAGATTACACAGAGCCGGTAAATAATACTCTGCCACCATGGAGGCGATAATATGAGCCTTTTTAAATCAGGTAATGCACGCAAGGTAGTTCCTGTTGTGCTTTACAACAAAACAGATATATCTGCGGACCTTAGCCAATATCTGAAATCTATTAGCTATACCGATAACATGACTGGTGAAGCTGATGATATGCAGCTTGTACTTGCTGATATTGAGCACCTATGGGCTGGTGGATGGATGCCGGAACTAGGCGCCAAGTTGGATGTGTCGTGGTACCTTAAGGATTGGGAAATAGACGGAGTACCTATGTCATTCCATGCAGGTTTGTTTGAAATCGATGAGGTTTCCTGTACCTTTGGACCATCGCAGGCTGATATAAAGGCTGTGTCTATTCCTGACAACAATACCCTGCGTGGTGTTGGGCATACTAAGGTGTGGGAAAAAGCTACACTTCAAAAGGTATGCAAGGATATAGCTGATGGCTGCCAGCTTGAGCTGTCCTACGAGCCTGATTATGAGGTTAACTATGATAGGGTGGAGCAATCAGAGGAAAGCGACCTTGCTTTTTTGTCCAAGCTGTGCCGTGATGCAGGGCTTGCGCTGAAAATCTACAATGATAAGCTTGTTATTTTTGACGAAGCCGTATATGAACAATCGGCACCAGTGTTGACAATATCGGCAACTGAGAGTGATTTGTCCGGCGGTACGCGCTTCATCAGGAAGCTACGGGATACTTATAAGGCTTGTCATGTGAAATACCAGAAGGGAAAAGACAAGCAGCTTATCGAGTTTACCTTCACAGCACCTGATAAATCCGATGGCAAAACATTGCAGATTAAAGAAGAAGTATCCAGTATAGCCGAGGCTGAACGCCTGGCTAAAAAACGGCTCCGTGAAAAGAACTGTGAAGAGGTTACGGGTAGCTTTAACTGTATCGGGAATCCTGCTCTTGTAGCTTCATCCACCATTAATGTGGTCGGGTTTGGAGCCTTCGACGGCAAATATATTATAACCAGGGCGCAGCACGATATATCCTCGTCAGGATATCGGTGCTCTGTAGATATCAGGAGGTGCTTAAATGGATACTAACTGGCTGAGAAATATCATCAGGGTGGGCAGGGTATCCAGTGTTGATGGCGTAACTTGCACGGCGCGTGTTGTGTTCAACGATGCTGAAGAAGCTGTATCCTACGACCTTCCCGTATTGCAGCCCTGCGCCAATATTAACGCTGCCTACAGCCTTCCTGATATCGATACTCAAGTGGTATGTATATTCCTGCCTAATCCAAGCGGGAAAGGGCTTAACGCTGGTTATATCATTGGTTCATTTTACAGTAGTGTTGATGTGCCTAAAGAAAATGACCACGAAGTAAAAAGCATCCGCTTTGACGATGGCAGTTATGTTCGATACGACCACGGGAATATTGAAATCCATGCTGTTGGTGACGTGATTATAACCGGTGCCAACATCAGGCTTAACTAGGAGGGATAACATGCCGGCGGCAACTAGATTGAATGATAATGATACCGGTCATGATGCCTGTCCACCTACTGCCCTAAATACTGCCAGCAGCAATGTGTTTACCAATGGCCGAGGCGCAGGAAGGGTGAATGACAGTTATGTTGCTCACAGCTGTATCGCCCATGGCAGCCATAGTGGTGTTATTGCCTCAGGTAGTTCCACCGTTTTTATTAACGGCAGAGCTGCAGGCCGTATAGGTGACCCGGTAAGCTGCGGTGGAAGTGTAGCCGAAGGCAGCGGAAATGTATTTATAGGAGGTTGATACAATGCTTGTAGGATATTTAGGCGGGACACCATTTATGGTATCACGTCAGTACGTCTACACGTTTGATGATTATCAACGAGGTTCCAGTGGCAGATATGCCAGCCATGATGTATTAGGGAAAAAGCCGTTACTTGAATTCCTTGGCCCTGATGCCGAGAGTATAAGTTTTAAGATTAAGCTGCGGTCGGACCATGGTTTATCTCCCAGGGTAGAACTTGATAAGTTGCGCAAATACCGAGATACTGGAAAGGTGCTTACTCTTGTCCTTGGTGGGCGGGTAGTAGGGCGGCATCGATGGGTAATAGAATCCATCAGCGAATCCGTCAACTTCTGGAGTAAAACAGGCCAGATATTGTCCTGTGATGTGTCCTTAACACTCAAGGAATATAGAAAGCAGGTGATTACTGTATGATAGAAATATCTGTTTTGACCCTGGGGGAGGGAGTTGATTTTGCTCCTGCCTCAGAATACACAGAAATCATCCAGAATGTGCGCTGCATTATGTGTACTATCAAGCAGTCCGTGCCCCTGGACAGGGATATGGGTATCGATGCCGCGTATGTTGATAAACCCATGGCTATTGCGCAGGCCATGCTTGCCGATGAGATTATTTCGGCAATCCAAAAATATGAGCCCCGTGTAACCGTATCATCTATAGATTTTACGGCTACGGTTAACGGCCAGCTCATACCGAAAGTGCAGGTGACTATCAATGAAGAGTATTAAAAGCTTACCTGAGATAGTTTTTGTTGATGCCGATGCCAAGGCGGTGGAAACAACAATCATTTCAGAGTATCAAACCATTACAGGACGCACGTTGGCCAAAGGCGACCCAGTACGGTTATTCCTGCTGACCATAGCCAACATTATCATCCTCTTGCTGAATCAAATAAATGAGACAGGCAAGCAGAATCTGTTGCGTTATGCCACCGGGGATAACCTTGACCATCTTGGTGCCTTGGTAGGTGCTGAGCGTGTTCCTGCAGTTGCTGCGATTACTACGATTAAGGTCAGCTTGTCTACTAAGTTGGGAACCTCAACACTTATACCTGCCGGTACACGATTTACTGCCGGTGATAATGTTTTCTTTGCTCTGCAGGATACAATGATTATTCCAGCCGGTGAATTGGTAGGCACCGGGCTTGCTGTGTGCCTTGATACAGGCGCGATAGGTAACGGTTATGTGCCTGGGCAGATTAAAACCCTGGTGGACCCTTTACCCTATGTGGCCAGCATCGAGAACACCACATTAAGCGAAGGTGGCGCCGATGAACAGGATGACGAAAGCTATCGTGATGTTATCCATACGGCTCCTGAAAGCTTTAGTGTGGCGGGTCCTGATGGCGCTTATGAATACCACGCCAAGAAGGCTGCAGCAAACATCATCGATGTTTATGTGGGCTCTCCTGAAGCTGGCACAGTGGAAATAAGGCCATTGCTTGAGGATGGAGTAATACCAGGCGAGGAGCTGCTAAACATAGTTAAAACAGCGCTGGACAATAGACGTGTGCGTCCGCTGACAGATAATGTTATAGTGCTGGCACCTACGAAAAAGGAATACACTGTTAACATCACCTACTATATCGATATCGAAGACGAGACGCAGGCCACTGCCATCCAAAATGCTGTAACCAAGGCTGTGGCAGAATTCGAGGCGTGGCAGCGTGCAAAGCTTGGTAGGGATATCAACCCGTCTGAGCTAATCGCTAGGGTAATGGCAGCGGGGGCAAAGCGTGCGAATGTTGTTGCACCATCTTTTATAAGCGTAGATGGTACTGAGGTTGCTTATTGTACTAGTACAATTGTGAACTTGGGGGGGATTGAGGATGCTTAAGCTGGAAAATCAAGCTTTGAAGCAAACCCTACCCATTAGCATCGCCAGCGACAAAACTGTGCAGGATATATGTGATGCCATAGCTGTTAAGTTGCTTGATATCAACAATAAAACAGCTTTGCTGCTGCTTCTGCCAAGGCTTGAGCAGTTAAGCGAGGCCTTGGTAGACGAACTGGCTTGGCAGTATCATGTGGACTTTTATGATTATAAGGCTTCTGTTGATAAAAAGCGTGCTCTGGTTCGTCAGGCAATTGCTCATCATCGTTACAAGGGTACTCCGGCGGCGGTGGAAGAAGTCTGCACGGCGGTGTTTCAATCGGCGCAGGTTAAGGAATGGTTTGAGTATGGCGGAAACCCATATCATTTTCAAGTAGTATTGATTGAGGAGCCTGTGCCGGATGAAACTGTAATTGATAATCTGACTAGAGCGATTAAGGCGACCAAGAATACTCGTAGCTGGTTGGACGGCATGAGCTTTTATCGCAAAATAATTGGAAGCCAATATGCCAGCATGGGTACTAGCGCCCATAAATCAGTGGATATATATCCATCTGCATTCAAAATGCCGGATGCGGTGGAAATGAGATATGCCTCTATCGGCATTAAACAGGAAAGGACGGTTGAAATCAAATGCCAAATTGGAGTGGAATAATCTTAACTAACAAAGGACGTCAGCTGCAGGCCAAGGTAGAGGCTGGAGCTGAATTGGTGTTGACCAAGATGAAGCTTGGTGATGGTGTGCTAGCAGAGGGGCAGAGCCTTGAGGCTTTAACAGATTTGGTTAGGCCTAAGCAGATAATGGGGATTGCAACCAAGACTGTGCTTGAGAACGGTTACTGCAAAATTGCTGCGACCATTAGTAACACCGGCTTGGCCGAAGGGTATTTAGTCAAGGAACTGGGCGTGTTTGCTACAGATCCGGATGAGGGTGAAATTCTTTATGCTATTACCACCGATAGTGCTCCGGACTATATGCCCGCAGCTGGTGGTTCAACGGTTGTGAGTCAGGAGTTTGCTGTTTATATTGGCGTTAGTAATGCAGCTAGTGTTGTAGCACAGATTGATGCTGGTTCATTGGCAACCATGGGTTATGTTGAGCAATCCTTACACGATTATGATAGTGCTCATAATGCATATACAAATGCCCATTTGGACATGGTAGGTGCAAGCTTATCTAGTGATGGTCAGCGTGGTATGGTCCCTACTCCTAAAGCTGGGCAGAACGATTTACCGCTTTGTGGCAACGGTGACTTTAAGGTATTACCTGTTGCTGGCGGCGGTACTGGTGCCAACAATCCTGTAGATGCTCGCTCCAACCTCGGTATTACCAGCAAGATTGGTATTAACCCTACGGGTACCATTATTGCCTATGCTGCCAATGGCGACATCCCTGAGGGATACTTACCCTGCAATGGTGCTGCTGTTAGCCGTACAACCTACGATAACCTATTTAACGTAATCGGTACTCTGTATGGCGAGGGCGATGGTATAAATACTTTTAATCTACCGGATTTGACTGATAGATTCCTTGAAGGAAGTTCCACAGCGGGGAACACCCTTGCGCCTGGATTACCTGCTTTCTATATGCAAGCAGAAGATTCTACAAAGATAAGCACGGACTTAAAACTGGATGCTTGTGAAGCATATCGTTCAAAACCTGCGTACGATGGATTAGGTGGCGTTCCTAGTGTAGCATTAGGCAATTTAACTCATCCATATACAGCACCTACATCATGTAAGCTAATCCCAGATAATCCTATTTATGGCACCAGTGACATAGTACAGCCGCCTGCTCTTACTACGAAATACATAATTAAGTATTAGCTAAGTAAACAGCGGGGAATGTGATGGAAGCTGGCTTGCCAAATATCACTGGTAGCGTAGGCACATATCGTTTGGCAGTAGAAAGCGTATCAACAGGAGCTTTATATGTTAAATGGAGAGGTGCTTATGGACAATCAGGCTCAAACGCTGCTAATGCTGATGAAATAGGTTTTGATGCTTCGCGCTCAAATGATATTTATGGCAGTTCTGATACAGTACAACCACCAGCAGTAACCATTAACTATCTCATCAAATGTTAACTGCACAGCGGGGAATAAGACTGAAGAAGGCTTACCTAATATTGAGGGTCAACATCCTGCTACGAACAGTGGACATTCATATGGAGATTGGGGTTATAGAACTACCCTAACTCATGGAGCATTTAAAGCTACTGACACAAACACTAAGCTTGGTACTATAGCACCAAGCTCTTCGTATACATCTGATATAATCGGTGCAACAATGAGCTTTAACGCTTCACTTTATAACCCAATTTACGGAGCATCAGAATGTGTCCAGCCGGCATCAATTACAGTCACTATGCTAATAAAATATTAATATTTTATCGCAAAAATCATGCTCAACGCAGGAGGCTGTACGGTATCAGAGCTACCATAAATAGAAGACGAGCGAGATGCGTCAATAGCAACACCATTATTCTTCCAAGTCGCTCCATTACTAGATGGACCATGCACATAAGAGTTATAAGGATAGTATAAAGCGCTGTTATCTAGCCCGCCAGTTGGGTTATTCCATGAACCCCAATCTCCTGAATATACTAAGCCTGTAACATTTGGTAACCCTGCTTCTAGCTTATTCCCCGCTGTTTAGTGTTTTATCAAGAAAGTCACAGAAATGCTTAATGGTTGCACTGTATCCGCGTTTCCGTAAGATGAATTGACGCGTGATGCATCAAAGGTCAAAAGGCTATCGGCAGTCGACGTGGTTGTCGATAAAGAAAAGTAGCCAGCTGGAGAAACAACTTTTGAAGAATAAAATGCTCCAGATGTTGAATTTAGAAGCGTTTGAGGAGTATATGTTGCACTACCACTATGCAGCTTAGGTGCCCAAGTACCGATAATGTTAGGTAGGCCCGCTTCTAAGTAATTCCCCGCTGTACCTTTAATATTTAATAAAGTATTTTGTAGTCATAGCTTGAGGCTGTACTGTATCAGAATTTCCGTAAATTGGATTAGAGTTAGACGCGTTAAATCTGAGCCTATTAAATCCGTAGG
The DNA here is from genome assembly GCA_051866495.1 of Phascolarctobacterium sp. Lineage (GTDB taxonomy): Bacteria > Bacillota > Negativicutes > Acidaminococcales > Acidaminococcaceae > Phascolarctobacterium_A. Next base: position 5,239 of record JBJDXD010000103.1, on the reverse strand, counting down.
ATAAACTAGAGCTACCATCAACGGTACTGTAATATGAAGCTTCAATAGTAAATGCACCACTTGTTATTTCACCTAATGTTTTATCTCTTTTTATAGCATTAATTTGTTCGTGATTTGCAGTAATATTAGGTAGTCCAGCGCTAATCTTATTCCCCGCTGTTAATATTTAATAATCATCACTATGGTAATGCTGGCTGGTTGTACTGTTGTATTTGCGCCATATATCGAGGAGCAACGAGACGCGTCAAAGTCATGTTGAAATACATAATAACCACTTGCCGATGCTTGCAAATACGCTATTGGACTCTGAACACTAAATGCGCCATCACAAATACCAGAACTTATGCAATTAGTTTGGAATCTACCAGTAATATTTGGAGCGCCAGCTTCCACTATATTCCCCGCTGTAGCTCGAAATCAAAAAAAGAAAGGATGATAACATGAAAATCTACAAATACGACCCTAAGACAAAAGAATACAAAGTAACTGAAACCGCCATGCTAGACCCTATGGAGTCCAAGTTACAAGGCAAAGATGTCTACCTTATGCCAGCGAATGCTACTGACATCGAACCGCCCAACCAAGAAGGCTATGCGGCTGTCTGGAATAGTGAAAACTGGGATATGGTAGAGGACCATCGCAAGCAAAAATACTGGCTTTCTGAGGACAAATATGGCGCTCCTGCGCACGAAATGAAAGAGCTGGGGCCATTGCCTGAGGGAGCTACTTTAACCGCTCCCGAAAAGACTTTGGACGAAGCCAAGGCCGATAAAGTACAACAGCTTAAATGGTCCCGTGATGCGGCCGAGGTAGAGCCTATCGATTACGATGGTAACAAATATGACTACGATGATAAAGCTCGTGACCGCATCAACGCCGCAATTATCGCTCTTGATACTATGGGCGAGGGTGCAAGCATTATTTGGACTCTAGCTGACAATACTAATGTAACCGTAACTGCTGATGACCTGCGTGGAGTTATCGCAGCTGTGGCCATCCGTAGTAACACTTTGCACATCAAGTACCGCAATCTTAAAGAGCAAGTTTTGGTCTGCACTGATAAAGATGCTGTAGAGCAAATTGCTTGGTAAGCCAGTCACAGAGCGGCTTTTGGGCACTTTTTAACATCAAATTTTCCTTGCGCCATGTTAGTACCGCAATAAATGCGATAACTTAGCATGGTGCAAGGATTAAAGATGATTAAATTAGTACCGTGTTAGTGCCATGGCTATAGCAAATCAATAGCCTTTTTAAGCTCGCGCAGGCCTTTGTGAGTATAGACGCTTTTAGTTATCCCTTGGCAGGCGTGACCCAGTATCTTTTTGGTAGCGACTTCGTTTGCTCCTTTATTATCGAGCCACGTTGCGCATGTATGACGGCATTCATGTGGCGTGTGCTTGCACTTGCTGGCCTTCATAACCTTATCAAATCGACTGCGAAAGCGGTGGTAGTTGAGCTGGTTGCCTTCCTCATCAACAATCAAGGCCTTACCATTTTGTGACATCCAATACTCAAAGTATGGCAGCGTTTTACGGCTGATTGGGACAAGCCTGTTACGCCCAGCTTCAGTTTTGCTGTCCCTGACTACAAAATAGCGTTGCCGTAGCTTAACATCCTGTTTTTGGATGGCAATAAACTCGCTTGGCCGTGTACCACAGTAACACATCATCACTACACACATAGCCCATTTAGCAAGCTCATTGTCAGTGTTAATTAGGGCCCGTACTCTATTAAGCTGCCTTGTGTTAAAGGGATTTTTGGTATACTTGGCCTTGTGCTTGTCAAGGTCAATATACCGTGTGATGTCTGCTGATGCTGGGATAAACTCATACTTGACGGCATAGCTGTAGATATGATGCAGGAGCTGGCGCACCTTTTTCTGTGTGGCGTAGCCAACACCCTTGGCTGATACAGCCTTGATGCATCCTTGTAGGTCGCTGATGCGCAACTGCACAAAGGGCTTATCGGCCAGTTCAGAGCAATGGTTAAAGGCAGCTTTGTAATTATTACGTGTTGATGCTGCGAGCTTTGGGTAACGCTCTGCAGCCATAAGATGATATATCTCAGCAAAGGTTATCTGGCTTGGCGAATAGATATAAGGGTTTTTATTGTACTCAACCAAATAAGCTATAGCTTCGGCATAGGTTGCGAAGCTGCCTATAATAGTTTGCTTGCCTTGGATGGTTTTACGGACTATGTAAGGGTTGCGCCTATTGCCATCAGTTCTCTTGGTTACACTTCCAAATCCATTGGGTAATTTCATTATTTATCACGCTCCTTTTACATCATTATAGGAGCAGGGGAGGGATATTTTGGAAATCTTTTTAGACAAATTTCTTGGCCAAATCTTTAATGCGCTTGCTGGTGCTATCATCACTTTACTGTGGACCATGCTCCGAGCAAAAAAACGTGAGAATGATGCCCTTAAAGAGGGCATGCAGGCCTTGCTTCGTGACCGTATTATCCAAGCCTACAATCATTACTCGGATAAAGGGTGGATACCGATTTACGCCATGGAGAGTATTGAGGCATGCTACAAATCATACGAGGAGCTTGGCGAAAATGGTGTTATCGACAACCTTATGCGACAGCTCAGAGAGCTGCCAAACCATTCTACGGAGGTGTAAATCATGCGTAAGTTTCTAAATATGCTCAAAAGGGACGAAAACACCATCAGCGTGGGCAGATTTACTGCTGTGGCTGCGTTTATCCTGTGGGCAGGGGTATCACTATACCTTGCTATTAAAAACGTAGCATGGGGCATCTATGAGCCGTTCTGCTTGACCGTTGTGGCGCTGGTGCTTGTTCAGCTTGGCAACAAAGCTATTGAGTGCCGTATGTTTAAGATTACCGGAGGCGATAAGTAATGGATTTACGTCATCTACTAGCTAAAGAAATAGCCGATGGTATTATCGCCACCGGCGTTGAGGGCGGTTTTGACTCTGTAAGCTGCAGCACTGCCGGTAACTACCCGTCCATGGGCGTGAGCCAATGGGAGGGCAAACGCGGTGATAATCTGTTATCCTGGATAGATGCCGGCAGAAAATTTATGGGCCGAAGCTATCAGGATATTGTTGATGCCGGTGAGTTGTACGAATTGAAGCATGTGCTGTCGTCACCACAAGGCCAGCACGCACAGCGTGAAATCTTGGCATATGACTGCTTGGTATATGCTGATGCGCTGATGCCCTTGATTGTAGACAGCAAGTGTGTCATCTATGCCGGTATCTGGTGCCCGACATCTACAAATGTGGTCAAGATATTCGTCCGGAACCGCCGTGACTGGGGGTATGATGTAAATAGCTTAGCCAAGCTTCGTGATGTGTTCCGCGAGCAGTACTGGAAGGCTGCGGATGTTGGTGAGCAGTACCGCCAAGGCTATGCCAACCGCGCTGACCGCACCTATGATTATTTGGCAGACCATGATATTGATTGGAGTGTGCTGGATGTATGATATTGATCAGAAGGTGCTTTACCGTGTGTATGCTTGTTTCTGCCTTATTCTGCTTTGCTTTACCCTGTATGTCGGCTGTGCCGGTGGAGCAGGTACCAACGGGCTACAAAGTAGTACCGACCGAGAAATTGGAGCTATTAAAGAGCAACAACGACAAGCTAGTGCTCAAATTAGCCGAGCTGGAGCAGAAATTAGCGCTGCTGAAAACGCCCTCGACCGAGCTGGTGGAGCAGTTGACAATAGCCAAAAGCGAGCTACAGCTCTCCAAGCAGGAATTGGCGAGTGCGAAGTTATCCTTAAAGAGTGTCAAGAGCTTGCAGGAAGAAACGCTGAACTCATTAACGAGTTTGGAAAAGAAAATTGACGCTGAGCGTAAGCAACAAGCCAATAGGGAAAAGAGACTGCGAAGGCAGCGGGACACATGGATGTTTGTGGCTGGAGCCGCGCTGGTGGCTTATATCGCTAAATAGTTAAAGGGAGCCGCAATGGCTCCCTTGTTTTTATTGCAGAAAAACTAGAATAGCTATATAATGTTCGTGACAACCTAATAAAGGAGATGCTCCAAATGAAAAAACTATTGGTTTTATTATGTGTTTTAACGAGCGTTTTGGTCCTTGCTGGATGTGGCGGTGATAAGCCTAAGGCGGAACCTAAAGTTGCTATCAAAATTGAAGATGGTATCATGACTATCCCTGACGCTCACATTAAATTTTTAAAAGAACTTGGATTAGATACTCTTGAAGTCAAGAGAAACAAAGATTATAAAAGTGACATTGTAATCAATGCGCTAAATGACAAGCTTGTTGATGTTTATTCTATAAGGCACAGATATGGAGAAGGTAAGGTTTATCTTAGAAATAATGAAATTGAACGAGTTATGGTATCTATGACTGATTACGATGGAGAGCGTGAACTTTATAATCTAAAAAATAATAAAAAGACTACATTTCAAGAAGCATTTAAACCTGAGCTTAATATCAAGCAAATTCATGAACAAGAGTATGCAAAACAAGATAAAGAAAGGGAAGTAGCTATTACTGAGTTGATGAAGCATGTAACCGGTGATCGTGAATCTGTTGGAATTGTTTATGATGTTATACAGCAAACTTTTGCTAGAATGCCACAGATTAAAGAGTATAACCCAGACTCAATCAATGCTTCGTTCTTTGGTCAAAATGGTTGTAGGCTGCAATTCAATGTTCGATATAATACTGGCGTTGTTGCTAGACTTAGAGTAACCAGCAACGGGCAAAAAATTACCGACATAAAGGCGTTTGAAACAAACCAATATTAACAAAGAAACCCCACGATAACGTGGGGGCTTCTTTTATTTTATGTATTCCATTATCTTAGCCACAGTCTTCTTGGATGGCTGCCTTCGACCAAATATCACACTCATATATGTATGGTTACTGATGCCAATGGCGGCCATGGCTTCCTTCCTAGTGTGGCCATGGAGCAGGCGAGCCTTCTCAATCTTCTCACCAAGCGTGCTTTCCGGCATGTTGTGCGCATCGGTAAAAACTGCCAAATCCACGCCCAGCGCACTGGCCAATGACTTAAGTGTGGCGAGTTCATACACGTTCTGACCACGCTCCAGCGCAGAGATGGTGTTCCAGGTGATGCCGCATCGCTTGGCTAGGCCCTTCATGCTGTACCCCTTGACCAGTCTGAGCCGTCTGAGCTTATGCCCAAGGCTTTCATATTGTCCCGATAAACATTCGCATGTATGCCCCTGTGGTTACCTTGGTGATTCTCGTCATGTATGCACCTGCAAGCAAGCTG